>DAIOFH010000131.1:0-10838 GCA_036745875.1 Planctomycetota bacterium | reverse complement strand
CTTACGATAAACATACGCGGGAAATTGAACATCATTCCGCATTTACCTCGGCCTTCGTCAACATGACGAACGGCGAGGACTACATCAGCTTCAGGCATGGCGACAAAACCCTGTTCACCCGCGACAGCGGCATGGACATCATCTCCGACGGGACGCCGCCCGGCCCGCCGCAGGTCGGCGACGCCTACGACATCGTCCTCAACTACCTCGCCTACGACGAGGAGCGCAACAAATACAGCGTCACGTTCACCGATACATACACCGTCACTCTGGACGCGTTCGACAAGATTCGCACGGATTACGCCAGATCGGCGCCATCCATCGTCGAACTTGGCGAAAAAGTCATCACGAAAGAGCAGATCATCCAATATGACCGGCTGAGGGATCCCGAAGCCCTCGTCAGTGAATTTGAGAACGTAAAGGGAATGGTCACGGACTTCTATCTCCAGAGAGCCGAGGAAGCCCTCGAAAATGCGGAACGCCAGCGGATTGAAAGTGCGGAAAGATCCGCGCGAATATACAACAACCCGCCCCGCCTGCGCGACATCGCCAGAACCCGAGGGGAAGCTCTGCGAACCCACCGGGAGGAATGCGCCCTCTCCGACGAACGATACGAGGAGGATAAGCTCGCCCACGACAAATGTCAGCTCGACGTGCGCTTCGGCACATCCGCGCCGACCGTCGCCGCCGCGATTGACGCACACCTTCGTCAAGGTTACCCCGACTTGGTGGAACGGTACGAAAACCTTCCCGTATCCGCCAAGACGCCACGGCATGAAACCATGTTTGACGAATACCGGCACGTCCGGTCGGAACTCAACGGCGAGGCCATGAAGCAGCTGGCCGCGGAATGCACCCGCCGGCTGGAGGCCGCAAGTAGTCTCAAAATTCGGTTGATTCAACACGGTGTGGAGAAACCCGGCATCATCGAATCGCTCCGCGATCCGGCCGAAAAAGCCATATGGCAAATGGAAGAAGACATATTGACGGATAAACACGACTACGCGAACAACATGATGCACGTACTCTGGGGCCATATGCGCTCCGGCACGGACTCAGAGTATGTCCGCGAGATCGTCGACGCCAGGCTCGAAGCTGAACATCCCCGCCTCTTCGATTATTATGTCAACAAGGAGTCAGTCGAACACAGGGTTGGTGATCGATACACACGTCGCCCATACCTTCTCGAAGGCATGGAGTTCTATAAAAACCAATACCACGACATCAGAAACGCCGTCGAGGAACAGGCCCAAAAGCTCAACGAGCATGGCGCCAAATACCCAACTCTCGCCAAAACCATCGTCACTCTCGGCATGGCCCGCCGGAACTGGAAAAAAGAGGATGCCGCGATGGAACGGCAACTGGATGCCCTGCACTGCAAGGAGTGCGAAGCAAGGGGAGTGTTGGCTTTTGGCGAATACTCGCCGCAGGCGCTCCAGTATGCCGCCGACGCGATGCAACATGATCCCTTCAAGCTCAAGCAGGATCAGGAAGCGATGCGGTATGTGCACAAATGGCTGGAAAATGCCAGATCCGACAAGGACAAAACGAAAGATCCCTGCTTCGAATACAGCATCCTGGCGGACAGGGTGGCGGAGGAAGTGATGTATTCCCTCGCCAAGGAACACTCCCAGGCCGTCGCGGAATACAAGAGCCTCCTCAAGGACAACCACTGGCTCCAGGACAATCAACCAGGCTTCCTGAGAAAACTGCTCACCAACGACGGGGTCGCCTGGTCTGAAACGGTTCGCACCAATACCGAACGCATGGCGGACTTCCTGAATACAACCGACGGGCTCCAGGCCGAAGTTCGGGATGGCGTGGATTCGCCAGGCATTCGAAACCGCGTCGAAGAGGCGCTTCACACCCTATACCGCCCCGCCGTGGAACGCAGGGACGCCGCTCTCGATGTCACCTGGCAGAAACGAGAGGAGTTTCGAAAGAACGAGGAGACGGAAAGGATGACGGCAAGGGAAAAATCGCCGACGCCCGGGCATGAGGAAGAAATGGGACCGCCCTCCCCCGGCCGCGCCGATGGAGGGCGCCTCGCATGATCATCGCCCGCGTCTTCCCCCGAAAAACCAAGGCCAGCCCGGACGATGATCTGGCGTTCTTCGCCGAACCCGGCCGCATAAGCAGGAAAATCGACGAGGTGCATGTCTCGACGACCTTCACCTGGGATCTCGAACGCGCCAAACGCCTCGCCGACGCCTGGGCCAAAGTGGCTCCGGTACGCCTCGGAGGCCCGGCCACGGGCGAGTCAGGCGGGGACTTCATCCCCGGCCGATACCTCAAACCGGGATACATAATCACCTCCCGCGGCTGCCCCAACCGCTGCTGGTTCTGCAGCGTCCCCAAACGCGAGGGACCATTGCGGGAGCTGCCCATCCGCGAGGGCTGCAACGTTCTCGACGACAACCTGCTGGCATGCTCCGAGAGCCATGTCCGCGCGGTTTTCGCCATGCTCGCAAAACAGCGCATGGGGCGCATCCAGTTCACCGGCGGCCTCGAGGCCGCCAGGCTGCGAGACTGGCATGTGGATCTTTTGCGCTCGGCAAGACCCAAACAGGTATTTTTTGCCTACGACACCCCGGACGACTGGTTGCCGCTCGTCGACGCGGCGGCGCGGTTGTTCGACGCCGGATTCACCAAAGCCTCCAAAAGCGTCCGCGCCTATGTCCTCGTCGGATACCCCGGCGACACCATGGACAAGGCGGAAGCCCGCCTGCGGGCCACCCTCGGCCTCGGCATCGCACCCATGGCCATGCTATGGAAGAACGATACCGGCGACACCGATCCCGAATGGAGGGGGCTCCAGCGGATGTGGGCACGGCCGGCGTATATGAAAATACCCGATACCACGACCCCAACCCCACGGCAAAGCCATGGGAACCTATATGAAAGCAAACACTCTGTCCTTCCGGGTGTACGTCACGCCCGAAGAAAAGCAGCAAATCCTGGCGGCCTCGCACGACTGCCGGATGTCCATGTCGGCCTATTGCCGGACGCTCGCGCTCGGGGGCATGCCGACAAACAAGCTCGATCACGAACACATCGATCAGCTCCTCAAGGTCGCGGCGGACCTGAGCCGCCTTGGTAACCTCATGAAAATGCTCCTCACCAACGAGGAGCGCCTCCAGGACATCGGCCGCGACATGGCCACGACCACCATCGACAACGTGCTTGTCGACATCAGGTTCAGCGTGGCCAAACTGCGGGACCTTGTCGACAACATCCACGGCATCCACCTCGGCGACATCGGGGAGGACGAGGACGATCAGGTCCAAACGGAATAGTGCCTGGTCAAGAAGCGGACCGCCGTTTCGCGGCAAGCAAAACGGCGGTTTTTAAGGAACGGAATGATCGCGAGAAGACTCAGTCTGAACAAGAAGAAAACAAGCAGCATCATGCATCTCGTCAAGTACATCACAGCCAACCAGGGCAAGAAGCACCGCGTAGGAGAGGTCTTCATCGCCAACTGCGTGAGCGTGACGCCGATGATGGCGGCCAGGGAAATGCTGGCGAAACAGGCGCTCAACACCAGGGCGAAGTCGGACAAGACCTACCATCTGCTGGTTTCGTTCAGGCTTGGCGAGCAGCCGAAGGCGCAAGTATTGAAAAAAGTCGAGGCCGCGCTGTGCGCCAAGCTGGGGTTCGCCCAGCACCAGAGGGTGGCGGTGGTTCACCGGGACACGGATCACGTCCACATGCATATAGCCATCAACAAGATCCACCCGAAGCGGCTGACGATTAAAAATCCCTACTATGATTTCGACGCCCTCGCCAAAGCGTGCGTGGACGTGGAAACGAACCTCGGCATCGGAGGGGACAACCACCGGCCGACCGGAAAAACGAAGGGGGAGCGCCAGGCGAACGACATCGAGGCCCTCACCGGCAACGAGAGCCTGTACACCTGGATACACCGGGAGGCCTTCGAACAACTGAAAAAGGCCGAAACCTGGGACGCGCTCCACCGCGAACTGGCCAGGGCGGGACTCGCCCTGTCGCTTCGCGGCGCCGGGGTGATCGTCACCAGCAACTCCGGCTACCGCATCACCGGGAGCAATATCCATCGGTCGTTTTCCAAGTTCAATCTTGAAAAGCGGCTCGGGAAGTTCCAGCCGAGGCCGGAGGGGTACGACGGGATCAAGCCCGAAAAGGAGTACCTGAGAAATCCCAAGGCTGAGGCCGATCCGCTCAGGGAGGAGTATGAGAAACTGCGGGACGTGAGGGACGAGGCCAAGGATCTGCGCCTTGGGGCCATCGACCTCGAGTACGCCAAAAAAAAAATCTCATTCTGGCCGAGAACAAGGCGGACAAGGCGCGGGCGCGGGCGACACGCATGGGGCGATTCGCCAAACGCCAGCTCTACGCCGCCATCAACAAGAAGTTCAAGGCGCAAATGGAGGCCATGCGGGCCGAGGCGAAACGCGTCCGGCAGGAGGTGTATGAACAATACCCGACCCAAACCTGGGTCCAGTGGCTTCAGGAACAGGGAAAAGCGGGACGGGCGGAGGCAATCGAGGCGCTCAGAAAAAGGGCGTTCTCGCTGGCCGCGAAGCACCAGAACACCCTGCGCGGCGAAAAACCGGCCGCGCCGGGAATCATACCCGGCGAGAAGGTCGAGGGAGTGACCAAACACGGCACCGTCATATACGACCTCGGCGCCGACGCCGTCCGGGACGACAGCGAGCGTTTCACCATCGGCAACGGAGCCACCCGGGAAACCGACATCATGGCCCTCAAGCTGGCCCAGAGACGCTTCGGCAACCTCATCTTCGTCGAAGGCGACTACGCCTTCAAGGAGCGGATGGTCAGGGCCGCGGTGGAAGGAAAGGTTTATGTCAAGTTCGCCGATCCCGTGCTGGAACGGAAGCGGAACGAACTGTTCCGCAGCCAGTACCGGGAACGGAAGGAGAGCGAAGGCGGAGGCCGTCAACAGCCGCAAAACGGACGCGGCAACGGCGCCCCGGGCGCGAAGAAACATGAGATGCCGTCCCCGGAACAACGGGACGGCAAGCACCAGGACCACGGCAAACACGGACAGGAACGATAACGGTCGGAATCCCCGACGTCCTTTCATTTGCCCCCGCCGGCCCTGAACGGGCAAGCGGCCGGAAACGGAACCGGCCGCGGCGAAAACGACATCATCGACACAAACGTCCCGGCGACGCCCGGACGTGCGGTACCCTACGACCCAACCACACAGCATTGGAGAGAAAATGAAACGGAATGGCAGAGGAATTCTCCACCGTCGGATACGAATCCGAGGAAAAAAGCCATCCATGGCTTAAAGCCGGGTACGCGCTGGCGGCGTTGACCCTCGGTCTCGCGGCTGCGACACAGAAATTCGCGCATCAATTCGGCTACCATCCCGCCCTCGGCGAGCACTACGGCCACGTCTACTTTCCCGGCATGTTTCCCGTATGGGCGCTGCGATGGGCGAACGATTATCCGGTCGAGGTCAGGATCTCGCTTTCCTACGGCATGGCGGTATCCGCCCTCATGCTCCTGGCCTGGTACATCGGCGGCAGGATCGCGACCCAATCAGCCAGGGGGAACAGCAAGCTGCACGGCACCGCCCATTGGGCGACGCCGAAGGAAGTAAAGGCCACCGGCCTCCTCGACGGCGGCGACGGCGTCTACGTCGGCGCCTACAAGGACAAAAAAGGCAAGATCCATTACCTGCGCGACAACGGACCCGCGCACGTTCTCTGCTTCGCCCCCACCCGCTCCGGCAAGGGCGTCGGCCTCGTTCTTCCCACCCTTTTGAGTTGGAAGCATAGCACCGTCGTTTCCGATCTCAAGGGCGAGTTGTGGCAGCTGACGGCGGGCTGGCGGAAACGCCACGCCAAAAACGTCGTCCTGCGTTTCGAACCCGGCGCCGCCACCGGCTGCGCCAGGTGGAACCCGCTGGACGAAGTGCGCCTCGGCACGCCCGACGAAACCGGCGACATCCGCAACCTCACGGAAACCATCATCGACCCCAAGGGCGAAGGATTGAAGGACTTCTGGGTGCAGTCGGCCGCCAACCTTCTGGAGGCCATCATCACCCATGTCCTCTACAAGCGGGAACGCCAGGGCACCCCCGCCAACATGCAGGCCATAGCCTTCTACCTGAACGATCCCGACAACCCGGCGGCGAAACAGGAGGACAAGTTCCGCGAGATGGCGGAATACCGGCACTACGCCAACGCGACGCAGCACCGCCTGGTCGCCTCAATGGGCAAGGCCATGCTCGCCAAGCCCGAAAACGAGCGCGGATCGGTCATATCGACGATGGACAGCGTCCTCGGGATCTACAAGGACCCGGTGACGGCGCGGAACACGGAAAGATCGGATTTCCGCATCCTCGACGTCATGAACCGGGAAAAGCCGGTCTCCCTGTACCTCATCACCACGCCGGACAACAAGGACAGGCTCTGCCCGCTGCTGCGCCTCCTCATCAACATGATGATCAAGAAGCTCGCGGCCAAGGTCGACTACGAGGACGGCCGCACGGTGATGGCGCACAAGCATCGCCTGCTGATGATGCTGGACGAGTTCCCCTCCTTCGGGCGGCTCCAGCCCATCGCGGACGGGCTGGCGTTCGTGGCCGGCTACGGCATCAAGTGTTACATCATCTCGCAGGACACCGTTCAGTTCGACGCGGTGTACGGTGACAAGAATTCGATCCTCTCCAACTGCCACATCCAGGTGATGTTTCCGCCCAACCGCTTCGAAACCGCCCGGTACGTCAGCCAGATCCTGGGCGAAGCCACCATCGTCGAGCGGCAATACTCGGTCTCCGGAAAACGGGCCGGCATGTTCCACGACCAGGTCTCCGAATCCATCAAAACCGACAAACGGCCGCTCCTCACCCCGGACGAGGTCATGGCGCTGCCGGGGCCGAGAAAGAACGCCGTCGGCGACATCGTCGAACCGGGCGAGATGATCATCCGCGTCGCCGGCGCGCCGCCCATACGCGGACGGCAACCCCTCTATTTCAAGGACGAGATCTTCCTCGCCAGGGCGAAAATTCCCGCCCCGGCGGACACCGACCGCATCGGCATCGAGCTGACCGCGAGGACAAAGGTCAAGCTGCCGCCGCACAAGCCCGCGCCGCCGGACCCGACGCCGGCGAAGCCGGAATCGGCGAACGCGGCGTCGGGAGAACCGTCCGCGGACGCTATCGCCCGCATGATCGCGCGGCACAAGGCCGGAGAAAGCATTCTCGTTCCCGAGCGGCCCGAGCCGCCGGAACCGACCACACAAAACTAGCAAAGGATTCATACAACATGAAATTGGACTACATACACCTCGGCGACTGTCTGCAGTGGCTGAAAACCGTCCCCGATCAGTCCGTCGACATCATCTGGACCGACCCGCCGTACGGAAACAATCAAAATAAGGGCGATCTGAACGCCTCTCTCAAGACCATGGGCAAGAGAAAATCGACGCCCAAGACCATTCTCAACGACGACCCGGAAAGCTGGGAGCCGCTGATCAAGGGTCTCATCGCCGAGGGCAAGCGCATTCTCAAACCCACCTCCGCGCTTTGCTGCTGTTGCGGCGGCGGCGGCGGGAAGAACGTCGGCTTCGCCAAGATGGCCATGTGGCTCGACGACGAAATGCAGTTCGACCACGCGGTCATCTGGAACAAGGGCGGCCTCGGACTCGGCTGGCGCTACCGGCGCAACTACGAATTCGTCATGATCGCCCATCCCAGGCGCGGAAAGATGAAATGGGAAGCCGAATTCTGCGACAAGCGCACGGCAAACGTCGTCGACATCTCCCGCGTTCCCCCGAGAAAGGAAGGCCATCCCACACCCAAGCCGGTGGAGCTGGTCAAGCACTTCCTCGCCCTCCACGGCAAGAAGGGCGATGTCGTCTGCGATCCCTTCGCCGGAGCGGGAACCACCTGCGTGGCCGCCAAGTCCCTCGGCATGCGTTACATCGCCTGCGAACTCGATCCCCACTGGCATGGCGTCGCCGAACAGCGGATCGCCGAAATGGACGGGGAACCGGTCAAACAGACGAAGGTTCGTCCCCTTCGCGTCACCGCCAAGCAGAGACGGGAACGCGAGAGGAAGATCCCCGGTCCCAACCGTGCCGCTACGCCCCGCCGGCGGCAGGCAAGGGTTCGCGCATGAGCGCCGCCACCCGTCGCAAAAACCTGGTAGCCAGGCTCTGCAAGGCGTTCGCGCTGGCGGCAATCGGCCTGTTTCTCGCCGTGTGGGCGGCATACCTGTCGGGCGCCAGAATCAACAGGACCAACAGCCTGCCGCGAGGGGTGTATTGGGTGATCGACAAGCCCCCGGAGCGAGGCGACACCGTCGCCTTCTGGCCCCGGGACACGGCTGAAATGCGCGAAGCCAGGCGCCGCGGCTATATCCTCCCCGGCGTCTACAACACCGCCGGCGGCGAGGGATACGGTCTTTTGCTGAAGCGGCTCATGGGCATCGCCGGCGACACGGTCTCCGTCACCGACGACGGTGTCGTGATCAACGGCTCCCTTGTTCCCAACACCAAGCCCCTCGACGCCGACAACGTCGGCGATCCCTTGCCACGACTGCGCTTCACAGATTACCGGCTCGGGGAAAACGAGGTGTTTCTGGCCTCCGACCGTCTGCCGAGATCGTTCGACGGCCGTTACTTCGGCGTTCAGGAACGCCATCAGATCGTGGAGGTGGTGGTACCGGTATGGACGTGGTGATTGTATGAGGAGAGGGGTGTTGTTGATTCAGTTGCCAAGAAACCGTTCGAGAAGATCCGCTGGAGTAATCACGTCCAGCCTGGAAGCGGTGAAGTCGTCGCCGTTTCGGGTCACGATGAAGTCAGCCTGCCAACTCCGCGCGGCCTCCACCAAAACGGCGTCCTCAAAGTCTCTCACCGGCGACTGGAAAGCCAGGAGGCAATGTTCCCGAGTGGTGTCCAAAACCAATACAGACTTCACAAGCGTTTCCAACGCGGATTTGGTCTTGTCGCGATCCCGGAAGTGTTTCCGAAGCAGGAAATACAGGTCCGTGACGGTGTTGGCTGTAATGGCAACGCGCAAGCGCTTTCGAATGGCAAGCCCCATCGCTTCGGTGGAAGCGTCGGCGAAAGGTACGCGCTCGGCGAGAACATCCATAACCACGTTCGTATCAAAGATGAGTTTCATATTTGGCGATTCGCTCCTCATGGGCTTCCTCAAGCGTGGCGGTGGAAGGCAGTATGCCTCGGAGCGAGCGAAGCATCGCCTCCCGCTCATCCGGCGGAGGCATAATGCTGGCTATCTGCCTGCCATCCATGGTGATGACAATCTCCTCCTCGCCGACCAACTCCAGGTAGCGTTCAAGATCGGTTTTCAGCTCGTTCAACGTGACAATCATACAGCACCCCTTTCCGTGTTTATATCGACCGCCGTTGGCATTCGATACTGTCATTATAACCCATCCTTCCCGCAATCGCAAGCCCTGTCACGCCAACCCACTGCGGCAAAAAAGGATACCACTTCAACCAACCCGGCGGCATGTGCGCCATGCCGTCACGAAAGGAAACGGAAACACATGCTTTTCATAGCGGAAAAACCGGAACTGGCCAGGGCGATAGTCGACGCCCTCGGCGGCGGTTCCAAGGCCCGGGGGTACTATGAGTGCGGCAACGACCGCGTCACATGGTGCTACGGGCACATGCTCGAACTTTACGATCCCGAGGACTTCGACCCCTCCCTCAAGCACTGGCGGAGGGAGGATCTGCCCATCTTCTTCTTCCCGTGGAAAAAGAAGCCACTCCCGGAATCCAGGGAGCAGTTCGGCGTCATCGTCGGACTCCTGCGCGAGGCCGACATGGTGGTGCATGCCGGCGACCCGGATCCCGAAGGCCAGCTTCTCGTCGACGAGGTGCTCAAATTCGCCGACTACAACGGCCCGGTCAAGCGCGTCCTCATCAACGACAACACCACCGCTGTCGTCAAAAAGGCGCTGGACAACCTCCGGGACAACGCCGAATTCAGCGGAATGTCCGCCGCCGCCGAGGCGAGACAAATAGCCGACAAGCTCTACGGCTACAACATGACCCGCCTCTACACCCTCGCCGCCAGAAGCGAAGGCTATTCCGGCCTTATCAGCGTCGGCCGCGTCCAGACCCCCATCCTTGGCCTCGTCGTCCGCCGCGACCGCGAGAACGCCGGCCACGAGAAGGTCGCCTATTACGTCGTCAAGGCGGCGTTCCGGCACGGGGACGCCTGCTTCACCGGCGCCTACCAGAACCGTCCGGAAGACCCGCAGGACGCCGCCGGGCGGCTGACGCACCACGCGCACGCCCAGGCCATCGCCGACGGGCTTTCCGGAAAAACGGCGAAAGTGGTCTCCTACGACGCCAAAAAGACCGACTATGAAGAGTCAAGTAAAAGGTGAGACGCCGTTTTGAAATGTTTGTTGTTTTTCATTTTTTTCGTGGCGGCATTTTCGTGAATTTCCTGTTGTCCACGAGCATTCGCCAGATCACCATAGCCAAATGCCTGGCGACGACGATGAGGGCTTCCTGATGCTTGTGCCCCTTTTTCCTGGAGCGCTTGTAGATTCGGGCGAAGTAGTCGTGCTTTCGATAGACGGTGAAGGCGCTCAGATAGAGAGCTCGTCGCAGATGCGGAGGGCCGCGCTTGCTGATGTGGGTTCTTGTTCCCACCATTTGCCCGGAGTTGAAGGTGGACGGCTCCAGTCCCGCGTATGCGGCGTAGAGCCGGGCGTTGGGGAAGTCGCTGGCCGGGTCCGTTTCCGCGTGTATGGCGGCGGCAAGGGAAAGGCCGATTCCCAGGGATGGAAGCGGGGAATCCCTCTCGTCCATAAAATCGGCGATGATAACATCGAGAGTGT
>DAIOFH010000130.1:0-11002 GCA_036745875.1 Planctomycetota bacterium | reverse complement strand
GAGATTACTGTATACGATAAAAGTTGATCATGTGTCTATTGGGATAGGCTCTTACTGTCGATAATGCATCGGTATAAGGGGGTTTAACGAGGAACCAATGAAATATCGCAACGCATATGGTTAAGAGGTTATTGTGGCTATTTCATTATATGAGAGGGGAAATGATCGTGAGCAAGATGTCATTGAAGTGGCGCGTTATTCTACCGGTGGGTTTGGTCCTTGTTTTTGGAATTGTGGTAATGGTGGTGATAATAGCCATGCGCTTCTATAACAGCATGGCGGATACGCTCACATTCGGTAACATGGCCACCGCGTACCAGCATGCCAACGACATCAAGTCCGATATGGAGATGACTCTCGGTTCCGTCCAATCGCTTGCCCCCATTTTTGGCGCAGAAGCCGGCACGCCAAATGCCTTGCGCGATTACTTCACCGACACGCTTGGCGACATAGTCAGAAACAACAAGCGGATATTCGCCGCATGGACGGTCTTCGAGCCGAACCAGTTCGACGCCAAGGACGCCGAGTTCGTCAACGTGCTTCCTTACGGGGACGCGGCGGGTCGCTTTGTCCCTTATGCCTACGAACTGAACGGAAAATTACAGACGGAACCGCTGGTCGATTACGACAAGCCCGGCGACGGCGACTTCTACCTCATCGCCAGGAACAGCGGCAAGGAAGCCCTGACTCCCGCCTACTATTACGAAGCGAGCGGGGCCCAGTTCTACATCACTTCCGTGGCGGTCCCGATCAAGAAGGAAGGAAAGGTCATCGGCGTCGTCGGCGGCGACCTCCTGCTCGATCCCATCTGCGAAAAAATGTCCAAGATCAAGCTTTTCCAAACCGATTACTCCGTACTCCTGGATCAGAGCGGCGCTATCGTCTACCATCCCGACAAGAGCCTTTACATGAAACCGGTAAGTTCCGTCGTCGACGCGGACGTCAACGCCGCCATCGTCCAGTCGCAGAAAGATGGCCAGGGAAGGGTCGTCGATACCGTATCCAAGGTTACGGGACGCGGGATCACCTGTTTTATAGCGCCATTTTCGGTAGGGGAAACGGGCGTGTACTGGGTCGCGCTCCTCGCCTGTCCGGACGACGAGGCGCTGGCTCCGGTATATTCCGGCGTGTATATCATAGTGGCGGTTGGCGCAATCCTGCTGATCCTGGTGCTGGTCATTCTGTACCTGCTTGTCAACAGCGTGACGAAGGCCATTATCACCATCATCTCCGGTCTTACCGACGCGTCGGAGCAGGTCAACGCCGCCGCCGGGGAAATATCCAATTCATCCCAGTCCCTCGCCGAGGGTGCGACGGAACAAGCCTCCTCCCTTGAAGAAACGTCCTCCGCACTCGAGGAGACCGCCTCCATGACCCGGCAAAACGCCGACAACGCCAAAAAGACCGACGAGACAATGCAGTACACCGGCGGCCTTCTCGCCAAGGGATCGGAATTCATGGGAGAAATGAACGAGTCCATGGACAGCATCAGGGATTCGTCGGACCAGATCGGTAAAATTATAAAAACGATCGAAGATATCGCCTTCCAGACAAATCTCCTCGCCCTGAACGCGGCGGTGGAAGCGGCCCGTGCCGGCGAAGCAGGCAAGGGGTTCGCCGTTGTCGCGGACGAGGTCAGAAACCTCGCGGGGCGTTCAGCGCAGGCGGCCCGGGACACGACAGTTCTCATCGAGACGACCATCGACAGGGTCAGGAAGGGGTCGGATATCGCCGGCAGCCTCAGCCAGAGCTTCAGGGACATCGAGGGTTCGGCGACGACGGTGACCAGGCTCATCAAGGAAATCGCCTCCGCCACTGACGAACAGGCGCACGGTGTGGACCAGGTGAACACGGCTGTCGCGCAGATGGACAAGGTCACCCAGCAAAATGCCGCAAACGCGGAAGAGTCCGCCCAGGCGAACCAGCTTGACGGCATGGTGCGGGATCTGACCTCGGTGATTCTCGGCCAGTCCGCCGTCGGCGCACATGCCGCCGTCCTCAATGTACCCGTTCCCCGCAAGCGTAAACAGCAAAAGCTTCTGCCGCCGCCCGTTTGATTGGGCGAAGGATAATTCCATAACGCACGAGTAATCAAGCGCTTCCTCCATAAAGGGAGCGCTTGATTGTTGCATATGTCGGGCTAATCCCTACAATTGGTCTGCTTGGCAAAGTCATTGCGGATAAAGAAATTCGCCTATTCCGTGTTTTGCTTTGAAATATCGGGCATTTGGTGTAATAATACCTTTCAGCTAGAACTCCGGGCTTTCGTTCCGGTTACAGGGAGAGTGCCGATGGGGCGCATGGGTGCCGCGCACTCTCTGCGATAGAAGGGATTTTGTGTCTGTACAGATCAGAAGAGCGCGCGTGTCGGACGTCAATGCCATCGCCAGCGTCACGCGCGAATTCGGCAACCAGGGCATCATGATTCCCCTGGCGATTGGCGATGTCACGGAGAGATTGCGGGAATTCCAGGTCGCGGTTGACGACGAGGACAAAGTCCTCGGCTGTGTCGCCGTGCATATTACTTGGGGTGAACTTGTGGAAATACGCTCGCTGGCTGTGGCCAGCGAGGAGCAGGGCCGAAAGATCGGCAGGATGTTGATGGATGCCGCCTTCCAGGACGCCAGGGAGCTCGGCGCTACGGAAGTGTTTACCTTGACCTATATCCCCGATTTTTTCCGGCATTTCGGTTTCGAGGTGATCGAGCATAGCACCTTGCCGCACAAGGTCTGGCTTGACTGCGTCAAATGCGTCAAATTCCCCGACTGCGACGAAATTGCGATGAAACGGGATTTGTGACCGCAGGCAAACTATTCTGCGCATAAGATTTTTGGACCGACAAAGTGGAATCAAATATATGGCGGAAACAGAATTTGTGATACCGGTTCGTTATGGCCTGATGGCGGTGACCGAACTGTTTGTGTGCGAAAGCCCCGGATACCGTCTTGGCGAAGAGGTTGTGGTCAAAACCGGGAGGGGCATCGACGTCGGGGAAACGGTCGGCAGGTCGCGGGAGATCGCCGAAGGCGAGGATCCCTGCGGTTCGGTGCTCCGTGTGGCGAACGACGCCGACAACAGCATCCTTGCCCATATCCGCGACTCCAGGGAACCGGAGGAATTCTCGACCTGCCAGCAATGCATCAGGGAACGCAGCCTTCCCATGCGGCTAGTCGGGGTGGAACACCTTTTTTCCGGCGACAAGATCATATTCTATTTTCTCGCCGAAAACAGGGTCGACTTCCGCGAACTGGTGAAGGAACTGGCCCGCCGCTATCGCACCAGGATCGAAATGCGCCAGATCGGCGTCAGGGATGAGGCGCGGCTGTTGGCGGATTATGAGCATTGCGGCAGGGAATTGTGCTGCCGCACCTTCATCCGCAACCTGGAGCCCGTCACCATGCGCATGGCGAAGATCCAGAAGACCACACTCGATCCGTCGAAGATCTCCGGCCATTGCGGCCGCCTCATGTGTTGCCTCAGGTTCGAGGACGAAGTGTACGCCACCCTGCAGGCGGAGATGCCTTCAAGGGGTGCGATGTGCGTCACCGAGGAGTTCACCGGCGAAGTCCTTTCTTTCGACATGTTCCGCCAGGAAATAACTTTGGTCCTCCCCGACGGTGCGCAGGAAGTGGTGCATTTGTCTACGATCAAGGAAATCCGCGGCCGCAAGGGCAGGCCGCTGTCGGGCGCGTATCCGGCGCGGTCGGGGGATTCGACGCGCGTTTCCGGGCGTTATAATTCGATGCGGCGCTCGGGGCGCATGGCTCCGAGGCCTCCCACTCCCCAGGCGGGAGCGGAAAACGCCAATCGTGCCGAAGAGCAGCAGAATTCAAAAAACAACAATGAATGATTGCATAGGGATGTTGTAATGGATGGCTCCATGACTCCAGAGCAGGTGAGGGACCGTATCGGCCATATCGCTCGCCAGGACGGGCGTTTTTCGCCGTTGGCGTTCTATTTCGTCAATGACGTCGTGGCAAGCACGGTAAAGTGGCTCAAATCGGGGGAAATGGCCGCAAGGGACAAAAGCGGTACCAGGGGCGAGGGCGACGAAAATTTCCATATCAGCGGGCAGGAGCTTCTCGAAGGGTTCCGGCGAGTATCCTTGGAGCGCTGGGGCATGATGGCGCGGCAGGTTCTGGAGCGCTGGGGCGTATACCGCACGGAGGACGTCGGGGAGATCGTCTTTATGATGGTCGAGGACCCGCAACTGCAGTGGAAACGCCGCGATTCCGACACCCGCGAGGATTTCGCCAATGGCTACAATTTCGCCGAAACCTTCGACCACTGGGATGCGTAGACCCGCGACAGGACCAGCGTTATGCCGAACAATTTCTCCTATGTCATTCCGGGAAAGCTGGCCGGTTCGGCGCAACCGGGTCGCTGGCAGGACCTGGAACGCGACCTCTCCGCGCTGAAGAGAAGAAAGATACAGGCTATCGTCAGCCTGACGGAAAGGCCCCTTGATCCCCAAAAAATCGGGGAAATGGGCTTTCGCGCCCTTCACCTGCCGGTGCGGGATTTCACGCCGCCAACGCAGGGGCAAATGGACGAGTTCGTCCGTTTTGTCGAAGAGTGCCTGGACGAAGGGATGCCTGTCGTCGTGCATTGCGGCGCAGGAATTGGACGTACCGGCGTGATGCTGGCGGCCTATCTGGTTCACCAGGGGGACGACCCGGACGACGCGATCAGCAAGCTGCGCAAGATCCGTCCCGGCTCAGTGGAAACGCCCGAACAGGAACAAAGCATTTACACGTTTTATAGACGCCATCAGCAATAAGAAAGGAAGACCCGTGCCCGAGACTGCCGAACTTCCGGATATGGAAAAAGACCTGGATTTCGCAACCCTCGCCATCGCCCACCGGGTGGTGACCCGCGAACAGCTTGAAGAAGCGGAACGGGTGATCGAGAAGGAAGCCAACAGCGGCAAAGCCCGCCGTCCGGTGGAAGACGTCCTTCTCGAACAGGGAATATTGCGTTCGGAGCAGGTATGGGCCGTGTACAAGGCGAAGGAGAGGCTTCTCAGGGACGCCCGTTCGCGCGGACAGCGGATCGGCGGGTATGAGATCGTCGCCAAAATCGGCGAAGGCGGCCTTGGCGTCGTGTACAAGGCGAGGCAATTGTCCATGGGGCGTATCGTCGCGCTGAAGGTGCTGCACGAGCGCTGGGTCACGGACGACGAGTTCCGCAAGCGTTTCCTGGTGGAGGCAAGGCTTGTCGGCCGACTCAGCCACCCCAACCTCATCCAGGTCATCGACGTCGGCCGCTACCGCAACACGCTGTATTTTTCGATGGAATTCGTCGACGGCGAACCGGTAGACGCCACCCTTGACCGCGACGGCAGGATGGACCTGCAATCCTGCGTCTCCATCGCGATCCAGGTCACGGGCGCCCTCGAATACCTGCATCAGCGCCGCATCGTCCACCGCGACATCAAACCAGGCAACATAATGGTGACGAAGGGCGGCATCGCCAAGCTTGGCGATTTCGGTTTTGTCAAGTCGAGCCTTGAATCCGTGTTGTCCACAGAAGGCGAAGTCCTGGGCACTCCGGACTATATTTCGCCCGAGGCCGCGAAAGGCGAGAAAAACCTGGATTTCCGCAGCGACCTGTATTCACTCGGTGCGACCCTGTACCATATGCTTTCCGGCACGCCGCCCTTCGGCGGCAGCGTTTCCGACGTCATGGACCAGCACATCAAGTCCGACCCGCGCCCCTTGGAATCCATTGTCAGCGATTTGCCGCCAAAAATGGTCGCCATCGTCAACCGGCTGATGCGTAAGCGCCCGGAAGACCGCTATAACGTGTTTTCCGAACTGCTGTCCGACCTCGAATCGGTCCGCGCCGAAGCGAAGGCTCTTGGCCAGGCGTCCCCCTTGCCCGACTCCGCCGTCACCGAGGCGAAAGCGCTGCGCGAAGGCGTCGGCAACGGCCAGATGGTGAACGCCAGCGAAACGAGGGTCTATGAGGAAAAGCTGAAAAGGACGATCAACTCGCTGAAGTTCTGGCTTGGCTGCACCGGGGCTGGTCTTGTCATTGCGATTATCGTCATCCTTTATCTTGTTTTCTCCGGAACGCCGCAGTGACAATCGAACGTCTCATCGTTACGACATCACATTTTCGGGCAACCTTGCGGTTGCCCGGCTTTATATGGGGATCGGGAAATGCCTTTTGTATTTCGCACTCCGGAGTGGTTTGACGAGGTGGATTCGACCAGCACCTTCCTGCGCGAACGGCAGGCCGGGCGTCTTGATACCTCGGGTACGGTCGTTGCGGCAAGAGCGCAAACGGCGGGCCGGGGCCGTATGGGCAATACCTGGTATTCCCTCCCCGATCAGGATCTCATGTTTTCCTTTTTGCTGCGGGAAAAAATTCCCCTGGCCGAATCAGGTACGTTATCGTTGGTCTGTGCCCTCGGCACGGCCGATTTCCTTTTATCCCGCGGGATAAGGCCGCTGTGCAAATGGCCGAACGACCTGCTGGTCGAGGGCGGAAAAATAACCGGCATTCTCGCCGAGTCGCGGATGGCCGGCGGCGAAATGGAGATTGTCGTCGGCATCGGCCTGAATGTGCGCAAAAACCCCGAGCGTGACAAGGCCGCGGCAAAACCGACGACATCCCTCGAGGACCATGGCGAAAGCTGCCTTGAGCCGGCGCTGTTGCTGCCTCCGCTCTTGGCGTGCCTGGAAAAGCGGATCGATGCCTGGCTCCGGGCCGGCTTCGCCGGGCTTTCCGGCGACTACGCGGATATGCTGTGGGGCGCGGGAAAGCAGACCGTTGTCCGCACTGGGCGCGACACCATCGAAGGCGTCATCACGGGGATCGACGCCGGAGGCATGCTGCGCATCCTCCTGCCTGACGGCGGGGAAAAGATCATATCGAGCTGCGTCGCGCTCGAACCAAAGACTGATTGAAATCCACATGCCGTAACGGATGTTCGCTTTTGCAGTGGATGCCGTTTGGCTGTATACTGGTTTAAGAGGGTGAAGGAAAGCGGGAGGTCGAAATGACTGAAGAAAATACCGTCACACTGCGCGTCGAGGGAATGTCCTGCGGGCACTGCATCGAAGCTGTCACCAACAGGCTGACCTCGTTTCCCGGCGTGAAGTCGGTAAACGTTTCCCTCGAAAAAGAACAGGTCGTGATTTCCGGGTCTGAACTGGATCCCGATTTCTATGCCAGGGAATTGAACGAGCTTGGCTATACCGCCTCCGTTATTTCATAAGGAATCCCCGATATTGCCGGAAGAATCGCTTGTCCACACGGAAAACTCCGACTCTCCCCAGGACCTACCCGAGGTCGTGGCGGAAAAGGATTATATTCCCGAGTCGTTGCCTGAAGGCGTTGATCCCGACCAGGAGGTTGTGGAGGTGGTGGGGGAACCTGTCTCGCGCTGCGAGGCATACGCGCTGGAAGCGGAACTAGCGGCGGCAGCGGATAAGTGCGACCCGCAGGCTGACGAAGAGGAAAAGCCCCTTGGGCGGAGGACGGAACGCATCCCCGGCCCGGAGAAACAGGATGCGCCCCAGGATCCCATGACCGTCAAGCTCCTGCGTTCGGAAGAAATGCTCGTTTCCGGCAACCTGGAAGCGGCCCTGGTGTTTGCACAGGAAGCGGCCAAGGACCCGCGCACGGCAAAGCCGGCCAGGATTATCATTGCCAGGGCGTTTATGGAGCAGGGGGAAAATGCCAAGGCCTTGTCGGTGCTGCAGGCCATCCCGAAGACCGAGGACTCGGCCGAATCGTTGTATTACCGGGGCCTGGCCGCCGCCAGGCTGAACCGCACGGACGAAGCGGTGAAATATTTGGCGAAGGCGCTTACCTTGCCGGAACCCGATGTGTCGCGGCGCGCCGGCTGCCAGGCCCTTTATGACCGGATCGTCCAGGCCAAGGATGCGAAGGATACGGAAGCGCCGTGCGCCATGGGCGGCTTGACCGGAGCTCGGCCGAAGCCGGTTGCGAGGGCGAAGAGGCGCTACAGGCCGAAGGCCGCGACAAAATTGATTGCCGCGATTTTGCTGATCGCCATTGTGCTGATACTGATTTTCTTCACTTTTTACTCATCAGTCGGATAGGTCATCGTCTCCCGCACGGACTCCTTGCTTTTGCCCATGTTCCGCAGGACCGACAGGCATATCGGTATGGTAAGGACGACCGTTGCCAGGTCTGACGCCGGTTGGCTGAGCTGCACGCCGAAAAGCCCGTATACGGGGGTGAGGATGTAAAGAAGCGGTATCATGAACAGCCCCCGCCGCGCCGCCGCGAGAATGCTGGCCTTGAATGCGAGCCCTATGGTCTGGGTCATCATGCTGGTGAGGATGGTGAGCCCCATAAGGGGGAAAGTAAAGCATTGCAGCCGCAGTGCCAGGACGCCTATCTCCATCACGTCCCGGTCTTCCCCGCGGAAAAAAGCGATTATCTCATGGGCGTAAATATAGCCCAGGACGGCAAGCGCCAAAAGGACCACCGTCGATACCTTGGTGCAGAACCAGAATGCTTTCCTGACCCGCCCGTACAGCTGCGCTCCGTAATTGAACCCGCACACCGGCTGAAAACCCTGTCCAAAACCGATCAAGGCGGAACCCGCGAACATGCTTACCCTTTGGACAATCGACATGGCGGCGATTGCCGGATCGCCGAAAATGCCGGCTTTGTTGTTCAGGTAGATGGTGGACACACTCATCAGTCCTTGGCGGCAGAGGGAGGGAAACCCGCCCCGGAGGATTTCCGTATAGATGCCAAGGCCGGGGGCGAAGTTTGACAGTCTGATGCGGATGTTTTCGCCTTTGGTGCATCCGGCCAGGAGCAGCAGGCAGCTCACCAGCTGGCTGATCATGGTTGCAAGCCCGGCCCCCGCGACGCCCATGTCAAAACCGAAAATCAATATGGGATCAAGAATTATGTTCAGGACGGCGCCGGAGGTCATCCCTATCATGCCAAAGAAGGCGCTTCCCTGAAAGCGCAACAGGTTGTTCAGGGTCAGGGAGGCCGCCATCCACGGCATGCCGAGAATGATGTACTGGAGGTAATCACAGGCATAGGGAAGGATTGTCGGCGTCGAACCGAGGAATACGGCCAGCCGCTCCAGGTTCAGGAGACCGATGGCGGCAAGAACGGAGCAGGTGAGGACGGCGGTGATGAGGCCGGTGGCTGCCATTTTGTCCGCGAGGACGTTGTGCTTTGCCCCGAGTTCGCGGGAAATGTAATTTCCCGCCCCATGGCCGAAAAGAAAGCCTATCGCCTGGATCAGCGCCATCACGGCAAAGCCGACACCGACCGCCGCCACCGCCGCCGTCCCGATCGTACTGACAAAATAAGTGTCCGCCATGTTGTACATGGCGGAAATCAGCATGATCACGATCGACGGCGCGGCAAGACGCACAACCAGTTTTTCCACCGGTTCCGTGGTCATCCGCGAGTGTTTGGATTCCATAAGGATGATTATTCGCAAGTAGGCGGCAAATGCAATAAATATGCATCCGTGAATAATGCTTTATAACGTTTTCTGAAAAGGCTGGCCCTTCCTTTTGCGCGTTTTGGCTTGGCATAGTTGTGCCGGAAAACGCAGTAAGGGGCCTATCATTTCCGAAAACGCGCTAAGGATCTCTTTGGTTCACGTCGCCCTGGCGGCTCTTCCCCGCAGCAACTGCACTCCCGCCACCACCGCAGTCACCAGGCAGGAGAATCCGGATACGGACACGAGTTGCCAACTCGGCACCCCCATGTCCAGCAAAACGCCGGCAGCCATGACGACCAGCGCCGCCAGTCCCCAGGTGCCGCCGACGATCAGCCCCGCCCGCAGCGATTGTGTAAGCCCCGAGGCGTTTCTGGTCAGGGTCACGGCAACCGGGTATACGGATCCTGGCGAAATGACGGAGAGGGGGAGGGCGTACCAGAAGCCGGCTATCGGGGAATCAGCCCTCGCCAGAAGTATGAACAGCGGCGCAGACGCCAGTTGGGTCAGGAGGAGCACGAGAAAATAGCCTTTTTTATGGCATATGTGACCCCAGAAGAACGAGGCGAGGCATCCGACGCCTCCAATTGTCAGCATTACCCAACCCGCCCAGGTGCGCGATTCCGGACCATAGGTCAGTTCGTAATGGCTGGTAATGATGGCCAGGAACAGCGCTGTCGCGATATTGCAAAAGACGGCTACAGTCAGGAGCGGCCAGATGGACACGCCGCCCGGAATGGCGCGGGTCCTGCGTTGCGAGCGCGGACGCAGCACGATGGAGGGATGTTTCGCCTTTTTCCGCCGCAGGTTCAGGTAGAGAAGCGCCGCCAGGAGAAGCCCGGGCAGGATGAACCATACAAGGCTCCTCAGGCCGAACCAGGAGACCCAATGGATGGCGATGGGAGCGCCGGCGGCAGTGAAGAAATAGCCGCCCGCCATGAAAAGCGGCACGCCGAAATGGGCATATTCTCCGCTGGAATCATGGGCCGAAAGAATGCCTTCCGGGTGGAAGGAGCCTGTTCCCAGCGACCCGCCGAGTACCAGTATGACTAGGAGCCAATAGCTGTCGATAAACCCCATAAAGCACGGAAGCATGGAAAGGAGCAAAGCTCCCCAAAGTATCCAGGCTATGTTGCGCTTGCCCATGATCAACCCGATCAGGGGCTGGATGCCGTTCGTGACCAGGCCGACGACGCCGACGAGGGCGACGATCCTGCCAGGCTGGATGGCAAGATGCTCGCTGACGACGGGTGCGAGGGCCTGGAGGAATGCGCCATAAAAATCGACGCCGCCATGGGCTGCGGCAAGGATTGTGACCGGGAGGAGCGCTTTGAGGGTTTTCACTGTGGACCGTTCTAGAAAATTGACAATTGACAGTTGATAATTGACAATGCTGGAAGCCCTTACATTAAAGACGCGCTCGTCCCGCTTGCTTTTGGTTTATCGTCAATAATACCATAAACTCAAAAGCGGGCGGAGCGGGCGAACCAGCTGATGTAGGAATTTTCCGACATTGTCAAATATCAATTGCCAATTGTCAATTATAAA
>DAIOFH010000129.1:0-11068 GCA_036745875.1 Planctomycetota bacterium | reverse complement strand
GGGGCGGTCGGCCGTGGTCGCCGACCAATTCCCGCAAGCGTCGGTTTTATCTTGAGTGGTGGCGCGGCGCGATGAAGCTGAAAACGCTTTCCGATCTGTATGACTGCCTGCCGAACGCGGAAAAAGCCATCCGCACCCTTGCTGGACGCTCCGGCAAAACGCTCGCGGCGTACAAGGAAGGACTGTTCGTTTTCTGCAACTGGTGCAAGGATCGGAAGTATTTGACGGACAACCCCATTGACGGCATGGGGAAGTTCGATATGCGGGCCAAAACGCCTCGCCGCTCCATGACGCTTGAGGAAATCAGCGTCCTTCTCAACACCACGCCGGAACACCGCCGCATTCTGTACGAAACCGCCTTCGCGTCCGGCTTCCGTGCCGGTGAACTGCGGAGCCTGACACCGGCGCATATCGACGCGGAGCGTTGCGGCCTCCACCTGTATGCGGACGACGACAAAGGGCGCAAGGAGCGCTTTCAGCCGCTTTCACGGGAACTCGTCGACAGGCTGACGGAATACGGACGTCGAGGCGATGCAAAGGCGCATTATGCCAAAATGCGGGCCAAGGCCGGGGCCGCCCCCGACATCAATGTTCCGGTCAATCCATTGTTGTACGTTCCGTCGCACCCCGCCCGCGTCATTCAGGAGGATTTACGAAAAGCGGGTGTCGAGATTTTGACGGCGAAGGGAAAGCTGGATTTCCATGCCTGCCGAAAAGCATATATCAATCTGGTGATCGCCACCGGCGCGGATGTGAAAACGGCGCAAGCCTTGTCTCGGCACTCGACTCCATATCTGACAATGGAGGTCTACGGCGAAGCGGTTGATATGCGGCTTATCAATACGGCAAATATGGTCGGAGACATGCTCACCCAAGCGGGCGGGGATGGTGCTGGTGGACGCGATGGCGAAAAATGGCCAAAATCTGCCCAAGTGCCTGAAAACGGTTCTATGCATAAAACAGCAACCCATTGTGATGCAATGGGTTACGCGGAAGAAATATTGGTACCGGCGGGTGGAATTGAACCACCGACCTATGGGTTATGAATCCATCGCTCTAGACCGCTGAGCTACGCCGGCATTATGTTTTTGAGTTGTATCTGTAGCAACAGCTCTGTCAAGACGCGGCAGTGTAGCCGAATTCGATTAGCGCTTGCTGAACTGGAAGCTGCGGCGCGCACCGGGTTTGCCGGGCTTTTTACGTTCGACCATGCGGCTGTCGCGGCTGAGGAAGCCTTCGCCAGACAGGGCGGGTTTGAGCTCGGAAGAAAGCTTGACAAGCGCGCGGCCAAGACCCATCATCAGCGCGCCGGCCTGGCCGGTGGTTCCGCCGCCGCGGATCGAGGCGAACACATCGTATTCCGCGGAGAGATCGACCATTTTCAGGGGGCCTTCAACCAGCTTCTGTTGGCGCAGGCCGGGGAAGTATTCCTTGTACTCGCGGCCATTGACGAGAATCTTGCCGCTGCCCTTCTTGATCCTGACGCGTGCAACCGAACATTTACGCCTGCCGGTACCCCATTCATAACCATGCTTGTCAGCCACGTTTCTTCTCCATCAATATTTCTTGTATAATGTCGTGCCGCTCAATTAATCTTAATCCAACCCGTCAGTCTATTCGACAGCCGCGACGGCTTCGGGAGCCTGCGCAGCATGCGGATGTTCGGGACCGGCGTAGATTTTCAGCTTCTTGATCATGTTTTCGCCAAGCTTGCCCTTGGGGAGCATACGCTTGACAGCCATGAACAGAATGCGGTCAGGGTGGCTCGACAGCACCTTGCGGGCGCTGAGCTCCTTGAGGCCGCCGATATGGCCGGAGTGGCGACGGTAGATCTTCTTGTCCCACTTCGCGCCGGTGAAGACAACCTTTTCGCAGTTCACGACGACGATGCCATCGCCGCAGTCGAAGCTGGGAGTGTAGTCGGGGCGGTGCTTGCCCATAAGGCGCATGGCAATATTCGACGCCATTCTACCAACCACTTGATCCGTCGCATCCATGACCACCCAATTGGTCTTGTGTTCGGCGGGCTTTTTGAGAGTTGTTTTCTTCATTGCCGTCATGGCTCTTCCTCGTTTACCGAAATTAGCAAGCTTGCCGGTTTGACTGCAAAGTCCAACCGGAAGCGGACCGCGAAAAACACCCCTGACCCGACCGGCGGGCAGGGGGTAAAGCTCATACATTACCGACCGCACGCTTCTCTGTCAACAATAAAATTTCATGCAACGCAATTTTGATCAGGACTTATGGCATTTCAAGAAATGCTGTGGGAAATTTCCGCCTACCCGAAACGGTCGAAATAAATGTTTTCCCGCTTCACTCCCTTGGCTGTAAGGGTTTTTATACAGGCCTGGATCATCCCCGGGCCTCCGCAGAGATAGGCTTCATACCCTTCCGCATTGGGAAGGTGCTGTGCCACAACATCGGTTACCAGGCCATAGTCTGCGCAAAAATCGCAGCGTTCGTCCCCCGACAGGGCGGGGATGAAGCGGAACCATTGATGCTTTTCGGAGAATTCCTTGAGCTCATTGACGTAATACAGGTCGGCCGGCTTCACCGCGCCGAAGAACAGGCGAACCTTGCGATTGGTAATGCCCTTGTTCACCAGGTCCTCGAGCATGCCCATGAACGGCGACAGCCCGGAGCCTCCGGCGATCCATACGCACGGCGCATCCGAATCCCGCAGGTAAAATTCACCGAACGGGCCAATCAGGGTTATCGGGTCGCCGACTTTCAGATAGTCGAACATATATTTCGTGCAGGTGCCCTGCGGCGTCCGCCTGACGATGATGTCGATCTTGTCCTCCACCGTGGACGCGGTGGAAAAGGAAAAGCAGCGGATGGTCTGTCCCTTGACCTCGCCGAAGGACGGTGCGATGAAGTTGAGGAACTGCCCCGCCTTGTGGGGGGCCCTGTCGCCTGCGGCGAGCTTGAACGAGAAGCGGCGGATGTCATAGGTGAGGGGGGTTATGGCGGTGACCTCCGTCTTGAATTCGCGCGCATTGAGGACTGACTCCGGAACTTCTATCTTGATGTCCCCGGACACGCGCAATTGGCAGCCGAGACGGTAGCCTTTCGCCAAGTCCTCTTCGCTCAGACGCTGCTTTTCGTTGTCGGTGAGGGTGTTGGCCGCGCCGTCCAGCAGCCTGACCCGGCACTGGCCGCACGCTCCCCTGGCGCCGCAGCCTGTCGGCAGGTATTTTTTGTGCACCCGCAGGTTCGCGAACAATGTCATGCCTTGACGGCATTCGAGGCTTAAGGTCCCGTTATTGATGTCGACCATGCATGTTTTTGGATCGCCCATGAGTAGCTCCTGTTTTCGCTTGCGGCATTCATTTGTTCATGAAGACGCTCGAATTGCGCCGTGCCGCCCGGTTGAGGCAGTCAACCAATATTTTCAGCCCCTCGTCAAGGTCTTGCATGGAGATGTTCATCGCAGGCAGCATCCGGAGGATGGTGTTATGGGTACAGTTGATGAGGAGGCCGTGGTTGCGGCAGTCGCCGACGATGTCTGCGCCCGGGCCGTCGAGTTCGATGCCGACCATGAAGCCGGTGCGCCGGATCGATTTGACTCCGGGAATGGTTTTCAGCACCGCGAGCCTGGAATCCATCCATGCGCCGAGATTTTTCACGTTGTCGAGGACTTTTTCCTCTTCCATGACCTTGAAGGCGGCAATGCCTGCTGCGCAGCCAAGGGAGTGGCCACCAAAGGTGCTGGCATGGGTGCCGGGCTTGAGGAACCCGCTAATCTCCGGGGTGGCCAGCATCGCGCCCATGGGCATGCCGCCGGCGATGGCCTTTGCCGTCGTAATAATGTCAGGCCTGACGCCGAAGTATTGGTAGCCGAACCAGGTGCCCAGCCTGGCGGGAGTGGTCTGTACTTCGTCAAAGATCAATAACGCGCCTTTTTCATCGCAGAGATTCCTGAGTCCCTGGAGGAACTCGGGGGTTGCCGCGACGACGCCGCCTTCACCCTGGACGGGCTCCACCATGACGGCGGCGACCGGGCCGGTCATGAGTTCGGCGACTGAGGCGAGGTCGTTGAATTTGGCGTAGCTGAAGCCTGGGACAACAGGTTCGAATCCCCTGCGGTAGTCCGGCTGGCCGGTTGCGGAGATGGCGGCGAAGGTTCTGCCGTGGAAGGAGTTTTCCATGGTGATGATGGCGCTTGTGGGCTGCTTGGCGAGTCGTGCCAGCTTGATGGCCGCTTCGTTCGCTTCCGCGCCTGAGTTGCAGAAGAAGGTTTTGAATCCGTCCGATTTGTCGTAGAGGATTTCCGCGAATGCGCCCTGTTCTTCATTATAATAATGGTTGGCGACATGGATAAGCTTGCCGGCCTGTTTGCAGATGGCTTCAGCGATCTTGGGGTGGCAATGGCCGAGGCCGGCAACGCCCCAGCCGGGAAATAGGTCGAGGTAGCTTTTGCCTTCCGAGTCCCAGAGCCGGTTGCCTTCGCCGCGCACAATGCAAAGGGGGAACCGTGAATAATTGGCGATGACGAACTGGTCGAATTGGTGCTGGATTTCAGCAATGTTCATTGTATTACAACCTTTCAAGCACAATTTCCGTGCCTATGCCGGATTTGGTGAAAATTTCCAGGAGGAGCGCATGAGGAAGCGATCCTGCCACTATGTGGGCCTTTTTGACGCCGCCTTCGAGGGCGTACAGGCAGGCCTCGACCTTGGGGATCATGCCGCCGGCGATGATGCCTTCCCTGACCAGGGACGTCACTTCCTCGCGGTCGAGATGGCTGAAAATGCTCTTCGGATCATCCTTGTCGCGGTAGATGCCGGATATGTCGGAGATAAAAACCAACTTTTCCGCATGCAGGTCCCTGGCGATCAACGATGCGGCGGTATCGCCGTTGACGTTGTACAAGTGCGCCGAATCCCTGCCGCAGCCGCAGGCGACCGGTGCGATAAGGGGTATTCGTTCCCTCGCATCGGGCCATCGGTCCGCCTCGAACGCATGATGGACGGGGGTCGAATCGATCGCCACCGGTTCGCCGACGAAGCCGAGGTCGGCGTCGGGAAACTCGGGAAGGCTTTTCTTGATGGCCCTGAGGAACGCGTGATCGCGGCCGTTCAGAAGGAAGCCTTGCCCTCCGGACTCTCTCAGCAGGCCGAGAAGTTCGCCGCCGACATCGTCCGAGAGGACGCGGGCGACGATTTCCATCGTCTGGGCGTCTGTGACGCGCTGTCCGTGGATGAAACGCACTGATCGGCCGGTATCTTTCATGGCGTGGGAGATTTTTTTCCCGCCGCCGTAGACGACGACCGGTCGTATGCCGACTGCCAGGAGGATCTGGCAATCGATGAAGATACTTTTCAGGATGGCCGGATCGTCCTGGGCGGAGCCGCCGAGTTTGATGACGACGATCTTGTTTTTGAATTCCTTGATGTACGGCAGGGCTTCGGTGAGCACCTGCGCTTTTTTCAATGCCTCTTCCACAATTTTTCTCCGCCAAAAAAGGGAGCTGCCTCCGGAATCCTGCCGGATATCTGCAATTCTGCATTTGGGTAATGACATATCGCCCAAGGAAACAGTTGACGTTATAATGTATTCGTCCGGTTGTCAAGATAACTTGGGCGAATCCATCGAGAAATTTACGGATCAAAGCATGGAGGAGGGAATTATTTACCGGCGTCGGCCGAAGACGCGCAGCAGGTAGATGAAGAGGTTGATAAAATCGAGATAAAGGGCGAGTGCGCCGTTGATCATGGCCTTCTGCCTGGTTTGGCTGTCATACGCATCCAGCGACTCGCCGATGCGGAGAATTTTCTGGGTGTCATACGCCGTAAGGCCGAGAAAGATACCGATGCCGGCGATGCTGATCACATAATCAAAGCCTTGGGAACCGAGGAACATGTTGATTACCGAGGAGGCGATGACGGCAATGAGGCCGACGAAGAGAAGACTCCCGAACCGGCTCAAATCGCGTTTGGTCGCATAACCGTAAACCGCCATGGCGGCAAAAAGGCAGGTCGCGCCAATAAAGGCCCTGAGGATCGACGCGTTCGTAAAGACCAGGAAAAGTATCGACAGGGTCATTCCGTTGAGGACGCTATAGACGAGGAAGAGGAGAGTCGCAAGCCCCGCCGAGACCAGGTTGCCGCCCACGCTGATGGCGACGACAATCGCAATTTCCGCGATTAGAAGGGCGTAAAAAAGCCACTGTTTGGAAACGATTGTGTGGAGGATTAGCGGGTTGCCGGTGACGAGAAATGCGCTAAGCGTTGTAATGGCCAAACCGACAAACATCCAAAGGAAAACTCCGGACAAAAACCTGTTGGCGGCCGTGGTGGTGTCCACCTCGATCGGCCTGCCTATCTGGCTCTCCTGCAACATTTCGGTTCCTTTTCCTCATTCGCGGTGATAAATGCGGGGACTTGTTCAATCGGCGTAGTGCCAATCCGATTATATGTCGCGGGTGAAGTCGGATCTTTTGAATCTTTACTGTGAAAAATGAAAAATAGTCAACTTTTTTCGAAAATGTCCTGTTACAAATGATTACGACCGGCAGTATTGCAAAGAAAAATCCTGGCCGGGAGTACTGACGATGTACCATGCGAAAGCAATGGTATTTTTCCGGTAACTCTTGAAGTCATTGATCGTTGGCAAAACGATGGGCATTTCGGCCGGATTGGCCGAAGCGGGCGGAACTGCTTTGAAAGGAATGAAAGTCCAGGGGAAAGTCTGTTAACAGGAATTCCCCCGGAACGCGAGGGAGTTCTCGATTAATGTTGAAGGCGGGGGAGCCTTTGGCCGATAATTAATTGGTATAGGAATCTTGTCCGGCGTCTTGCTTCTTCAGAAAGCGCCCGGACCTTGTGTTTGGACAAAGTCACTATGGACAAGGAAAAACAATCGTGGTTGTTCGCCACTCCGCTGGCGACACTGTTGTTGTGCGGTGCGGTTGCGATATTCCTGCTCGGTTATATACCTGAAGCGAAAAAAGCCCGCGAATGCGAAGCGAAGGTCCAGGCCGCACAGGAGCGGATCAGCCAGCTCGCCATGCAGGAAGTGCGCGCCAAGCAACGCATCGCCGAACTCGAAGCCGGCGTCCCCGAGGCCGTGGAAGAGGCGCTGAGGGAAGTTTTGCGGCTCGGCGGAAGGCGCGATTTTCTGCCTGCGGGCGAATTTTAAGTGAAGTGTTGTATTTACCACGGAGGACACAGAGAGCACAGGGAACTACTTTTTGCTTACATGGTACTTTTTTATTTTCTCTGTGACCTCTGTGTCCCCCGTGGTGGAATACTTTTTCGGAGCGTGCTGAAATGCCTGACGTCCTATCGCAAAGCGAAGTCGATGCGCTGCTGAACGCGGTTGACGCGGGAGCGGTGGACATCAGCGCGCCTGAAGTCGCGGCACCCGCCGCCATGGACGAACCGGAGCTGCCGGAAGACGTCCAGATTTACGATTTCAAGCGTCCTGAACGCGTCTCCACGGACCAGATCCGTTCCATTGAAATGATGCATGAAGTGCTGGCCCGTAAGCTTGGAGCCAGCCTTTCCGCGTACCTCAGAACCATCGTCGAAGTCAAGCTCGCGTCTGTGGAGCAGCTCACCTATCAGGAATTCCTGATGAGCTTGCCGAACCCCACCTGCTTCAACCTCTTGCGCTGCGATCCGCTGGACGGTTCGATGGTTTTGGAAATCAACCCGTCCATCGTTTTCCCCATCCTCGACAAGCTTCTTGGCGGCGGCCACGGCGACCCGTTGATTCCCGACCGCGAAATGTCCGATATTGAATGGCGCCTCATCAGCCATGTGACGACGGAAACGCTCACCTACCTGCACGACTGCTGGAAGCCGATCATGGACATCGATTTCATGGTCAGCGGCAGGGAATCCAACCCCATGCTTATGCAGATCGTCCCGCCGAACGAAGTCGTCATCCTGGTCTGTTTCGAAGTCAAGATGGGCGACGCCTCCGGCATGCTGAACCTGTGCATTCCGTTCCCGGTGATCGAACCGAAAATCGGCGATTTTTCCACCATCCAGACCTGGTTCCAAAGCCGACGCACTTCGGACGCCGATCTGGAAAAAGCAAAGCTGAACGAAGGCATCAAGGACGCGGGCCTGGAAGCGGTCGTGTATATCGGCAAGACGCATATCAGCATGAAAGACCTGTTGAACCTGAAGCCGGGCGATTTGATCATGACGCAGAAGGACGTTTCGGAGCCGCTGCTGATGACCATCGCCGACAGGCCGAAATTCTGGGTCTATCCCGGCCAGCACCGCCATTACAAGGCGGCCAGGGTCGACCACGAGGCAGCTATCGATGATACGCTTTAACGGAGGCATTAACGATGGCTGACGACAAAAAGGGAACCCTGCTCTTGCGTCCCCGGTTCCTGCTGTTCTGCCTGTACGTCATGTGTTATGTGGCGCTCAGGGGATATGCGGAGATCATTCTCCAGCAGGCGCCTGTGCAAATGGAAGGCAGGATGGTGCAAACGTATATCGTCGGATCGTCCCCTGAAGTTCCGCGCTGGCGCAGGCAGGTCTATCGCGTTGTGTTTTCGCCCCTGATGGTTGCCGAGGAGGAAGGACGCCGCCTCGCGGGGAAGGGGCGCGGACTTGTAAGCGATGCCGAAAAGTACGGCAGGAGCTTTCTGCCTGATTGACGAGCAGTTATTATCTACTATTCACCGTTCACTTTTCACTGTTAACTGGATCTTCCCATGACCGCGATGAGCCATAAATCAGCCGCACTTGTCAATCCGGAAGTGATGGAAAAGGGAAGCGCCGTCGCCAAGGCGCTGCTCGAAGGCGGCTCAGGCGGCTGGGCCACCCTGGTCGGGAAGAACGTTTCCTACAATATCAGCGAAAGCGACTACGGCCGCGTCAACGAAGTCCTGAAGGATTCGGACAAAACCGAACGCGTCGTCACCCCGGTCGATTGGACCGGCGACAACACCGGCAAGGTCTACCTCCTCGTGTCCACAGACGGCGCAAAGGCGGTGGTCGCCTACATGACCGCCCTCATGCTCGGCGGCAGCGCCAATCCCGCCGAAACGCAACTCGACGCCGATGGAATGGACGCCTATTCGGAAGCGGTCAACACCTTTTTCGGCCAGGGCGCGCAGCAGGCCAGGGGCGAAATCGGCGGCACCATCAAGACCTCCATCGGCGCGACGAAAATAGTCGACCTTTCCAAAGTAAACATCGAAGAGGCGCTGGGGAAGGACGATCTCCTCTGCTTCAAAGTCTCCTCCGTCATCGAAGGCAATCCGCCATTCGACCTGATCCTCATGATGACCCGGTCGGTGACTGGCGTCCCCCCGGACGAGAATGACGCCGCCTCCCTGGACGACGCGGCGGCCGAAGCGTCGGCGAAGCTGGGAGTCGACCCGAACAACCTCGCCACCGCCATGCGGATCAAGCTGCCGTTCATCGTCAACATCGCCACCAAGAAGATGCGGATGGAACTTATCCAGGACATGAATCCGGGCACAATCATCGAATTCAAGAAAATGTCGGGGGAAATGCTTGACGTGATGGCGGGAAACGTCAAAATCGCCGAAGCGGAAGTGGTTATCACCAATCAGTGTTTCGGCGTGCAGATCCGTTCCATCCTGGATCCGAGGGCTGTTCAGCCGAAATAGTAAATAAGGCTAGCTATGTACTATTTGCAGGTTGAAGATGATTTTGCCTCGGCGCACCAGTTGCGCGAATATCAGGGGAAATGCGAAAACCTTCACGGCCACAACTGGCGCGTCCTGGTGAAGGTCAAGGGCGAAAAGCTCGACAAGACCGGCATGCTCCTGGATTTCGGCATTTTGAAACGCATCGTCAAGGACAGCCTCGACCGGCTTGACCACCGTTTCTTGAATGAAACGCCGCCGTTCGACGCCATCAATCCCACTTCGGAAAATCTCGCCAAATATCTTTATGAACACCTCAACACGCTTCTCCCCGATGGCGTGACGGTGCATGAAATCACCGTCTGGGAATCGGAGAAGTGCGCCGCGACGTACAATGAATAGTTAATGGTTTTGGAAAATTCCCGCATTAACAATTCATTCGCTTCCACTCGCTTCTTTTAGCCGCGCGCTAGCCTATTACTTTTTCACTATCAACCGGATTAGCCGGTCATTGCCAGTATCATCACTGTAATGATAACGACGCTGATCGGTATGGAGAGGGAGACGGTGAAGCTGGCCAGGCCGCCGTCCGCTCCCGCGCGGTCGGTGAATATCGGGCCAAGAGAGGTCACCGGCGCGATCATCGCCAGCATGAGCGCGTAACGCGCCTCCACCGGGTACGGCAGGAAAAAGTAAACGAGAGCCGCCATAAAACCATTCACCGCCAGCCTCAGCAGGATCACCAAGGCGGCGCTGCGCATTTTTACCGGCGAAAAATCGGCCTTGAACATCAGGCCAAGGAGCAACATTGCGATGAAGGAATTCGCCAGCGCAGCCGGCTTCGACAGCGTCACCAATGCCTCCGGGATCGGGATGCCGGTGAGGACCCAGAGAAGCATGGTCAAAGACGTCAGGAAGGGCGGGCTTTTTGCCAGTTCCCTGGCGATGGATTTAGTGATGTCGCGCTTCCGCATTTTTTGCCCGAAGAGGGAGGTCGCCAGGGAGTATGAGCCGCCGCAGACGACCAATGAATTGCCTGCGTCGAACATTATGACGATGGCGGCGCCGGCGGGACCGAACGTGTTCATTATGAAGGGAAGGGCGAAACAGCCGATGTTGAACCCGGCCGAATTGATCATCGAATAGACGCGCAGGTTTTTGTGCAACCCGCGGGTCAGGGGCAGCGATAAGAGCATCGGCACGGCGGCAGTGACCAGTCCGAGGAGGGCTATGAGGCTGGTGGAGGAGTCGAGGCTGGCACCTGCGAAGGAATAGATGACGACGCCCGGCATGGTGAGGTTGACCATTATTTTGGAGACGATTTTCTGCGCGCTTTTGGGGAACAGCCTGATACGTCGAAGCCACCAGCCGAGGATGATGATGAGGATCAGTGAAATAACGCTTAATAACGATTGAAACATTGTTTTGCTCATGCCAGAAGAAAATCGAAAGCCGATTCCGCGCAGGCGGAATCGGCTCTTT
>DAIOFH010000128.1:0-11152 GCA_036745875.1 Planctomycetota bacterium | reverse complement strand
TCGACGATAAAAACAAAACGCTTTAATTTTTGGAGTAGATTTCTTTCATAGGAGATAAAAATTGGACAAGAGCAAAATCGTCGACCTCACCCAGAACATCATCCAGGGCAAGGAACCCTTCCCCTACGAAGTCGAAATCGACGACGTCACCAAGATCATCCCGAACGTCAAGCACCACCCGGACGACTGGTATGTCGTGTCGAACCTTACCTTCTGCACCCATATCGGCACCCACATCGAAGCGCCCTTCCACCACAAAAAGGACGGCCAGGACCTGGCGCAGATGGACTACCGCAAACTCATCAACCCGCTCGTGGTCATCGACGCCACCATGAAGAAGGACAAGGAAGAAATAACCCTCGCCGACGTCAAGAAATACGACGCCAAGATCAAGAAGGACTCCATTGTCTTCATCTGGACCGGCGCGGACAAGCTGTTCCATACCCCCGAGTGGGAAGACCTGAAGCCGTACCTCGCCCCGGAAGCCGCCCAGTACCTCGCGGACAAGGGCATTGCCTGCATCGGCTGCGACAGCCCGGACATCGAGGTCCCCGGACTCCTGACCCAGCCCGTTCACCAGATCGTGTTCGACAAGGAAATCCCCATGGTCGAATCCTGCTGCAATCTGGAAGCGGTCGCCCAGGGCGATTATATCTGCTTCATCCTGCCGACACCCTTTGAAGGCGTCGACTCGATTCCGTGCCGCATCATCGCCATCCCGGTCAGTGAAATGAAGTGGTAATGTTTTAGCGCGCCCGCGCCCGTTCTCCACGGGGTCCCCGCATCCATCGGAATGGGATGAGGGGATCGCGGCGGGCGCTTATACGGTGAAAAAGACCGTGTCTCTCCGAAAGCGGCTGTTTGCCTGGCTTTTGCAGGGATATTGTACACCTGATCGAATCGTTTTTATGCCACCCTTTGTTTGGGGGATACGACTGTGAAATACGAACATTTATTCAACGAATTGACCAAAGACCAACTGCTTGAAATGTACGCGAAGATGCTCAGGGTCAGGAATTTCGAGGAAAAGGTGCATTTTCTTTTTCTTGAAGGCGTCATGCCCGGCACCATCCACCAGTGCACGGGACAGGAAGCGGTCGGCGTGGGCGTCTGTTCCGCCCTCGTCGATTCCGATGTGATCGCCAGCAACCACCGTTCGCACGGCCATTCCATCGCCAAGGGGATGACTTCCTATTCCTGCATGGCGGAACTCATGGCCAAAGAAGACGGCTGCTGCAAAGGCAAAGGCGGTTCGATGCATTTCACTGACAAGGAAAAAGGTGTCTTTCCGGCAACGGCCGTGATTGGCGAAAGCATCCTTTTGGCCACGGGAGCCGGACTTGCCTTCAAATTGGACAAAAAGCCCAATGTCGCGGCAGGTTTTTTCGGCGACGGCGGATCAAATATAGGCTCTTTCCACGAAGGCGTCAACATGGGCGCGGTATGGAAATTGCCGGTGCTGTATGTTTGTGAAAACAACCAATACGCGGCCTCGACCACTTGGCGCGAATTTATACCCATTGAACGCATTTCCGACCGCGCGGCCGGCTACGGCATTCCCGGGGAGACGGTCGACGGCATGGATGTGCTTGCCGTCTACGAGGCGGCGAAACGCGCCGTTGACCGCGCGAGGAACGGCGACGGCCCGACCCTCCTGGAAGCTGTGACCTACCGCTACAGCGGCCATTCGCGCGCCGACCCGGCGGCCTACCGTCCGAAGGAGGAAGTCAAGGAATGGAAGGCCAAAGACGCCATCAAGCGCCTGGCCAAGCAGCTTGAGGAACGCACCATCGCCGCCGTCGACGAAATCAAGGCGGTCGAGAAGCGCATTGAAGATGAAATCGAGGACGCATACCAGAGAGCGAAAGATGCTCCCGCGCCGGATGTCAAGGTCGCGGAGGAGGATGTCACATGAAGCCTGACGAAAAGAAGAAAATCTCCATCGCCGAAGCCATCCGCGACGCCCTGCGGGAAGAGATGCAGAGAGACGAAAACGTGTTCCTTATGGGCCAGGACGTCGGCACCATGCCCGGCGGCTGGGGCGGCCCTTTCACCACATGCAAAGGCTTGGTCGAAGAATTCGGCAAGGAGCGGGTCAGGAACGCGCCGATTTCGGAAAAAGCCATCGTCGGCGCCAGCGCCGGTGCGGCCATGCTCGGGAAACGCCCTGTCTGTGAAATCCAGTACGCCGACTTCATCTTTTGCTGCATGGACGAACTGGTCAACGTGGCGGCGAAAATGAAATCCATGTCCGCCGGCGCATATTCCGTCCCCATGGTTTTCCGCGCCCCCACCGGCGCATCGCAGCGCGGAGCGCAGCATGCGCAGAGCCCGGAAGGTTTTATGATGCATGTGCCGGGCGTGAAGGTCGTCTGTCCCGCCACGCCGTACGACGCGAAAGGTCTTTTGAAATCCGCCATCCGCGACGACGCGCCTGTCATGTTTTTCGAGCACAAGCTCCTCTACGGCGGCATGGGCGGCCACCGGAAGGACGCGGTGAACCCCGTTTTCGACAAGGACATCCCGGACGAGGAATACCTCATTCCCATTGGTAAAGCGGACGTCAAGCGCGAAGGGAAGGACGTGACGCTGGTGACGCTCCTTCGCACCGTGCACATGGGCCTGACCGCAGCCAAAAAGCTCGAGGAAGAGGGCATAAGCGTCGAGGTCGTCGACCTCCGGAGCCTTCTCCCGCTGGATACGGAAGCGATCAAGGCCTCCGTCGCCAAGACAGGCAGGCTGGTCATCGCCGAAGAAGACACCAAGACCCTCGGTTGGGGGGCGGAAGTCGCCGCCATGGTGGCCGAAGAGCTGTTCCCTTCACTCAAAAAACCGATCAAGCGGGTGGCGACGATGGATGTGCCGATTTCCTTCGCCCCGCATCTCGAGGCGCATGTAATCCCGAGTGAAGACAAGATCATCGCCGCCATCAAATCCATTCTTTAGGAAATGATGTTAGTTCTGCCGTGAGATTCGTACTTATGCAGCGCTGTTTTTCATTTGCTCCCTCTCACCCCGGCCCCGCGCTCCCTAAGAAGGATGGCGTCAGGGTGAGAGGGATTGAACAGAAACGGCGTCTCGAAAGAAAGGAGTCACAATATGACTGAAGTAAAGATGCCGAAAATCGGCCAGACCACAACCGAGTACAAAATCACCTCCTGGAAAGTGAACGTCGGCGACTCGGTGGAAAAGGGTGACGTACTTTGCGAAGCCGAATCCGACAAGGCCATTACCGAAGTCGAATCCTACGCTTCCGGCGTGGTGAAGGAAATTCTTTTCAAGGAAGAGGATTATGTGGAAGCGGGACAGGTCTTCATAATTTTGGATTAGGCACGCGAGTAAAGGGTGATTATGGAAAGCGTATATGCTCTTGGTTCGGATATCGGCGGATCATCTGTTAAAAGCATGTTGTTCGATTTGACGGCGAAAAAGATCATTGCCATCGCCACCAAGCCGCTCAGGCTATACCATCCGGAGCCCGATGCCACGACGTATGTCGCCGACGAAATCCTCGCCGCCTGCGTCGACGGCATGAAAGAATGTCTCGACGTCTCCGGCGTCGACCGCAGCAAGGTCGAGGCGATTGTCTCCGACGGTCAGCAGGCCGGCCTGATCTGGGTCGACAAGGACGGCAACGCCATAAGCCCCTTCGACACCTGGATGGACAACCGTTACGTTCCCTTCGCCGCCGTGATGAACGGGATCTGCGGCGAACGGATTTTGGAAAAAGGCGGCAACAACACGATCATCACCACCGGCCCCAAAATCCTCTGGTGGAAGGAAAACGATCCGGAAGTTTACAAAAAAGCGTACAAGGTGGTCATTCCAGCCAACTATGTCGGCGGCAAGCTTGCCGGGCTCAAGGGCGACCAGGCCTATTTTGAAAACACCTCCACCGGCTACAGCGGGCTTATCGACTACGGTACCGGCACCTGGGACAAGGAAATCTGCGATGCCTGCGGGATCGACTTCGACAAACTGCCGGAGGTGGTCGAGCCCACGCGCATCGTCGGCAAACTCACTAAGGCGTTCGCTTCCGAACTTGGTCTCAAGGAAGGAATCTCCATCGTATCCGGCGCCGGCGATTTTCCCGCGGGCTGCCTCGCCGCGTGTATTCTGGAACCCGGACAGTGGGGGGATATTGCGGGCACGGCATCGATGTTCACCGCCTGCAGCGATTATTGGAAGCCGGACCCGAGCGGCATGATCCGCACCCTGAAGTCGCCGATCCCCGGCTACTGGTATGCGTTTTGTTTCACCACCGGCGGCGGTTGCGTCCGCTGGTTTATGGAGGATATACTTGCGAGCACGGGCGGCGACGCCAAAAAGATCTCCGCATTCCTGAACGGCGAGGCCGCGAAGGTCTCAGCCGGGTCGGAAGGGCTGGCGTTTTACTCCAGTATCGGAGGCGCGTTCAAGGGCGTGCCGATCGGCGGCGGTTTCGCCGGGTTCAGGTGGTCGCACAAGGTCGGCCATATGTTCAGGGCGATCCTGGAAGCCATCACCTTCGAGTTCAAGGAATACGACCAGGCGCTACGTGCGCTCCTCGACATAAAGCCCCGCGAGATCCGCGTTTCCGGCGGCGGCTCCGCCAACGACATGTGGAACCAGATCAAGGCCGACACCTTGAACATTCCGTATAAGAGCATGCGCGAGCTTGAATGCTCGCTTCTCGGATCGATGATTATCGCCGGGAAAGCCATCGGCGTGTATGACGATATGGCGGAGACCGCGCTGTCGATCAACGCGGTCGAAAAGGAATATCAGCCGAATCCCGAAAGAAACGCCCTATATGAAAAGATATTCAAGAGCTGGCACGACCTGAAGGATGAAAACTATCATATGCTGCAAGGCCTGAAATTTTAGCGATGTACATCGGCTTCTCTCCATCCGCCTGGAAATCGTCGCTGCCGACGGATTCCCAGGCGGAGCCCTATCCATTCCCGCATCCCGCCGCGGTTTCTTAAAATGCACTCATTGCGACTTGTAAAATTACGCAATTGCCGTACCACCCATTTTAGAAAACGCAATATTGTGCATGATGTAAAAATTGCTATAATTCTATACGACTGTATAGTAATTGTCGATGCATACGATGTGAAAGCGGAAATTGCCGAATATGCCGAAAAACGATTCCAGCGACAAGTTGACCGACCTGATAAATGTCTGCTACAGTCATTTTATCTATGAAGAAACGCAAAGCGAAATAGCCGAGAAAATGGGCGTCTCCCGCGCCAAAGTGTGCAAAATGATCGCCCAGGCCAAGTCCATGGGGTTGTATTCGATCACCATCAACGATCCTATCAAAAGAGTCGAAACGCTCTCCCGCCAACTGCAGGACAAATACAAGCTTCGCGGAATCCGTATCGTCCCCATTCCGAAGTTCGGCATCAAAAACGTGCTGGAGCGCCTCGGCATAACGACGGCGGAATTGGTGAGTACGCTTTTGCGGGACAATGACGTCATCGGCATCGCGGGCGGCTCCACCCTGTACGAAATGATCAACCATCTCGAAGACATTAATGTCTCCAATTCGTTTATCGTTCCTCTCCTCGGCGGCTATGCCGAGACGGAAGCCGCCACCCACGGTACGGAAATCGTCTACCGTATGGCGGAAAAGCTTGGTTCGGCAATCATTAATATGCCTGTGCCGGGTCTTGCCCAAAGCGCCGAAGAGGCGCAGATATTCCTGTCCAATCCCATAATCCATCGCAGCATGAACTGGATGCAAAAATGCTCCATCGCCCTCTTCGGCATTGGAACTCCGGATACCAAGGGCAGCTTTTACAAAGCCGGCGTGCTCACGGACAAGCTGGTCGAGGAGCTGAAGGAAGAGAATGCTGCCGGTTGCGTCTGTTTCAACTTCTATGACGCTGAAGGCGCGCCCTGCGAACGATTCAATTCCCGGATCATCGGAGTATCGCTGGACGATATCAAACAGATGCCCATCACTATTGGCGTCGCCGGCGGCGTGCCGGAGAAGGTGCCTGCCATTCGCGGCGCACTGCTCGGGAATTACATCAATTTCCTGGTGACGGATCAGGTGACTGCCGAGGCGCTTCTGGAGTTGGAGTAGAACATTATATAATCCTGCCCTATCGTATAATTACCCGTAAAAATCCACAAATAATCCACGTTAAAATACTCCAATTTTAAACGGAAATTCGGTATTTATTGTCTACTACAACCATATTCGAATGGGTAATTCCATATCATTGTCGATATTATAAAAATTTATTTCGTATGCGTTTAAATTAATTAATATCGTTGATTCTAGCGATTTAGTTAGTATAATATAATCAAATCGATCAGTGGAGGGGAGGATAATATAGAAGGGAAGTTACCCATGGTTAACATTCTGATTTTCTTGGTTGTTGGCTTGATTATCGGGTTGATTGCGGGGGCAATCATGAAAGACCACGGTTTGGGCTGGGGCATGTCCATTCTTCTGGGGATCGTTGGCAGTGTCGTCGGCAGTTTGCTTTTCGGGCTTTTTGGCATGACCCAGTTTGGTCTGGTTGGGCAGATCGTCGTCGGGGTGATAGGCGCGTGTATCGTCCTGGCGGTGGTCAGCTGGTTGAGAAATAGCCGCACTGTTTAGCGAGTACACATATACCGCATCAAATTGAACCTTTCTCTCGGATTGCTCCACTATTCCGAACACCACTGCCACAAGCGAGAAGAGTCGAAACGCGCTACAAATGAGACGTTTCAGGACCGGACACTGTCGGAGGATGGCGGGATCCTGAAACACACTGGGGGAGGTTCAGAAAAATCCCCGGGGCCTGGCAAGGTCCCGGGGATAATTTTAATTGGTCTCGGCGGTCCATGATTTACTCTTGGCGCAAAGCGGAACAAATCTTCGGCACTCCATTGTATATTCGTCGGTGTAGGAAGCAAATACCGCATTGTACATAATCAAAGGGACGTCATATATTCAACGACGTCCCTTCGGGATTAAACAGTGAAACCGCTTTCAGTCCGCATCGATCACAGCGGAACCACTTCGGTCGGGGGCGGGCATTCAAGATAATTGCCCAATTCCAGGAGGGTGCCGAGCGTTTCCTGGGTGTCGAGGTAGAAAAACTTATCCTTGCCGAACTTGCCGTAGGACAGTACCTTGATGCCGCGCTTGCGGTAGGAGTCCGCCGTTTCCTCGATCTTTTCGTCGGGGATATATTCCTTGATGTGGTGCAGGCCGCCGCCGCATTTTTCCAGAATGCTCCAGTACAGGTTCGGCCCTTTGATCGGCGTCATCAGTTCTATTTGCATCGCGTCCATATAGCCGATGGCGATCTGGAACTCGAACGGTTCGGTGACTTTCTTGTCGTCGACGTAATAGTATTCCAGCGTCTTGTCGTTCATGCTGTGGCGTTCCCACGGGCCGATGCCGAGGGCGCGGTAGTTGTCTATGGCCTTTTTGAGGTCGGGAACAACGATGCCGAGCTGGCAGACTCTGGGGGGAGTCTTTCCTGAGCCGGGTACGAAGGTCGAGTCTGTCATGCGAGTATTCCTTTCTTTGAGAGTATCACGCCGGAGTTCCGCCACCGAACTGCCTGCGGACAACCCGTCCGAGCGCGCGCGCCAGGATGACCAGGATGACGATGCCGCCCCACATGGCGGTGGTCATGAACGGGTCCATCCTGAGCAGGTTCAGGCCGCTGGAGATGATTTGCAGGATGATTGTCGCGGCAACGACGCCGCTGATCTTGCCGAAGCCGCCGTTCGGGTCGACGCCGCCGAAAAAGCTCGCCAGCACCGCGACCAGGAGGTAGGACTCGGCGTGGTTGGACTTGACCGAATTGTACTGCCCGATCATCACCAGGGACGTCAGGGAGGCGAAGCAGGCCGAGAGCATGTACTGCATGATGGTGATCTTAGGGATGTCCACGGAGGAATATTGCGCCGCGACCGGGTTTGCGCCCATCATGTAGAGGGAGAAGCCGAAACGGGTGCGGTTGAGGATGACGCTGGTGATGGCGACCATGACGGCAAAAAGGATAATTGGTGCCGGGATGTGGAAGATGGAGCCGGTGCCGATGAAATTAATGGCGGCGGGGAAGCCGCTTATGGTATAGCCCTTGGTGATGACGATGTTCAACCCGCCGACAAGGGTCATGGTGCCGAGGGTCACCAGGAGGGCGGGGATGTCGAACATGGAAATGAGGAAGCCGTTCACGAGCCCGATCACCAGGCTGGCGAGGAAGCCGCAGATTATGGCAAGGGCGATGAGCGCCGGTCCCGCGTTCACCATGTTTCCTTTGCCCATGATCCCTTCCAGGACCAGCCAGATGACGACGCCGTTCATGTTGGCGTTGGCGATGATGGAAAGGTTGATGCCGCCCGTCAGCATGGCGAACATCATGCCGATGGAGAGGAAGCCGATCAGGGGCAGCTGGTTCGCCATCGTGCGGATGTTGATCACGCTGAAGAACTTGCCGCCGTTAAGGAACCACATGAGCAGGAAAACTATGACCAGGGTCAGGTATAAGGCTGAATTTTCCCGCTGGAAGATGGAGGTCTTTTTCATGGTATTTTTCCCGGATTAAATTAAATGCCTTCGTCGATCTGCACCCTGACACGCTGGTTTTTCTGGCACTGCGCCTGGATGGCGTTGGCGGTGATGCTTATCAGAATGATCAGGCCGGTCAAGACATTGTAGTAGTACGAGGAAATCCGCATCAGGGTCAGGCTGTTCGAGAGGATGGCGAAAAGAAGCACGCCGAGGAATGTCCCGAGAACCGTTCCCTTGCCGCCCGTTACGGCCGACCCGCCAAGGACGACGGCGGCGATGACGGTCATTTCCGTCCCGACGATAAGGCTTGGGACGACCGCCTGCACCATGGAGACATGGACGATTCCGGCGAAGCCGGCGATCGCGCCCATTGCGCCGTAGACAAAGAGGGTGGTGCGGCAGAGGTTGAAGCCGATGCGCTCGGCGGACATGCGGTTGCCGCCCATGGCATAGACGCTTCGGCCGAGTTTGGTGTAATTGAGGATAAGGTAGAGGATGATGCCGAGAAGAATCCACAGGAACGTCACCAGGCTCAGGCCGTATTCAACGCCGGAAGCCGATTCCAGCGCTCCGACCTTTGCGTCGGAGAAGTTCCAGAAAAAGGAGGGGATGTCGTTGATCTGCACGCCTTGCGTGATGACGTAGAGGGTGCCGTGGAACAGGCTCTGGGTGGCGATGGTGACGATGATCGCCGGCATTTTGTAAAAATAGATGATCGCGCCGTTCAGTAGGCCGAGGATGGTGCCGAAAAACATTGCGCCGATGATGGAGACGTAAATGTTGCCGGTGTTGTAATGGATGAGTATTCCGACCACGGTGTACTGCGTCACTGTGGCGATGGCGGTGAAGGAGACGTCGAACCCGCCGGAGACGATGACGACAAGCACCCCGAGGGAGAAGATGCCGAGAACGGTGAAGGCCTTCAGAAGGTCCGTGATGTTTTCGACAGTCAGGAAGTTCGGGTTGATCGCGTTCGTTACCAGGCTGAGAATGACGATGAGGACCGCCAGGACCAGTTCGCGTTTTTTCAGTAAAGTATTCAACATTGTTAGTAGACCTTTCCCGCAGTTGCCATCCGCGCGATCGATTCCTTCGTGGGACGCCTTTCCATGAGATCCTGAAGCCCTTCCTCGGTGGCTTCGGCGGAAGCGACCTCCGCCGTGACCCGGCCGCTGTGCATGATGAGGATGCGGTCGCAGTTGGCAAGAAGCTCGGGGATTTCGTCCGAGATGATGATGATCGCCATGCCGGAACGGGCGTTTTCCTGGATCGTGTAGTAGATGCCTTTTTTCGCGCCGACGTCGATGCCGACGGTTGGTCCGTCCAGAATGAGGACGGATGGGGACATGGCAAGCCATTTGGCGAGGACGATCTTTTGCTGGTTGCCGCCGGAGAGGGTGTTCGCTGCTTTTTGCCCGTCATCGGTCTTTATGCTGAGGAGTCCTATCCATTCCTGGACCGTTTTCCTCACCTTGCGGAAATCGATGAGCCGGAAAGGATTGAGGTATTTGTTCAGGGTGGCGATGACGATGTTGTTGGCGATCGAGTGCGGCATGACGAGTCCCTGGGTGAGGCGATCCTCGGGGACGTAGGCGATGCCGTGGCGGATGGAGTCCGACACGTGTTTTATACGCGCTTCCTTGCCGCGAATCGAGACTTTTCCCGCTTCCGCCGGGGCGATGCCGAAAAGCGCGGAGGCGAGTTCGGTTCTGCCGGAGCCGAGCAGCCCGGAGATGCCGAGGATTTCCCCGGCCCGGAGTGTGAACGAGATGTCGCGGAAGTTGTTTTTCTTGGAAAGGTGGTCGACCCTGAGGATGGGGTCGCCGGTGGCGTAGCTTTCGGTCTTCTTGCTGAAGGCGAGGGAGTGGCCGAGCATCATGGATTCGATTTTGTTGATGGTGAGGCCGGTAGTCTCCTCTACGCCAACGACGAGGCCGTCGCGCATGATGGTGACGCGGTCGCAGATTTCCATGATCTCGCCGAGTTTGTGGCTGATGAAGACGAAGGAAATGCCCTTGGCCTTGAGTTCGCCGAGGAGGCCGAAGAGCTGGACGATTTCCTTCCTGGTGAGGGCGGTCGTCGGCTCGTCCAGGATGAGGAGTTTGGAATCGTTCGTCAAGGCGCGGGCGATGGCGACCAGCTGCTGCTTGGCGATCGGCAGGTCTTCCACAAGGTCGTTGGGGTTGATGTCGACGCCGAGGTTTTTCAAAATGCCAAGCGCTTTGTCGCGGTAGAGGCCCTGGCGCGAGAGAAAGCTGTCGTCGCCGATGATGGGTCCCAGACATACGTTTTCGATGACGGAAAGATTGGGGAACAGGGACAGGTCCTGGTAGATGACGCTGACCCCGAGTTTGATCGCTTCGAAGGGGTTGTTTTCCCTGATTTCGCGGCCCGCGATTTCGAGGGTGCCGGAATCCGGTTGGTGGACGCCGGAGATGACTTTCATCAGGGTCGACTTGCCGCAGCCGTTTTCCCCGATAAGGCCCATGATTTCGCCGTTCCTGACGGTGAAATCGACGCCCTTAAGCGCCTGGACGCCGCCGAAATTCTTGACGATGTGTACCGCATTGATGAAATTCATAGTTGTCCCGCCTGGCAGGGGTTAATAAGAAATTTCCGGAGCCGCGGCGGCGGTCG
>DAIOFH010000127.1:0-11154 GCA_036745875.1 Planctomycetota bacterium | reverse complement strand
GCCCTCCATTCAATAGGTTGCATCAAATTGACTGATTTTTAGTCGTGTACTGTGAGAATCTGATAGAAGTTGATGAATTTAAGTGGTGTACCTGCTACCGGTAACATTTGACAGGTAAAAGACTTCGAGGAATCTACTTTCGCCCGGATTTTTTTTGTTTTCCGGGCGAAATTTCTACTAAAGTTTTTCTCTCTGCAGCCGAATAGAGTCAGTTTGTATAGATTCGAGCAAACGCAGTAGAAAAAATTGTCCAGTCGGACGAAATGAGTGGAATTCATACTACCGGTATGGTTGTTAAGGTGTTCCGGTGATGATGTATTTGGTTGAGATACATTATGTGTTGTTTATCGTCGGGTTATAACTCGACATCCAGTCCAACAGGACAATGGTCGCTGCCGAGTATGGCTGGATAAATGGCCGTATCCTTGACCTTTGGCATCAGGCGTTCCGAGACCAGGAAATAGTCGATGCGCCAGCCTGTGTTGTTCGCGCGGGCGTTCGCGCGGAAGCTCCACCAGGAATACGCCCCCTCCAATCCCGGGTGCTGGGCCCGGAAAGTGTCCGTGAAGCCGGCGGCAAGGAGTTCCGTCATCTTGGCCCGCTCTTCATCGGTGAATCCCGCGTTTTTCCGGTTGGATTGGGCGTTTTTGATGTCTATTTCCTCGTGGGCGACGTTGAGGTCGCCGCAGGTTATCACCGGTTTTTTCTTGTCCAATTTCTGGAGGTAGGCGCGAAACGCGTCTTCCCATTCCATGCGGTAATCGAGACGGGCCAGGCCCTGCTGCGAATTCGGAGTATAGACGTTGACCAGGAAAAACCCGTCGTATTCCAGCGTGATCACCCGGCCTTCGGTGTCCCGGATCGGGCCGGACATGCCGAAGCTTTCGGACAGGGGTTTTTTCTTGGTAAACACGGCGGTTCCAGAGTAGCCCTTCTTTTCTGCGCTGTTCCAGTACTCCTGGTATGCCGGCAGGTCGATCGTCGCCTGGCCTTTTTCCATTTTCGTTTCCTGAAGGCAGATAATATCGGCATCCAGCGTTTCCAGTGATTTTATGAACCCTTTGCCCAGGCACGCGCGCAGGCCGTTGACGTTCCACGATATCATTTTCATGTACACTCTCCTTGAATATCCCGGTTCTGGTCCGGTCACATATTCCTCTTTTTTACCGAATTTGTATGTAAAAAAAACTATCGTTGCCGAGCGCTGCCTGCTTCAGATGATTCTTTCCGGTTCGGGATGGACGCCGGAGGGAGCGTAAAGGTGATTTTTGCCTGCGGTTTGGCGAAAGCGCCTGAAAGCTGATGGGGGCCGCCTACCCGGATATCGGAAAATTCATCTGGCATCGGTAGAATTCATTTACATTGACCCACCCGCGCAAATATGCGTCAATTGTACGCTGTACGAGAAGAGGAGACCGGCAATGGAAAAGATGCCTCCGCGGAAAAAAATTCATGAAGCGCTTAGCGCCATCGCCGACAGGCGCGTACTGCTTGGCGAGGGCAGCGCGCTTGTTGAATCCTCGGGAAGCGGCAAGCAATACACCGTCACCTGGACGGGCGATGTTTTTACCTCCAACGACAGCGCGACGTATTGGCAGCTGTATCCCCGGTTATCCGATCATTGCGGTCTTGCTGCTCTGCTGCAGGCTTCCCCTCAGGAACGACATCGCCGGGTACTTTTCCGGGATCAACTGGACGGAATTGAATAGGAAGCACAAGCGGAAGTACGACAAGGCGGTCGCAGAGATCCTGGAGCAGTTTGACAGCCGCGGGCTCGATGTTCCGGCGATCGAACGGTATGTCTCCGAAGTGTACGCCGCGCTAGGAGACTTGGACGTCACGGTAAAACGCGGATCCCTCCGGCCGCCAAAATAATCAGCCAAACAGTCCCGATCTCCCTGCCTCGAGCTGGATCAGCTTTCTTTTCAGGTCAAGCCCGCCGCCGTAGAATCCCGTCAGCTTTCCATTCGCGCCTATCACCCTGTGACATGGGATCAATAAGGGAATCGGGTTGTTGCGGCACGCGGCTCCCACCGCCCGCGCAGCGCCGGGGCTGCCGGCTGTTCTGGCAACCTCTCCGTAGGTCAGTATTTCCCCATACGGGATCCGGACCAGCCTTTCCCATACCCTTAACATAAAACCACTGCCGCATGGCTTCAGGGGAAGTGTGAATGTTTTCCTCTTACCCGCGATGAACTCGCGCACCTCCTCTTCGGCTTTCAGAAGAAAAGGCGTCCGATGCTGGTCTGGACGGAAATCGGCCGGGATATATCCTGGAAAATGCAGTTTGGTGACTCCATCATCGTCCGCTTCAATGGCAAAGTCGCCAAACTCGGCAACAAAAATTGTACGCATACCTGATTCTTTCTCATTTTTAACCTATTGAAGCGTAATAGGTTGCTCTTTTGGTACTCTGATTGTGGTCGCTTTCCCCCATAGAAATCAGAAAAAGTTATCATGATATTGCCAAACCGGTCATTATGTGTTATAGTGCACATTAAATGATATTTCAATGAAAATAAAGGAGTTCCGTTATGAAAAGTTCGAGGCAGAGCGAAATACTGAAACAGCTGATGCTAAAACAAAATATAAAAACAGATCAACTTGTTCAAGATCTTGGCGTTTCTATTGAAACAATACGCCGCGATATCAACGACCTCGAGCGGGAGGGGCTTGTCAAAAAAGTGTATGGCGGTATTCGTATGGTCACGAACGATACCCGGGTGACGGTCATGGAAAGCTGGAACAAACGCCTCGAAAGCTACCATGACGAAAAGGTCGCCATCGCCGGGCTGGTTATGGAAAGCATCCCCGATAATGCAACTATCGCGCTGGATACCGGCTCGACAATATACGAGCTGTCCCGCCTGCTTGGGTCGAAGAAAAACCTGACCATTATTACGAACTCCCTGAATATCGCCAGTGAGCTTTCGCAAAACACCCAGCATACCATTTACTCCGTCGGCGGCGTACTGGGGCGGGGGGAAATCGTGACCAGCGGCAGCTTCGCCTGTTCGTTTCTTGATAATTTCTCATCCGTCGACCTGTTCCTGTGCGGGGCGGACGGCTTTACCCTGGAAAACGGCATTACCGAATTCAATGAAAGCATGGTGGAGGTGAAACGGCGCATGGTGACGCTTGCCGACAGGGTGATTGCCATGATGGACCACAGCAAATTCGGTCGGAAATCGCTGTTCAAGTCATGCTCAACCCAGGATATTGACCTGCTGGTGACCGATCCAAAAGCGCCCAAAGCCATGCTGGACATGCTTCGGGAATATGATATTGAGATTGCAGTCACGGGCAAATGATTAAGTCGCCGCGACCCGTCGCTACGCAAATGCATATAAGAGGCGGAGATCGAATGATCTCCGCCTCTTTGTTTTTATTTGTTTCCCTTGGTTGCCGAAGGAAAATGAGAGGTCATTGCAATGTTTTAATAAATTAGTCAAAATATTGGCAAAAATATTCTTTCTATATCTCCCGCTAATCCGCAAGGTTACGAAAATGGCGATTGTTTTGACGGGATTAACGGAAAAAAATATATTGACAACTGCTATTTTTAGAATAAGATACACGTATTCGATAGCCAATCTGCTGCTTATGCATCCTTAAGCCTTTCATCTTCACTGGTGCCTTTCACTCAAATAAAAAGTTAATGAATTTATCATGATATTATCATTATTTTAAATATCCTGAAATAATATTGACTACTGTTGCGCGTTTGTGTTGTTGTGGAGAGAGGAAGCGACGGAAAATGAACATAAGCGACATCATACTCTGGGTCATGGCATTCGGCGCACTGACGGGCGGGCTTGACAAGCTGTTCGGCAACAAGCTTGGCCTGGGTGAAAAGTTCGAAGAAGGCTATAATGCAATGGGCCCACTGGCGCTGAGCATGTCCGGCATCGTCTGTCTCGCCCCGGTGCTGGCACGGTACCTTGGCCCGATCGTCATCCCCGGCCTGACCGGGATCGGCGCGGACCCGGCGATCTTCGGTTCGATCTTCGCAAACGACATGGGCGGCTTCCCCATGGCGATGGAGCTTGCCGTCGACAAGGAGGCGGGATTGTTCGCCGGGCTTATCGTGGCGGCGTTCCTGGGCTGCACCATCGTCTTCTCCATACCAGTGGGCCTGGGGCTCATTGAAAAACGCGACCAACCCTATTTTGCCAAAGGGCTCCTCATCGGCCTCACCACCATACCGATAGGATCGATACTTGGCGGCTATTTCGCCGGCTACGACATGAACATGGTTCTCGTAAACTCCGTGCCGGTGATCGTGATTTCCGTTCTTCTCGCCATCGGCCTGAAATGCATCCCGGGCGCCATGGTCAAGGGTTGCATCATCTTCGGCAAGGTCATCGTCGCGCTCGTCGCCTTCGGACTCGCCATCGCCACGTTCCAGGGCATAAGCGGCTATGTCATCATAGAAGGCATGACGCCGATCGCCGAGGCGCTGACCATCATCTGCGCCATCTGCATAGTGCTGGCGGGCGCCTTCCCCGTGCTGGCAATCGTCACGAAGCTCCTGGACAAGCCGCTGACCGCCGTCGGCAACCGAATCGGCATCGACGCCGTCTCCACGGCCGGGCTGATCTTCACCCTCGCAAACACGATCCCCGTGTTCAAGATGATGAAGGACATGAAGTCGCGCGGAAAAATCGTCAACGCCGCCTGGCTGGTGCCCGCGACATCCGCCCTAGGGGACCACCTGGGCTTTACCGCGGGGGTCTGGCCGGAGGCGATCGGCGCGGTGGTGATTTCGAAACTGCTGGCCGGCCTGTTCGCCGTCGCCCTGGCGATGCTGCTGACCCGGTCGACCGCCGCGGAAGACCGTCAGAGTAAAGAGATCATGGAACAGGCTGCTGTTGCCGGATGAGGAGGCGGAAAATGGCCAAATACTACATGGGACTGGACCAGGGGACGACCGGTACGACAGCCCTGATTCTCGACGATGAATGGAAGGTGGTGGCCAGGGGGTACAGGGAACTGCAGCAGATCTATCCCCGGCCCGGCTGGGTCGAGCATGACCCGATGGAAATATGGGACTCCATCCTGGACACCGTCTGTATAGCCGCCCGCGACGCAGGCATAGACGTCAAGGACCTATCATGCATCGGCCTGGACAACCAAGGCGAGACGTGCATGGTGTGGGACAAGAGCAGCGGAACCCCGGTCTACAACGCGATCGTCTGGCAGGACCGCCGCACGGCGCGGGACGCGGACAGCATCGCGGAAATAGCCGGGCCGATGATCAGGGAACGCACCGGGCTGGTGATAGACGCGTATTTCAGCGCCACCAAGATCAAATGGATCCTCGACAACGTCAAGGGCGCGCGGGAAAAGGCGGAAGCGGGCGAACTCGTCGCCGGTACCCTCGACAGCTGGATGATCTGGAAGCTCACGCACGGCCAGGCCCATGTCACGGACCATTCGACGGCCTCGCGCACCATGCTCCTCAACCTGAAGACGGGCGACTGGGACGACGAGATCCTGCGCGTCATCGGCATCCCGCGACATATTCTGCCGAAGATCTGCAACAGCGCCGCAGTGTACGGCCATACCGACCCGCTGGATTTCTTCGGCGCGAAAATCCCGATCTCCGGCTCGATGGTGGACCAGCAGGCGGCGATGTTCGGCCAGGCCTGCTACCTCCCCGGCACCGTGAAAACCACCTACGGCACCGGCTGCTTCATGCTCATGAACAGCGGCGACAGGCCGGTCTTTTCGGAAAACGGCCTTTTGACGACTGTCGGCTGGGGGCTTGACGGAAAGATGACTTTCGCGCTGGACGGCGGCATCTACATCGCGGGGGCTGCGGTCCAGTGGCTGCGCGACAAACTGAACATCATAAAGAGCTCGGCGGACACCGAAGAAATGGCCATCGCGGCGGGGGACACGGGTGGCATGTTCTTCGTGCCCGCCTTCGCCGGGCTGGCAGCGCCGCACTGGGACCAGTACGCGCGGGGCACCATGGTCGGCCTCACCGGCGGCACCACCAAGGAACAGATCGTCCGCGCCACGCTGGAGAGCGTCGCCTACCAGGTGAAGGACAACCTCGACGTCATGAACAAGGACTCCGGCATGGAGATCAAGTTCATGCGAGCCGACGGCGGGATGGTGCACAACAAGTTCCTCATGCAGTTCCAGGCCGACATCATGGGCATCCCCGTCGACGTGCCCGCGATATCCGAGACGACCGCGCTGGGCGCGGCATACATGGCGGCCCTCGGAATAGGCGAGTGCAAGAGCCTGGACGAATTATCGACCAAGTGGAAGCTGTACTGCCGCTACGAACCGAACATGAGCGAGGACCAGCGGCAGGGACTGCTGTACGACTGGCACCGGGCGGTGGAGCGCTCCAGGGCGTGGGATGAGAACTGATGGCCGAAGTTTTTGGGCAGGAATAGAAAACGGGCGGGAATTTTCCCGGCAGGAGGCTGAAAATGCTTAAGAAGGATGTGGTGGTGATAGGCGCCGGAGCGGTCGGCAGCGCCATAGCGCGGGAACTGTCGAAATACAATCTCGATATCCTTGTCGTGGACAAGAACGAGGACGTCGGCGGCGACGCGTCCAAGTCGAACAGCGCCATCATCCACACCGGATACGACGCGTCCCCGGGCACCCTCGAGTCGGAGCTGGTGGTGGCGGCGAACCCGATGTACGATGAACTGACCCGCGACCTTGAGGTCCCCTACAAGAGGCTGGGCGCAATCCTGCCGGCGATAACCGACGAACAGTTCCAGCAGCTGCCGGCGATCAAGGAAAAGGCGTTCAAGAACAGGGTCTACGACGTCGAATACCTTTCCGCCGAACAGATCCTGGAAATGGAACCCAACCTCAACCCCGAGGTGAAAGGCGGCCTCTACATCCCGCGCGAAAACCTCATCGACCCGTTCCTGCTGGTGGTCGCGCTGGCGGAAAACGCGCAGGCCAACGGCGTGTCGTTCATGCTGAACAGCAAGGTCACCGGCATCAACACGGAGAACAACAAGATAAAGTCGGTCGAAACGACCGGCGGCACCATCGAAACGGAATACGTGATCAACGCCGCCGCCCTGTACTGCGACGAGATCGCGGCGATGGTGGGGAAGGCGGACTACACGGTCGTCCCCAGACGCGGGCAGTTCTTCATCCTCGACAAAAACACCTCCTGCAAGGTGCGGCGCATAGTCCTCCCCATCCCGACGAAGGTGACCAAGGGAAAACTCATGTGCCCGACCATCCACGGCAACATGCTGGTCGGCCCGACAGCCGAGGACCTTGGCGACAAGGCGGACACGGCGGTCACGGCCGAGGGGCTCGACAGCATCGCCGAGGAAGTGCGCCGCCTCATCCCCGGCGTCAACCTCCGCGACAGCATCACCCAGTACAGCGGCCTGCGCCCCAACCGCAACCCGGAAGGCCTGCATGTCGACATGTACGACGACCTGCACGGCTACGTCAACCTTTCGGGCGTCCGCTCCACCGGCCTCACGCTGTCGGTGTCCATCGCGAAGTACGTCGCCCAGACCATACTCTCCAAGGGCCTCAAGACCAGCCTGCGGAACGATTTCACCTCGAAGCGGCAGGGGCTGGTGCGCTTCAACGAAATGACCCGCGAAGAACAGGACGCGCTTGTCCGCCGCGACCCGCGCTACGGCACGGTCGTATGCCGCTGCGAGACCATCACCGAAGGTGAAATCATCGACGCGATCAAGCGGCCGATCCCTGCGCTTTCCATGGATGCGATCAAGCGTCGCGTGCGGGCCGGGATGGGGCGTTGCCAGGGCGGCTTCTGCGGCCCCCGCGTCCTGGAAATCATCGCCAGGGAACTGGATGTCCCGGCGAGCGAGGTGCACAAAAACAGGAACGGCTCATTCATGATCACCGGCAGCGTGCGCTAGCGCGTTTTTGGCAAACGTAGGCCCCCTCGCTGCGTTTTCGGGGCTCAGGTAGAATCAACCAAAACGCGCAAGGTCTGAGGGTCAACTATTTGCGAAAACGCAATAGAGGAGAAAACCATGTACGAAATCAATTGTGATGTCGCGATAATAGGCGGCGGCCCGGCGGGCCTGGCGGCGGCGGTAGCGGCGAAAAAAGAAGGGGCCGGGAAGGTATTGGTGATCGAACGCGATTCGTCCCTCGGCGGCATCCTGCAGCAGTGCATCCACCCCGGCTTCGGCCTTGGCTACTTCAAGGAAGAACTCACCGGGCCCGAGTACGCGGGGCGCTTTATCGAGGCGGCGAAAGACGCCGGAGTCGAAAGCATGCTCAACTCGATGGTCCTCGAGGTGAGGGAAGACGGCACCATACTCTGCGTCAACGCCGACCACGGCATAATCCAGGTCAAGGCGAAGAGCGTTGTTCTCGCCATGGGCTGCCGCGAAAGAACACGCGGCAACATCCAGATACCCGGCACACGTCCCGCAGGGGTCTACACCGCGGGCGCGGCGCAGAGGCTCATCAACCGCCAGAACCAGATGGTCGGGCGCGAGGTGGTTATCCTCGGCTCCGGCGACATCGGCATGATCATGGCCAGGCGCATGACGCTGGAAGGCGCAAAGGTCGTGGCGGTGGTGGAGTTGATGGACTATCTCGCGGGGCTCACGCGGAACAGGGTCCAATGCCTTGACGATTTCGGCATCCCGCTCCTGCTGTCCCACACCGTCACCAGCATCGTCGGCACCGAGCGCCTTGAAGGCGTGTGGGTGTCCGAGGTCGATGCGGACAAAAAACCGATCCCCGGCACGGAAAAGCTCTACCGCTGCGACACGCTTCTCCTGTCCGTCGGCCTTATTCCCGAGAATGAACTGAGCCGCGAGGCGGGAATAGAGATTAGTCCGGTTACAAACGGCCCTGTCGTCAACCAACGGATGCAGACGTCCGTGCCGACCATCTTTGCGTCGGGGAATGTCGTCCACGTCAACGACCTGGTGGACAATGTCTCCCTGGAGAGCGAAACGGCGGGCCGTGAAGCGGCGAAATTCGCCATGCAGGGCCAAAAAGCGCCAAAGGGCGAAGTGGTGACGGAAGCGGGGACCAATGTTCGCTATATCTGCCCACAGCACATCACGCTCAATGGCGAGGAGGAAAAAGTGGTTCTTTATTTCCGCGTCTCCAGCCCCGACGCCAAGGTGACGATAGAGGCGGACTGTAACGGCAAACCGGTCGCCAGCCGCAAGGCAATCAAGGTGAATCCGGGCGAAATGGAACATGTCGCCGTCAACACCAGCGACCTTGCGAATGGAAAACTGACCATCAACCTGAAAAGCGAAACGGCCTAGAGGCGGTCTCACAAGCCTCTTCTCCGGATGAAAGCCTTTGTGAATCCGCCTCCGGAGAGAGCATTTCATGCTTATGAAACCACCTGTAGCGCTATTGAAGCGGGAGGCCTGATCATGGCTCAAAACATCGTCACCTGTGTAACATGTCCTATTGGTTGCTCCATCACCGTCGACAGTGACGGCAAGGACATCAAATCCGTCGAAGGGGCGCAGTGCAAGCGCGGAGTCGAATATGCCAAAAACGAGGTGATCGCTCCAGTTCGCATTCTGACCTCCATTGTCAAAGTCGAGGGCGCGGCGGTGCCGCTCGTCGCGGTGCGCTCCAACCGTCCTGTTCCCAAAGAATCCATGTTTCAGTGCATGGATGAAATTCGCAGGGTGGTGATGTCTGTTCCCGTCCATGTGGGGGACGTGGTCGTCGCCGACATTTGTGGAACCGGCTGCGACATCGTGGCCACCGGCTCTGCCGATTAAGGAGAAATAAATGTCGAAGTATGTAAAGATCACTGTATTAAAAAGGCTGGTGATGACGGAAATAATCGCAAAATACGCCGATAAACCCATGCCAGCCTGTCACCGTTGCGAAGAAGGGCAGGTCTTCGTGACTGACGGCCGCAAAGTGCCCGAGGGCTTCTGCGTCTGGGCCTGGTCGGACATCTTCAAGGACATCCTCATGGTCAGGCAAAATGCCGAGTGCGGCAGTGCGGACGGCAAGTGCCAGATCGCATCCTGCACCGACGGATTCAGGCCTGTCGTCTTTCTCGTCGAACCGTGGGAAAGCGAAACCGCCTGAGCGGACAAACTGTCTTACAACGAACGAATAATCCGGGACGCCGGAAGTGCGGACGTCGCACATGCAGAATTACCGGTGCTGCACTCTGACAAATTGCAAGAAGAGAGGAATTGTAATGAACAATACTGTCGACAAGAACCTGCTGCGCAAGTTCGCGGTCATCGAGGCGCCCTCGGTTCTTGGCCATATGGCGACGCACCTTGGCGTGGCGCGCATGCCTGACGTCCTTCTGGGCGCTGGACTCGACAAGCGCATCAATGCGCGCAGAGCCGGCCGCTTCGAGACGCCGCAGTGGAAAGAGGAGCGCGACCCAGAGACGCAGATCATGAACCCCAAGGAAATCAACGCCTATTCCATAACCTTGGCCAACGAGTTCGAAAAAGTACTGGACAACAAGGAATTTCCCGTCGTCCTGGGCGGGGACTGCTCCATCCTTCTCGGTACCGCCCTGGCGATGAAGCGGCGCGGGCGCTACGGCGTCCTTTACATCGACGGCCACCCCGACATGTACCCGCCCGAACACAGCACCATCCTCGGCGCGGCTTCCGCCAGCGACGTCGGCTACGCCACCGGGCGCGGGCCGGACGTCGTGACCAACATCGAGGGCCGAAAGCCGCTCCTGCGCGACGACGACATCGTGATCTTCGGTTACGGCGACGGCGCAGTCCAGACCAGGAACCGCGCGCCGAAACTGCCGGACGACATGCTTGCCTTCAATAGCGACGAAGTGCGAATCCTTGGGGTGGAACTGGCGGCCGAAGAGGCGGTCGCACATCTCACGAGGCCGGGAGGCCCGGAAGGCTTCCTCATCCACATCGACGCGGACGTCCTCAACCGTGACATCATGTGGTCCTGCGACGCGCCGCATCCGGACGGGTTCAGCTGGGACGAACTGTCCACCGTGATCCGCGTCGCCATGAGCTCTCCCAAGGCGATCGGCATCCAGCTGACCATCTATAACCCCGACATGGACCCGGGCGAACTGAGCGGACGCGGCTTCGCCGCCACCGTCGGCAAAGCCATGGCTCCCTTTGTCGCCAAGTGAGATGTTTTCAAGCGAACTAAACAATGAGGCCAGCCGGCTAGCCGGCT
>DAIOFH010000126.1:0-11509 GCA_036745875.1 Planctomycetota bacterium | reverse complement strand
ATGCGGGTCAAATCGGCGCGACCGGCATAGTCGGTCGCGCCTGCTCCTTCTCCTGCGGCGGCTTTGATCGCGGCAAGGCGTTGCTCGTAGGTCTGTGATTCCTGATTGTTCAACGCGGCGATCTGTCGCTCAAGCCGCTCCACTTCCCCGCCTATGCTCCGGGATTGCAACCTGTTCTCGTCGATGCGAACTTGAATCGGGCCATCAATCGCCTGTTCCATCTGTCTGAAACGGCGGTCGCGTACCTTTTTTGCCTCTTCCGTCAGCCTGGGCGGCGCCGAGCCTCTGGAATCGGGGATAATCCCCGATGGAGGCGTTCCCTGTTCCTGCTCTTCCCGCTCCTGTTTTGCGGGAGGTGGCGGCGGTGGAGGTGGAGGAGGGTTTACCAGTCCGCCTTCGCCGCCCATCTGGTTCATCAATTCACGCGCATGGGCTGTCGCCACTTTCCCCTGCGGCGCAGCTTGCGCCACTTCCGCCCGCGTCTTGCCGCTCCGGCTGATAAGCACCAGACCAAGGGTGATGAGGATCACCGCGACCACGATGAACACGATGAAAACCGGCCAGTTATTGATGCGCCGGGCTTTCCGTTTTTTGATCTCCATCGTGTCCGGCGATTTTTCCGGGGAGAGCAATTTCACGTTTTCAGCCATTACTCCCCCTTTCCGGTTGTTTCGACCCGGACGGAAAAGATCGCGCCTTCCTTTTCAAGCCAACTGACCTTCACCTCCTGGCGGGGATCGTAGGTGATGAAAACCGTGGCGTCATATACCCGTTTTCTCCCCTCGTTGATCTCTTTGGCGCGGTTGACGCCTTCGTGGGTACCTTTGGCGATGACGTTCTGTATCCAGTGACGGTGACTTTTGATGTTCAGGTTTTCGATTCCTTGCAGGAACAGAAAGAACCCGAAGAAAACGCCGATCAGGAACATGGCGACGGGCAGTTTGATAAGCACGTTCCATATCCGTGAAACGATTCGACGCAGTGAATGAAGTTTGAATTTTTCGTACATGCCAATGTCCTTCCTATTGCCGCCGCGCCCAATCTCCCAATGGAGAATGGCGCGGTTCCTCCGGCGTTCCGGTGACTAAATACAAACGACTCAACGACTCTTCACCGACAAGCAGCGACAGCCGCAAGCCGCCCTCGTCGGGAAGATGATCGACCACATATCCAAAATAGAACCCGGCGGGTTTTGGGGCGGAGGGGGAGTATTTGTCACGGCGAGCGGGCGGGACGTACTCCGCAATCGCGTAGCCGTCGCGCCGCAACGTTTCCACCAAAGCGGCCCCGAAAGCGTCATTCACGTACTGAATAAGATTCAGCCGGGTTGTCGCGGGCGGGTAGTGCGTTTTGAGAACCACCACAGCGTCCTCCACCAACTCGACGGATTGAGTCTGTGCGAAGTTGCCGTATTTGCCGGGCGGGTTCCCGCATCCCGAGAAAATGGCAAGCGCCAACAGGGCGATAAATGCAAGCGGGAACAGATATTTCCTCATAGTTATTTCCCCCCTTTATTCTGCGCCCTGGTGATGGTGACACGTTCCTGATTCCCACCGACGCCGACAATCAGGATTGCCTTGTCGAAAACGGCATCGACGATGTAACGCCCGCGCTGGACGCGGTAATTGACGAGGACTTGATCGCTCTTTTTCAGGAGATGGCCGTCCTTGCGGACGACCAGTAACGTCGGCGCGTCCTGCTGGTGCAGGGTGACGGGCATTTCGATAATGGTCTTGACGCTGTCGTTGTAGACGCGAATCGGCTTCCACGACGCCTTTCCGGTTACGGTGTAACCGAAATCGAGATCGCCAAGATATTCGTTTGTTTCTGGAATGGTGGCAGCTTCCCGTTTCTTGGCGGCTGTGGTCTTTATCGCCTGCCACTTGCTGATCGCGTCCTCGATGTAGAAGAATTTGACGCGCGGCATGTACTCGGTGCGGTGGGAACGTAAGCGAAGGTGATACGTCCGTCTGTCCGTCGTGACCACCATCGACGTTTCAAGGCCGACCTGCTTGGGCCTGACCAAAATATGCGTTACGTCGCCACCGGACACGGCGGGTTGAATCTGCCACCGGACGCTATCGCCCAGGTTGACGCTGGTGACGCTTTCCCCCCGCTCAAGTTCTATGTCGGTGATCTGCATGACGGCGCACACCACGGACGGCTGTTCCGCGCCGAACAGATACTCGATGGAGCCGTCCGGCCCGACGACGGGATTTTCAGTCATGATGTCGCCCTGTTGCCAACTTTTGGCTATGGCGAGGGCGTTCATTTCCTTCGCTGTCAGCTTGACGTTCTCGGGCGAGAAATACAAATCGTCCAGCAACGCCCCGCCATTCCCGTCGGGGGTTCCTTCTCCCGCCCAGCACACCGAGGCGCAGAATAACGCGGCCACGGCCAGCAACGGGAACAATCGGCAAATACGATTCACAAGACATCCTTTCTTCCATGTGGTAAATGAAGCGAACGGCTATTCGGCGATGCGCGACCAGGTGAAATCGCGGACGAATATCCCCAAAGGATTCCGGCGTATTTCCTCCTCCGTAGTCGCGGTCGTGGGGGGAACGATATAGACGGTAAGCAAGCCGCGCATCCGGCTCTGTTCCACGCGGATTCCCTGCCTGTCCCATACCTTTTCAAGCCAGTTGACTTCCCAGGTCTCGGCGGTCTGTTGCAGAACAGATGAAATCTCGACGCCGACGGAATGCGTCTCGGCGCGTTTGGTGGGACTCGTTACCGGGTCTTTCATGTGTTCGGTGATTTTTGTGGTGGCGGGATCGCTCGATTGCAGCATGGAGTACACGCGCCAAATGGCGTCGTTCTGCACATTGCGGTCGAACGACACCATTCGCGAATCGCGGACAAACGACGCGATGGCGGCACGCAGAACGCGTCCATCCGCATCGAGCGCGCGATCCGCACGTTTGACCGCATTGGCGTAGCCCAATTGGTCTACTTCCACGACATAGGGGATGAAGCGGCTTCGACTGCCGATATAGACGATGCCGCCGACAGCGCCGATGGCGATCAGGAGCGATAAGAGCGCGGTGGCCTGCCAAATCTGCCGGGAACTGATGATCGCGCCGTTATGCTCGTTCAGCGTTCGCCTCGCGTTCAGGTAGGGGTTTTCGTTCAGGGCTTGTTCATCCTTCTTGCCCCGGCGAAAGAGTTCAAGCAACTTCATGCGTCGCCTTTCATGATGGTGGTGATAACGGCGGGGGAAATGCCCCGAGGCGTCAGCCATTCGGCCAGCCATTGCCCGCCGTGGCGTTGTTCAAGCTCCTTGACCTTGGCGAGCGATTCCTTGTCGGAGACGGCGAGAAGGGACAATTGCAAAGGGCCAAGGGCCAGCTCGAAAAGCCGGTTGCCTTCCTCGGAGGTGTAGTAGTATTGGCGCTTCGGAATGGCGTTGGCGATGATGTCTATTTGACGACTGTTCAGCCCCATGCGCCGGTAGACTTCGGCTGTGTCCTCGCCTTTGGCGTGGGGATTGGGAAGGAAGATTTTGCTGGCGGTTGATTCGCGGATAACGTCGAGAATCCCCGAATTGACCGCATCGGACAGCGATTGCGTCGCGGGAACGATACAGCAATTGTTTTTCCGCATGATCTTGAACCACTCCCGTAATTTGTCGCGGAACACGGGATGCCCAAGGACAATCCACGCTTCGTCAAGCAAGATGGCGGAAGGTTGCCCGTGGAGGGAACGTTCAATGCGGCGGAACAGGTAGAGGAGGACGGGAAGAACGATCTTGGGATCACCCATCGCCATGAGGTCTTCGATTTCGAAAACGGTCAAGCCGCCCTCGTCCTTAAGGTTCAGGCTGTCCTCCTCGGCGTCCAGCATGTAGCCGAACATGCCTTCCCGCGTATACATTTCCAACGCGGCGGACATTTGCTCGTCCATGAGGCCGGTCACGAAGGACAGAAGCGTTTTTTCGCCTGATTTGTAAAAAACATCCATACGACGGGCAATTTCATTGCGCTGCTTCGGCGTCAACTCGACGCCGTTCAGGGCGCAAAGCGTTTCAATCCACGAGCACGCCCACACCTGATCGGCTTTCGAGTGAAGCCATTGCAGAGGGCAGAAGGCGTATTTCGCATGTACCCGCCCGTTCGGTTCGCGTTCGTCCTCGCCGGCAATGTTATAGTGGTTGCCGCCGACGGCGCGGCACAAGGTGTACAGCGATTGTCCCTTGTCGAAGGCATAGACAGTCATTCCGGGATAGCGAAGCAGTTGCGCCGCCAAGGTCGCAAGCAGAGTGCTTTTACCCGCGCCGGTCGGCCCGAAAATGACCGTATGCCCCAAATCCTTGACGTGGAGATTCAACCGAAACGGCGTGGAGCCGGTGGTGACGCAGTGCATGAGCGGCGGCGACATCGCGGGATAAAAATTACACGGCGCCTCGTCTCTGCCTGTCCAAATAGTGCTGGTGGGCATGAGGTCGGCGACGTGGCGGGTGTTCATCATGGCACGCCGAACATTCGGAACGCCATGTCCCGGCAATGAGCCGAAGAAGGCGTCCATCGTATTCACATCCTCGATGCGGGCGGGGAAGCCCATCGCACCCAGCGATTTTTGCACGAAATTGGCGCTGTTTTTCAGCGCGTCCAAATCCTCGTCCATGAGGACGACGCAGGAGGTATAGAGGCCCATCGCCACCGTGCCGCTGTTTACCTCCATCAAGGCCATTTCACAGTCTTCGTACATGGCTTTGGCGTCGTGGTCGATGGAGCCGGTATTGGTGTTGAGCAGTTGATCTTTGAGGCCGCGGATTTTCTGCCGCCACTTGCGCTTGTACTTGTTTATGAGCGACACGGATTCGTGCGAATCCATAAAGATGAAGCGGGTGTTCCAGCGGTATTCGACCGGCAACTCGGCCAGCCGCGACAAAACGCCGGGGGAACTCTCGAAAGGAAAATTGTCCACGCCGACGATCATGACGTACTTGTTGCCGACAAGCGGGATCATGCCGCCGGTCATATCCTGACCACCAACAAGGGTGTCGATGTAAGCCGGGTTTTTCGGCAGGACGACAGGGTTGTTTTGCCCGGTCAGGCAGAAATGCAACCAGCGGAGAAAATCGTCGTGGACGACTGCGCCGCCGTCTTCGTCCTCGACTCGATGCCCGCGAAGCCGTTCAAGATGCAATGCCGTGGACAGCCGCCCTTGCAGACTGTTGATGTCGCGCTTGAAGTCGTCCACCATCTTCGCGCCCCGTTCGGTGAGGTTGGTCGCCTTGCCGTCGGGGTCGTCGAACATCAACTCGATAAACTTGGCCTGCGCCAGCATGGGTGGAAAGTAGGTCGCGGTCAGGATGAAACAACCCTCGTACAACGGGTTGTGGTGGGAAAAGAAATCCCGCCTTTCCTCGTCGATGGCGAGGGAGGCGGGATCGGGGAAGTGGGAAAAGGCTGGATTGCTATACGAGGGGCAAGGCCGCCGTAGAGCATCGACATGGATCATCCAGCCGCTTCCCAGGCCGTTCAGCGCCGAGTTGATATAGTGCGATACGGCATTGCGCTCCGAATTGGTGGCGCTGGAATTGTCATTGCCGCGATACAGCCATGCCGCCATCAGCGAACCGTCCTTGTTGACGATAATCCCGTCGTCGATTACCGCCGCCCAGTTGAGCAGATCGGCGACGCCGGGATTCTTCGAACGATGGCGTTTGAGATTGGAGGTATGGTTTTCGCGAGCTTGATAAATCAGAATTGCAAGGAAACACGCTCCCACAATCGAAAAACCGATAAGAACCGCGTGGAGCGGTATGTTTTGCAAATAATCCATGAAGGTAATCCTCAAGTGATGCGCCAGGGATCGCGATACTGCTTTCCTTGGCTTTCGGTGTTGTCGCGCCAGGGCGTTGACATGGGCGGGTAATAGGGTTTGTAGACGCGGTGACGCATGTAGACGAAACGGAGCTTTGGATCGTGCTTCGCCATGAGTCGAAACATATACACCGAGAAAAACCAGAACACCGCGCCGACGACGGCGGAACGCATGTCCCAGGCGTAAAAAATCATGGTTCCGGCGAGGAGTCCGGCGAACATCACCAACTCGCGGTCGCCTCCGAGAAACAGGTTGCTTCGCGTCAGCGCCCGATGAATGACGACGCTCTCAAGCGGCTCGTCATTCATGCCGAACATCCATAAACGACAGGCGCACAGGCGATTTCCGCGCTCGTGCCGAACAAATCGACCATGAGGGTATTTGCCGTGACCAGAAGAGCCATCACCAGAATCACGACCAGGATGCTTCGAAAGAAGCCATTGAGATCGGAGCCGAAGATAAGTCCGCCGCCGGCGACGACGATGCCGATGAGACCAAATGCGTAAGCGACCGGGCCGGTCGCTGAATTTCTAATACTCTCTAACCAGCTTTCATACGGGAGGTTACCGCCAGTTCCCGCGCCAGCGAAGGCGTCGGGGGCCAGGCCAAGACACACGACAAACACGAGTAAAACAACCGCGAGATACTTTTTCAACATGCACTCCTCCTGTGGAAATCAGCCCCGCATGACGCTTCTTCTCCCACCGCTATGCGGGAATGCTGTTTGGCCGATACGGCAAAAAAAACCGCGCGTGGCCCGCCTGAAAGGGGAAAGCGAACCACACGCAGACACGAAAGAACGACGCCGCCAGACAGCGGCACAATTTCGTTCTCCCAACCAAAACAACTGCCATAGAGATGCAGCCGTTTTACGCTCCACGCCTCCTACATCGCCTCCAGGTAGTAGCCGTTGTTTTGCCGGTGGTTGGGGTCGAACTCCTTGACCGCGACAATTTCGCGAACCCTCCTTCCTGTCCCGGATCTGACGATGTTGACCATCACATTGACGGCCAACGCTATATCCGGCTCGATGTCGCGCGGTGCGAAGGGATGTTGACTGATTAGGGATTTCAAACGCCGAAGACCAGAAGCGCAGTCGTTGGCGTGAAGCGTCACAAAAGACCCGCCATGCCCGGTGTTCCATGCCTGCATAAGATCGAACGCCTCGCGACCGCGCACCTCGCCGACGACGATCCGGTCGGGGCGCATGCGAAGCGTTGTCTTGATGAGGTCGGTCATGGTGCAGGTGCTGGTGGTTTGGAAGTTGACCTTGTTTTCCGCTGTGCAATTCAATTCGGGAGTGTCCTCGATGATGATGATGCGGGTGTCCGGATCGTGCGAAACGATCTCTTGCAGGACGGTATTGCCAAGCGTCGTTTTGCCGGAGCCGGTGCCGCCAAGCACGACGATGTTTAGGCGGTCGGCAATGGCCCGGCGCAGATTGTCGCACTGCGGCACGGTCAAGATGCCGTCGTCGACATATTGCTCCAAGGTGAACACCTGGGCGGCTCGACGGCGGATAGTGAAGGCTGGATGATCGACAACCGGCGGTATCTGCCCGGTAAAACGGGAATCGTCCAGCGGCAAGACGCCTTCCAGCCTCGGGTTTTTCCAAGTGATGGTCGTCTTGTGATACCCGGCGATCTTGCGGATAAACTCCTCCGCTTCGACTTCGCGCATGCGGCAGATGCGCCGCATTTTCTCGCCGAGCTTTTCCCGCCAAATCCAGCCGTCCGGGTTCAGCATCAATTCGATGGTTCCGGGTTCGAAGAGCGCGTCGAAAGCTATGGCCGGAAGGCGCTTGGCAATGCCTTCGAGTTTCTTTTCCTCTGCGTCGGTCACGTCCTCAAGGAACGCAACCTGCTTCATGAATGTTGTTTTACTTCCCTCGCGGCCCCTGATCTCGATGAAGTATTCAGAGGCTTCCTGGGCGTCACTAATTCCATCAGTGCCAATATGTTGACGTGTATTCGCATAATATTGCGGTTCATTGCTCAGGTTCATATCTGCATCCATTGTCGATTTTGAGTATTTGAAAATCTGGTTTAATGGAGGCAAATATTATTTAAAATGGCATACAATCAAGATTATACGAGATTTATATGTATCATCATGATAGCAGAATGTCGGGTTTTAATTATTTTGTGCGATTTTAATTATTCCATAATATCTTGATATTGATGTGCTAAGAGCTTTCCTCACATTTTTATTAAACGCAACACCGCATGAACAAAGGAATAAGAAAACAAGTGAATTATAAATAGCATTTAATTTATATAAAATGCATTAAATGCTATAAAAAATTACGATTTGTGAGCGTGGGTGAGCGGAAGTGGCGATGAAGGATTGAGGAAATGGCGGCAAGGCGGAAGTTGTATGCGAGAATCAGCGCCGATCTCCGGCATCACCCCAAGGTGGTGTCTAGCGCGAAATCTCTGGATATTCCAAAGGTTTACGTCATAGGGCACCTGATCAGCATGTGGTTAGGGGCGCTTGAGTTCGCGGAGGATGGAGATTTGTGGCGTGGCGACGATGAATCATCGTTACGTTTTTTTGAGTCCCTTGCGGAAATCCCGGGAGATACGACGAGGTTTTTGGAAGTGTTTCGCCGGGACAGATGGCTCGATGGCTGGCTGATTCATGATTGGCTGGACTATACGGGCGATCTGCTCGTGGCTCGCTACAGTTCCCACAACCGGCCTCTTCTGGTCGCCATTTACCAGAAGCACAACCGAGTCTATGGGCGCGAAACGGAGGGAGTTCCCGATCTGCCGCACCCGGACGGCGCTCATGGGAAGTTGTTGGGAAGCGATCGGGAAGTTGGCGGGAATAAACCGGGAAGCTCCGGGAACCAATCCGACCTACCCGTAACCCCAAGCCCTAAGCCCCAAGCCCTTAACCCAATAACCCAAAAAGTAAAAGAAAAAGTAACCCTTAACCCATTAACCCCTGAAACACAGGAAAAAAGAAGCCCAATGAGGGGCATGGGGGGATCGTCGCCACCTACCTCAAGCGGTAAACCACGGGCTTTTTCTGAAATTTTAAAAGAGGGTTCGTGGGAACCGGGCTACCCCGTCACTCAATCACAACTGACGGGGGACGGACTATCCCACAAGGATGTTTTCGAAGCCTTCTTGCCGCTTCTGGTGGCCCACGGCATTCTGTCGCTGGAAGCGTTTTATGAACGAGTGCATCGAAGCAAAGCATCGCCCGCAGCCTGGATGATGCTCTACCTCGACAAAATTCACGCCGTCTACCGCACCCGCAACGGAACCACCCTTCTCGACGAGGACGCCGATCCGGTCGGCATGACGATGGCCGGACTTTTGCCCGGCAGAAACAAACGGCGACACCACCACACCGAGGCGGCGCGGTCGTTGTTTCTCGAAATCATGATGGATCACGATAAGGCGAAGAAAGGAAAACGACCAAAATGGCTAGGAAAATTGAGCGGACAGTCGGTTGTCCTGGAACTGGAAAGACGGAAGGGCAAGGCGGGAAAAATCGAGTAGACGCCGCCACAGAGGATTTCGCCGGAGCGGACGGGAAAATCATCCCGCTTCTGGTGGACGCCAATCAGGGCGCGAAGATGCTGGGCGTGAGCGTGTCGCACTTCTACAAATTCATGCGGAAAAACCAGTGCGCGCCTCCGGTCACGGTCGGGACGCTACGCACATGGCGGCGAGCCGATCTGCTTCGGTTCACCGGCAAGGCCCAGGCGAGAAGTCAGTATCCCGATGATGTCCTGATCGACAGCAAAATCGTCGCGCACCTTTGTTCCGTGAGCAGATCGATGGTCTACAAGCTGAACGACCAGGGATTGATGCCCAAGCCGATCAAGAACGGACGAACTTTGCGATGGAGTTTTCAGGTGATTGAGGAGTGGGTTGAGGCGGGTTGCCCACCGCGCGAACAACAAATGCGAAATGAGGCGGGCAAATAGTCAATGATTGCATTTCAAAAGCCGTAGCGGCGAATGCCGTGATCGGCTGAAAGCGGAGGTACAATGCGATGAAAGACGGTGAACATAATGCTGACTCGTGGCTACTGACGGCGGAACAAGCCTGGATATTGTGTAACTTGAGCAAATCAGCGTGGTATAAGGCGCGGGCGCGGGGTCGCATCCCCGATCCCGTGAAGATAGGAGGTGCGCTTCGATGGCGTCGGGAAGAGCTTGAACGCTGGATCGAATCTGGCTGCCCGACAAAAGAGGCATGGGAAAAAATGAAGCGGGGGAGGTGATTTTTCGCTCTTGCTTTTGTGTGACACGGAAATTATAATTTAGAAATGCAGAAAGCTAAAGCAACGCCTCGCAAATCGCCCATTGTTTTAGGCCGGCCGCCCATGCCACAGGGTAAGGCGAAAAACCTTACGCTCACCCTACGAGTTTCCCAAGAGGAAATCAACATCTGGACGGATTTGGCGACGGCGCGGGGTATGACGTTGCGCCAGTATATTCTGCATGATCATCGAGAGGCAATTCAAAAGGCAAAAAGGAAAAAGTCATGAGCATATTCCATAAAAAATCCAAGGATACGGATGGAAACGCGCGGATTCAAAAAAAGTGGACGATTGAGTTCAGCGATCATTCGAATACCGTTCGACGCATCACCGGCTTCAATGACAAAGCCGCCTCGCTGGAGCTTGAACGGAACTTGAATCGGCTTGTCGCCTTGCGTATTACAAGTTGCGGCCCCGATGCCGAAACGGCACGATTTCTTGAATCCTCCTCGGATAAGATTCGGCAAAAACTCGGAGAGTGGGGAATTATTGACGCCGCTAGGGCCGCTTCGGGGAAATCGCTAACCGAACACGTCGAGGATTGGAGGGCGCATTTGGAAGCGAAGGACGACTCGAAAGGGTATGTTGCCGAGACCACGGCCAAAATCATCCGCTTGACCAAAGCGTGCGAATGGCGGCAACTTGCCGACATTTCAGCATCGGACTTCGATGCTTGGCGTTTGAATGCCAAAAATACCGGGATGTCTCTTGAAACCGCGAACATGTATCTGGCCGCTTTGAAAAACTTTTGCAATTGGCTCAAAGAGGCGAAACGGTTAGTCGAAAACCCTGTGAGCTATCTGAAAAAATGGAATGCCGACAAGGACAGGCGCATCACACGCAGGGATTATTCATTGGACGAGTTGTCGCGTCTCCTCGCGGTCGCCAAGAACGGCAAAACGTTTCATAGTATGACGGGGGAAGCAAGGTCTTTGCTCTATAGAACCGCGTTCTCCACCGGGTTGCGTTGGAAGGAGTTGCGGAGTTTGACGAAAGCCAGCTTCGATTTTGACACCAACACCGTGACCATATTGGCCGGCAGTGCCAAAAACGAGAAAATGAAAAAGCTTCCCGTGCCTCCCGACATATCGACGGATCTGAAACGCTTTATGGCCCTGCATGCGCCCTCGGATCAGGCGTTCACGGGAATGTGGAAGGGCAAGGGCGCCAAAATGCTGCGCCGGGATATGAAGGTCGCCAACATCGAGCCTGTCGACGATTTCGGCCGGAAAGGCGACTTCCACGCTTTCCGTCATACCTATGGAACAATGTTGGCGAAGGCAGGCGTCCCGCTGGTCATGGCACAAAAACTCATGCGTCATTCCAACCCGGCGTTGACGGCGAATATTTATACGCACCTTGGGATGGATGATGAAGTCAAAGAGGTGGCAAAGCT
>DAIOFH010000125.1:0-11612 GCA_036745875.1 Planctomycetota bacterium | reverse complement strand
TCCAGTGGTTTTATTGACTTTTTTGAGGATTTATCGCTTTTTCAGGTCCGACTAATTTAAGGAAGTCCGTATATTTTCTCTAAATTCCCTAGACATTATTTGAATAAAACTCGCCCGAGTCCACCAGCTCCACTTTCACTCCCGGCAACAGCAGTCGAAGCTTTGCCGCAAGCGGCTTGAGGGCCGGTTTTTCGGAAAATCCATGTCCCAGGGTTATGACTCCTATGTCGTTGTCGACAAGCGTCTCCAGGTCGTGGTAGCCGACTTCCCCCGCTATCAAACAATCCACTCCCGAAGCGAGCACTCCCTTGATGTCGACTCCCGAGCCCCCCCAGGTGGCAATTTTCCTGATCTTCGCCGTGGCTTTTCCGGTAAACTGGGTCATGGTGGAGCCGGTCGCCTTCGCGATGCGGCGGGCGAGCACGGATAGCGATTCCGCTTTCGGCAAGCCGCCGACGCGGCCGATCCCGAATACCTCCGCCCATCCGGTCAAGGGATAGAGGTCATACGCAACTTCCTCATAGGGATGGGCGCGAAGCATAGCCGCGAGTATCCTGTCGGCGGAAAATTCCCCAAAGACCGTTTCCAGACGATATTCGTCCGCTTCCTCAAGCCTGCCGGGCTTTCCTAAAAACGGTTTTGTTTCCTTGCCGCCACGAAACGTTCCAGTGCCGCGCACCCTGAAGGTACAATCCGAATATTCGCCGATCGCACCCGCTCCCTGGTCGCAGACGGCGGCCCGGACTTTATCAATATGCGTGGCGGGAACAAAAACAGCCAGCTTCAACAGGCGCTCCCGGTACTCAACTTTGAGGACGCGTGGTTTCTTGATGCCGACGAGACCGGCGAGGACATCGTTGACGCCTCCCGGTGCGATGTCCAGGTTGGTATGGGCGGAGTACACGGCAAGGCCGGAACGGATTATCGCACAGGCCCTGCGTCCGGAAGGGTCGTGGTCGGCAAGGGTTGACAGTCCTTTGTAAAAACGCGGGTGATGGACGACAAGCATCTCCGCCTTCTTCCGCGCGGCTGCTTCAACCGCTTTAAGGCTGGCGTCCATGCTGACGGCTATTTTTGTGACTTTGCCGCTGCGTTTTCCCGAGTGCAACCCGATGGGATCGCCGGAAACGGCCAGGGCGGGGGGAGCGATGCGTTCCATTGCCGAAATGACGTCTTTGACTGTGGGCATGATGTTATTCCTCCTTGCCGCTATCGCGCGGTAAGATAGGAATAGCCCCGAATGCGTGAAAACGCCATAGAAAAAACGAAACAGGCGAAGGCGACAAGGATTATGGTCGGTCCGGTGGCGGTGGCTGCCCAGCTTTGCGCCGAGATCGCCAATCCGGTGACGGAGGAAAAAACAGTGATCAACAACGCCCACCAAAACATGCCGCCAATGGAGCGGGACATATTCCGCGCCGCAGCCGCCGGCAGGACCAGAAGCGCCGTAACCAGGAAGACACCGACCGTCCAGACGGAAAATACCGCAGTCAGTGCCAGCAATCCCGCGAAGGCGTACTGGAAAAATGCGGTACGGATGCCGTGGGTCTTGGCAAGGGCAGGATCAAGGCCCATGTAAACGATGCGATTGTAGGAGAAGAACTGGAAAACGACGACAGCCAGCATCAGACAGAAAAGGATGGCTGTCTCTTTTTCCCCAAGCGTAAGGATATCGCCATAAAGGAAACTTTGGGCATTCCTTGCCACATTGCGGTCGCGGCTGGCGGCCGCAAGGCCGAAGGCGACGACGGCGGAAAAGAAAACGCCAATCACCGAATCGGCTGACAACTTGCCATTCCTGCGGCAGGCGGTGACTCCCAGGCCGATAATAACGGCCAGAAATGCCGTGCTGAGATGCGGGTCAATTGCCAAGATCAGGCCAAGCGCGGCTCCTGCAAAAACAGAGTGGCTGATCGCATCGGCGAAAAAAGCCATGCGCAGATTTACCACTTGCGTTCCCATGACGGCGGTTACGGGAGCCAGCAACAGCAAACCAAAAAGGGCTTGGCGCATGAAGTTCGGGGCAAAACAATCGAACGGCAGTATGCGCCCGATTGTTTCGTAAATAAAGGACAGATCAAGCATGGCGCGCCTCCGGCGAGGCGGACGATGAGCGCGCCGGACCCAGTTCCATCTCCTGTCCAAGAAATGTTTCTGTCAGCTTTCCCGGCGTGAGGACGGACTCAGGATCGCCTTCGCCCGTGACATTGCGGTTGAGGCAGATGACATGGGTGGCATGGCTTTTGACCGCGCGCAGATTATGGCAGACCATGAGCTGGGTATAGCCCATCTTGGCGCGCAACTCGTCCATCAAGGCATAAAAGGAAAGTTCGCCCTGAAAATCTATGCCCGATGTCGGTTCGTCCATGACCAGCAGTTCCGGCTCTCTGCCAAGGGCAAGTGCCAGGAGGGCGCGGCGCAGTTCGCCGCCGGACAAATCGCAAACCCGCCTGGTGGACAGATCTCGTATTCCGACCATTTCCAGAAGTTTCATCGCCTGGCTCCGGTAACGGCTTCTGATGCCAAACCACAGTGGGATGCGCTGCCAGTTGAGGCAAAGGAATTCGGTCACCGTCAGGGGAAGGCCGCCGTCGGTCCTGATCGACTGGGGGACATAACCTATACGCGGGAGCACGCCGTGTTTGCTGAAAAAAATGCCCCCCTGATAAGGTATAAGGCCAAGTAGCGCCTTTACAAGCGTTGTTTTCCCGGCGCCGTTCGGGCCGATTATCGTGGTGGCGCCGCCAAGCGGAACGCGGGCGGAAACAGAATCCAGTATTACATGGCCGCTGATGGAGACGCTCACGTTGGCGAAGGTGACGGCGGACGAGGCGGTGGTGGGGAGTATTTTTGTAGCCATTATTTTTCCAGCGCGTTCACAAGAATCCGCATGTTTTCCCGCATCACCGTTTCGTAGTAATCCAATCCCGCATCATCGGGCCCCCCGGTAACGGGGTCGAGCCGAATGATCGGCAGTCCAGTCTCCTGCGACAGAACTAAACCTGTCCGCTCCGGATATTGCGGTTCAGCGATTATGACGGCTGGATTGTCATGCTTGACTGTCTCCAGTAGGGTCAAAAGTTCAGACGCGGAAAGACTGGATCCTTCCGGTTGCATTTCCGCCACAATTTCCAGGCCGATGTCGCGGGCCAGATAGTCAAACGCCCCATGAGGTTCAACGACCTTATTATTGGGAATCCGTCCAAGCGCCGTTTTCATGGCATTTGCCAGGATGCGCAGATTTTCGGCGTATTCACGTCCATTTTTATTATATGCTGCAGCGTTCGGGTCGTCGATCCTCGCCAGTTCGGCGGCGATGTTTTCCGTTATCAGTGCGGCCATCAACGGGCTTGTGAATAGATGTGGATTATATTCGCCATGGTGACCATGATCGCATTCTTTAGGGTCGTGATCTTCGTGACTGTCATGAACCGCGATCAACTGGTCGATTCCGGCTGAGCTGTCGATAACGGTAATGCCTGTCTTGGCCTTCCTGAGCGCGTTCTCCAGGAATCCTTCCATACCTAGTCCATTGACAACAAGGACATCCGCACTTTCAATTTTTTGCATTTCGAGGGGGGAAAGTGCGTAGTCATGCGGGCAACCAAGATTGGCCGGGAGCATAAGGTCCAGGTTGATATTTTCTGCACCGGCAACCACATTTCGGGTGATTTGATATATGGGGAAAGTTGTAACCAGAATATTTTTCGGCGATACCTCCGTAGGAGAAGCCGCCCCGGCAATCCCCATAACAAATATTCCCAAACAAACAATACAACAAAGTTTTATTTTCACGTGAATTTCCAGGTGTAAAGTAACATCATATACTATTCTATGCATCTTACATTACTATCATGCGTTTTCACTACAACCCTGAACCAAAAAAAACATGCCCGGAAGGAACAGGTAAGCACGAAAGTTTTATTTATCATACAATTATTGCCATTCTCTATCCTCTTGTCAATAGGTTGTTTGGAGCTTTTTGCATTTCCTTTTAGATTGAACCAGCAGCAGGCGAGCATAAAAGCGAAAAGATAGATTACTGTTTTGATGTCAAAGACGTAATCGCTCATTGAATGTATGGCAAAGGCAGTTATGACTGCGAGAAGAATTTTTGCCCAAAATCGCCGGTCGTCGTCTTTCGAACGCAAACTGCCAACAGCAAGCGCTAGACTGGGGATCGCCAGTCCAAGATAGGTCAGCAGGCCGAGAAAGCCGGTTTCGGTCGCAATCTGTAAAAACGTGTTATGGCAGTGCGCAAAAAAATCGTAACTGTAACCGACAATATCCATGTTTTTGTTCGTCAACGGATATGGCGTATTGGCGAAACCGATACCGAAAAAGGGATAGGCAACCCACTTGCTGAAGGAATCTTTCCAGAGTTTAATGCGGAAATTAACCGATGGATCGGCAAGTGGGTCTTGAATCATCAGGTCATAAGACGGGTCAGTCGACGTCTCCTCTACCGCTGTCACTGTGACATCGGGTGTCGGCGCTATCGGCGTAACGCCTTTTGTCCTATCCTGCGCTATCAGTTTTTGCTGAGGCTCGATAATCTTGGCTTGTTCGCGAAACACCGGATACTCGTAGGTAAATCCGTAGACAAAAAGCAGTGAAACAACCACATGTGCTAAAAACGGCCATTTCAAACGTCGAATATTGAGGAGTGCGACAACCACCGTACTGACCGCTATCGAGCCCCAAATGGCGCGTGTGCCGTTGTACATGGCGGCCGCAAGTATAAGAAAGGACAACGCTCCGTACAACAGGGCGTATTTTTTGTTGCTGGTTGCAAGGGACCGGATGAAAAACGACAAGACCACCGGATAGGCGATTCCCAACGTCCCGCCATAATCCATTATTGCAAGAAACGGCCTATATCGGACCGCCGTATCAATGATGAAAGGGTATCTGGAAAAAATAACAACCAAACCAAGAATAAACCCTGCGATAAAAAAGCTCACACCCCATTTCCTCACCTGCGGCAAGCCGACAAAAGGAATAAAAAAAATGGGGGTTGCCAGAAGATAGGCGAACATCGGCAGGTTCTCGAAGCCGACCCCTGGCCGCTGCGATAAAAATATGCTGATGACAACCGCTGTAAAAAACAGCAAAACCGTCCGCAAGCTCCAAGCCGGAGCCAATCCGCGCCACCTGCCAGTGCCGTTCAAAATGGCATAGAGAATAGCGGAAACCGCCAAAACGGCCACGGAGATGTGCATAAGCGCACGAGACAGGGCGATAGCGAAAAGCAGCAGCAGCGCAGCATAACCGCCGACGTATTCCACGTAGCTGGTAATCTTGCTTTTCGTCATAAGCGATTAGTCCTCAAAGCGTTTCCTCGTCTGGTTCTTCCAGCACCGCCAGTTCGCTTTCTGGCGTGACGACGGGCAGGATTCTCACGCTGGACTTGTTCACCTGCCGCCGTTGGCTTCCTGTTTCTTCGATTACCTTCATATGTTTCCATTTTCCTTGTCGATATCGCCAGAAAAATATGGCGGCGGAAGCGATAGCCGAAAAAACGATGATCTTCCACAGGAAGAACGGACCCGCTCCCAGTTTATAACTTACCAGACAAGGTATGGCAAAGAAACACCAGCCGATGATCCCCATCGCCCACATTGAAAATTTGGTATCGCCGGCACCGCGAATGGCGTTGCCGTAAAGTATGAAAAAGCCGTCGGCTATGCAGAAAATTCCGGCATAGCGGAGGAAGCTCACTGCCATCGTCGCGGTGGCGGGATTCATGTGTCCCTTCGGGGCGAAAATAGAGACGAGAAATTCAGGAAAAACCTCAAACAACAGACACATGCAGACCATGTATGTCATGATAAGTATCCAGGCATTCTTGACCGCGCGGACGGCGAAATTCACATCCCGCGCACCGATGCCCTGACCGACAAGTATCGACGCGGCCGCCCCGACGCCGAGCATGGGGACAAACGCCACGCCGTTGACGCTGATTGCGATCCCAGACGCCGCGGCGATGTTGCCGCCCATTTCCGTGATCGCGTACATCCCCATAAGGATGTTGAACACCGCGAACGCCCCGATGTCGAGAAGCATCTGCATCCCGTTGCCGAAGCCGTACCTGATCATTCGCTTCATGAGCGGAAAATCGAAAATTCTTTTCGGCCGGGTACCGAACTCTTTTCTGTTGTGAGGCAGGAAAAAGAGTATCAGAAACGCGAGAACACTCAGCGCATCCGTGGAAATGGTGGCAATCCCCGCGCCGACAACTCCACCGGAGGCGACGTCGGTCAGGGACGCGAGGTAGTTCAGTCCGTGGCCGAGCGCCTTGAACGGTTCCGGGTAGGTTGACAAATGTTGGCTGCCCTGCGATCCGAAGATGAGGACCCAGTTGCCGACCACATTGAGGATAATGGACGTGCCGCTGACCGCGACGACGGTCCAGGTTTTGTTGCGGCCGGTCCAGAAACACATTATGCTGGAATTCAGGAGGGAGAACGCTGCGCCGCAGGTCAGGACGTGGAAATAGCCTCTCTCCATCGCCGCCAATTTCGGTTCATGGCCGATGTCTGCAAAAAAATCGCCCAGCGGTCCACCTACAAGGGTGATCATCAATCCCGCCACCAGGCTGAAAAGCATTGATTGCCATACCGAAAGGCCGGTGCGGTCGTGCCGTTCCGCTCCGGAATATTGGGCGACAAAGGCATTGGCATAAGCGGCGACTCCCATGAAGAAGCTTATAAGCATAAACGCCGCCATCCCGGCCGCTATGGCGGCGGCGATGGAAATGTCGGAATGCCAGGCCATCATCAAACGGTCGCTGAAAAGTTTTATGGCAAATGTCCCTGAGGATATTATCAGGGGGAATGCCACGCGAAACACTTCCCGGAGGCTTCCGGTTCTCGCATTGCCGAGGTCGTCTTGCATGCAGTTCGCCTTAAAAAGCTTTAGAAAAAACAAACGCCTCTCGTAAGGAAAGGCGCTTCTTGATAAATAATCAATTATCGGTATCCTTATTGTACAATATACGTGGCGGAAGTGAAAGGTATTAATCCGCTTTTTGTTGAATTTTACGATTGGTGTTTCGCGCTTATGGCATATTCGCTTGACGATGACATACAGTACCTTAAACATGTTGGCCCGGCTCGTGCGGAAGACTTTTCCCACCTTGGCGTCAATAACGTTCGAGATCTTATCTTTACCTTTCCCCGAAACATGTCGGATCGCTCCGACCTGCACACGGTAGCGACCTTTCCCGAAGGGCAGGAGGCGTCTATTCTTGCCTCCGCCGTTGGCGTAGAGGAAAAGAAGGTCCGGCGCGGCGGCGGCTGGTATGGCTCGAATCGCGCTCGCGCCAAAAACAGCATGACCATCACAACTTTCGAAATGGTTGATACGGAAGGCCAGATGATCGAGGTTGTCTGGTTCAACCAACCCTGGCTCAAGGATAAGCTGTTGAACCAAAGCGTCGTCATGCACGGCAAGGGGGTGCGAGAACGCGACCGCCTGCGCATGGACCATCCCCAATATGAACTTGTTCCCCCCGACAGTCCTGTCGAAAGCTTGAGCTTTGGCCGCATTGTTCCCATCTATCCCTGCACCGGCAACCTGAACCAAAACATTTGGCGTAAGGCCATGGCTTTTGCCATTGAGAGTCGCCTCGATCTGCTGGAGGAGACGCTGCCTTCGGAAATTTTGGGAGAAAAAGGTTTTCCCGGATTGAAAGACGCTGTGCGGGCGATGCATTTTCCAAAGTCAGACGATGAATGGAAAAAGGCGCGGGAACGCCTGGTCTGGGAAGAGTGTTTTTATATGCAGTTAACCCTGCTTGCATCGCGGCGTCATGCACTGCATGATTTTCCCGGCAGGTCCTTTTCTGTCGGCGCGGAGCTGGATAGCCGAATCCGGCGCTTATTTCCCTTCCATCCGACACGAGCGCAAAACCGGTCGATACGGGAAATCACGAGAGACATGCAAAGCCCCCTTCCCATGCAGCGCCTTCTCCAGGGCGATGTCGGCAGCGGTAAAACAGCAGTGGCCGCCTATGCCATGTTGGCAGCTGTCGCCAACCGGGCGCAGGTGTGCGTCATGGCGCCGACAAGCCTGCTGGCCAGGCAGCATTACGAGACATTTGAAAAATTTCTGGCCAACAGCCAAAACGCACGCGTTCGCATGGGACTCCTCGTCGGCGGCATGACCCCGACGGAAAAAAACATTGTCCTCGAACGTTTGGCCAATGGTACATTGGACATTGTAGCCGCGACCCATTCCGCCATCAGCGAATCGGTCGTCTTTTACGATCTTGGCCTGGTCATTATCGACGAACAGCACAAGTTCGGCGTCAAGCAGCGGGACAGCCTTGTCCGGAAAGGCGTCCGTCCCGACATGCTGGTCATGACTGCGACGCCGATCCCCAGAAGCCTTGCCCTGAGCGTGTACGGCGACCTGGACGTGTCAGTGATCGACGAAATGCCTCCGGGCAGAAAACCGGTCAAGACTGTTTTAATGGGAAATAATGAAGAATCACGTGTCTGGGAAAAGGTCAAAAGCGAGTTGAACAACGGCAGGCAGGCGTTTGTCGTCTGTCCATTGGTCGAAGAAAACGAGGAACTCGACCTCAAGTCTGCGGAAGAAAGTTGGGCCGAATTGCAACAGGGCGACCTAAAGGGCTACCGGCTGGAATTGCTGCACGGCGGCATGAAGCGCAGCCTGCAGGCGGAAATCATGGCCCGCTTCAAGTCAGGGGAAACGCACGTTCTCGTCAGCACCATCGTCATCGAAGTCGGGGTCGACATCCCCAACGCCACCGTTATGGTGGTGATGCATGCAGAGCGCTTCGGCCTCGCCCAATTGCACCAACTGCGGGGCAGGGTGGGTAGGGGAGCGAGCCAGGGCTGGTTTATCATGATGTCGGACAGCCGCCTCGGCGAAGCGGGGCAGCGGCTGGCGGCGCTTGTCGGAACGTCGAACGGTTTTGAAATTGCCGAAGCGGATTTGCGAATCAGGGGACCGGGAGAGTTCACCGGGACACGGCAGCATGGCGTGAGCGGATTCAAGCTTGTCGACCTGCTGCGCGACGTCGATACGATCGCAAACGCCAGGGAAAAAGCGATGACTATTCTTGACGCCGACCCTGACCTGACCGCCCGCGAACATATCCACCTGCGGCGGGAACTGGTGAAGCTCTACGGCAAGCAATGGGACCGGATCGGCGGGTCGTAAAAATTGGCAATTTAACTACGGATACAGAGCCTTTTCATCCTCTATGGTTAAATATGCGGCTACCTAATGTTCGCCTTTGCCCCAATCGGAAAAATAGCCGTCGTTCCAGCGCTCCGCTTCACCGCCCACGATGCGGGAGCGGCGTACTGCGCGGATCACCGCAGCAAGGTCAAGGGTCGCCACCTCCGGATCGGCGTTGATGATGAGGTAATCGTATTCGCCGATTCTTTGCATCTCTCTTTTGGCAATGCCCAGCCTGTTTTCCACATCCTGCGCCGTTTCGGTGCCGCGACCCTGGAGGCGAAGGCGCAAACTGTCGGGAGTCGGCGGGATGATAAAGATAAACACCGCGTTCGGAAAGAAAAACTTGATAGACTCCGCCCCGTCAACTTCTATCACCAGGAGCACTACACCGCCTTTCTGGATGTTTTTTTCAAGTTCTTTGCGGGGAACGCCGTAATAGTTGTTATTGAAGCGGGTGTATTCGAGCAATTCGTCGGCGCTAATGCGGCGTTTGAATTCCTCCTCTGTAAGAAAGAAATAGTCGACGCCGTCTTGCTCGCCCGGCCTCGGCTTGCGGGTGGTCGCGGTAATGGCGCGCCGGATATTGCTACCGGACGTGAGAAGCCGGTCGGCGATGGTCGATTTCCCGCTGCCGGCAGGACCGGATAACACCACCAACAACCCTTCGCTATGCGACATGCCCTGTTTCTCCCCTGAAACAATCCATCCCTCAGCATAAAATTTATACCAAATTCGCCGCCTGTTCCTTGATTTTCTCAACTGTCAATTTGGCCTGAACGGCAGTTTGGACGATTTCCGTGTCGTTGGTTTTTGACGCTGTAGTATTGATTTCACGGAGGAATTCCTGTGAAAGGAATTCAAGGCGCTTGCCGATTTCGCCACCTTTGCTTATGGTGTCGCGGTACTGGCCGATATGGCTGTGCAGCCGGTCCAGTTCCTCCCTGATGTCCGCGCGATCGGCGATAAGGCACATTTCCCGCTCGAGCGCCTGGTTGTCCGCGGCGTTGAAACCGTTCGGGATAATCTCGGCTAGTCGGTCGGCGAGGCGTTTCCTCGCCCGCTCCAGGGCAATGGGAGCGGCGGTATTGGTTTTTTCGACAAACGCTTCAAGAGGATCGGCGAGATCGGAGAGAATCTTGGCTAGCTTCTCGCCCTCGGTCTTGCGCATTTCCATTACCTGGTTGATTGCTTCCGTCGCGGCAAGTTCGACAACTGGCCATTCTTCCTCAGTGAACGACTCCTCGGAACCGGTGTCGAAAATTCCAGGAATGGCGACAAGGTCGCGGGCGGTCAGGTTGTCCTCCAGCCCGAGATTCTCGGCCAATTTTTTGATCGATTCGATCGTCGCCTGAGCCACGTCGGCGCGGAGGGGTTTGACCATATCGCCGGCCGGCCGCTCGATTACCAGATAAACGTCGATTGAGCCGCGGACAAGGCGGCTGGTAATCAGGTCTCGGAGTTGCTTTTCACACACGCCGAGACTGGGCCGCGAGCGGATGCTGATTTTGAGTCCCCGGTTGTTGACCGACTTGATTTCAAAACGCGTCGAATAGCCGTCTTTTTCCGCCGATGCCGAGCCAAAGCCGGTCATGCTGTAGATCTGTGCCATAAGTATCGGTACCCTTCATTTATCAATCGTCAAATATTCGGTTGCTTTCTCGCCGCCGGTTTGATGTTTTCAACTGACATGCGGCCTGGCAGGCGCTTGAGGCGTTCAAGGTCGGCCGGATCCATGCGGGCGATGACGATGACGTCTGCGTCTTCATAGCTACTACTCTCGACAACACCAAGTTCGTTGAGAAGGGCGAAACGCTTCCCGTCGCCTGCACTGAACGTAATTTTAACCTTCCGCAAGCCAAGTTCGACACGTCCTTTGAGATACGATAGCAGGGTTTCGACTCCCTCCCCAGTGACCGCCGAGACGGCAAACGACGGCGATAGGCGGTTCGACAGTACTTCAACCCTGGCTGGATCTGGATTTGCGTCGATCTTGTTCAGCACATAGACCTGGGGAATGTCGTAGATGCCGATTTCCTTCAGCGTGTCTTCAACCGCTTCAATTTCCACGAAGGCCAGGGGATCGGTGACATCCACGACCACGATCAGAAGATCGGCGCGGGCTGCTTCCTCCAGGGTGGCGTGGAAGCTCGCCACGAGGTGGTGGGGAAGCCGGCGGATAAAACCGACCGTGTCCGAGATCAGGAGTTCCACTCCTTCACCGCAATCCAGACGTCGGGTCAGGGTGTCCAGGGTGGCGAAGAGCCGGTCCTCGACCAATGCGTCGGAATTGGTGAGCTTGTTGAGGAGGGAACTCTTGCCGGCGTTCGTATACCCGACCAGGCAGGCGGAAAAAGCGGTGCTTCTGCCGCTCACTTCCCTGACTTTACGCGCTTCTA
>DAIOFH010000124.1:0-11640 GCA_036745875.1 Planctomycetota bacterium | reverse complement strand
TCTATAACTTTTTCAATTGAGAAAACAAGAAACTCATTAAAACTAAGTACTATTTTTTTAGTAGCTTTGAGTAATTTTCTTGTTGCAATCCACCGTCATTGTGACATAATACCTAAGTGGTATACAAGATTTGATAACTTTCTTTACTGCCAGTTGTTATATAAATTTCGTTTTGGCTTTCATCTACTGCCTTATAGGCATTATGCAATAAGTGCTTGTCTTTGTCGTTTTACCCCGGTTAATAGAGGAGTCATGAACAATGCCAAAGGATATCAAAGCAGAATTTGGCAGGCTGATGCGTCTTGCCAGAGATACAAAGGGCATGTCAAGGGCCACGTTGGCGATGCGGCTCGGTATCAGCCCCAAAACAATCCAAAGCTGGGAGATGGGACGCACGTTTATCGAGCGTCTTGATCTTATCCCCCAACTTGAAGCGGAACTCGAGTGTTCCCTTTCAGGTCTCATCGCCAAGGCAACCGGCGCCACCGCCCCGGTTAGCTACGAAAACGACTCGGAAGCCATCCAGCCCGTCGTATCCGAAACACAGATGGGCGCCGCTTCACAACAAAAGCTACAAACGCGTCCAGGTCCGCTTTCACCGAAGTTTTCCGTGGTGCCGCTGACTGGTTCCGCAGACGATATCGACCCCGAACAGCTGGCCGGCGATTGGGCTGCAGTACCCATGCTCAAGTCCGCCGCTGTTCTCAACCCTGTATTCAATATACAGCCCAGAGATATAATAAAGCATATTATCATCCCCCGCGAATGGGTCCCCCGTGCGGGCGTCCTCGTCGCGGTCCGCATGGGCGATTCCGCCATGATGCCGATGATCCCCCTGGGCGCGACCGTCATTATCGATATGCGTCCGTCTCCCCTGGAGAAGGCGTTGACCAGGATCATGGCTATTGATTTCAACGGCAAGGGATTGCGTATTCGCCGGGTGGTTCGCGATATGGCTGGCGAACGCTTCTACGGCGCCAGCATGACCGAGCACGGCCGGGCGCAGATCCAGATCCGCCCCTCCAAGGGCGATCGCATCCTTGGTGAAGTCATTGGCGTTCTCGCCCCGGTTGAATGAAAACTATTTGACCACGGCAACCGCTTTATAGTAGTATACTATTTAATCTTGGGAACACTTCATTACCTGGAGTGTTCCCAATCTTTTATTTATTTTTGCCGTTTATTGCAGTATGGCAATGTCAATTTTTTGAAACATCATTTCAAGACAGGGGAAAAACATGGGCCATATAAAAGACTTCATGAAACAGCAATACCTTCACTTCAACAGCGCGGCGATGGTCGACGCTGCAGAAGGGTTTGTAACCCATCTGAATGAGGGCGGAAAAATGCTTTTGGCCATGGCCGGCGCCATGAGCACGGCGGAACTCGGCATCAGCCTCGCCGAAATGATCCGACAGGACAAGATCCACGCCATTTCCTGCACCGGCGCCAACCTCGAGGAGGATGTCTTCAACCTCGTCGCGCATGATCATTACGTCCGCGTGCCCAACTACCGCGATTTCACCGCCGAAGACGAAAAGAAGCTTCTCGACCGCCACCTCAACCGCGTCACCGACACCTGTATTCCCGAAGGGGAGGCCATCCGCCGCATCGAAAACGAAATGATCGATCTCTGGCAGGATGCCGACAAAAAGCACGAGCGCCTTTTCCCCCACGAATTCCTTTATCGCCTTCTCCTTTCCGGCGTGTTGAAAAAGAGCTACCAGATCGACCCGAAGAATTCCTGGCTCCTGGCGGCGGCGGAGAAGAACCTGCCGATATTCGTCCCCGGTTGGGAAGACTCAACCCTCGGCAACATCTATTCCAGCCATGTCATGCAGGGCAATGTTAAAAAAGTCCATACCGTCCGCACCGGCATCGAATACATGATCGCCCTCACCGATTGGTACAAGGACGAATCTTCCCGAAATTCCCTCGGCTTCTTCCAGATCGGCGGCGGCATTGCAGGCGATTTCACCATCTGCGTTGTGCCGCTTCTCAGGCAGGACATGGAAATGGACGTGCCGCTCTGGGGATATTTCTGCCAGATCAGCGATTCGACGACCAGCTACGGCAGCTACTCCGGCGCGGTCCCGAACGAAAAGATCACCTGGGAAAAACTCTCCGTCGAAACGCCGAAATTTATTGTCGAGTCGGACGCGACCATTGTCGCCCCGCTGATCTTCGCCTATGTTCTCGACAAATAATTGTCCGATGAGAATACAATGACATCAGAAAACAAACCCGCAGCGCGCCCCAGGAAAAAGAAACACCTTCCCGGGGCGTTTCTGGATCTGCCGCCGGAAGCATGCGTGTACGAAACTTCCCGCGCGGTGGTACTCCCACTGCCCTACGAGGAATCCGTATCTTATGGCGGCGGCACGGCCAAAGGCCCTGACGCTATCATCATCGCGTCCCAGCAGGTCGAACTTTATAACGAGGATTTCGACAGCGAACCGGCGTTGCAATTCGGCGTCCACACGCTGGCGGAACCGGAAGTATTCAATTCCCCGGCGCAACGCAAGAACCCCGCCGCCGTCCTGGCTGCGATCGCGGACGCGACAAGCCTCCATGCCAAGGCGGGCAAGTTCATAGTCGGCCTTGGCGGCGAGCATACCGTCTCCTACGGCATAGCCAAAGGCCTCGCCTCCGTGCGGGGAGCCTTTGCCCTTGTGCACATAGACGCCCATGCCGACCTCAGGGAAAGCTACGAAGACAACCCGTACAGCCATGCCTGCGTCGTTCGCCGCATAGCCGAACTGCCGGAATGCGAGGCAATTCTTCAGCTAGGCATCCGTTCCACCTCCCCGGACCAGGTTGCCTTCAGCCGCCAGCACCGCCCGAAGGCGGGGCTTAGTCCCGTCATCAAGACATGGACGGCGGATATGATGCATGAAGACGATTCATGGCGAAACAAGCTGGCAAAAATGGTCAAGGGAAGAAAAGTGTTCTTCACCTTCGACGTCGACGGGCTCGACCCGTCCATCATCCCGGCAACCGGCACGCCGGAACCCAACGGCCTTACTTGGCGACAGTTGATGTCGGCGGCGCGAATCGTCGCGAAAAACGCCTACTCGGTGGTTGCCATGGACTGCGTCGAACTCGCTCCGGCGAAGGGTCTGCATTATGCCGATTTCGCCGCGGCGCGCGCGGTTTATAACTTGATGTGCATTTTCCTGCAAAAGTGAAGTTTATTTAACCGCAGAGAACACGGAGGGCACAGAGGACCGCTTCAAATTCAGTTGAAAAGCGGTTCTCTGTGCCGTCTGTGCTTTCCGCGGTTTTTAAAACGAAAGGCAGAGCCATGCCTGACTATGCACTGTCACCGGCGGATTGCGCCGACATTATCAATTCCGCTGACCGGATCGCGGTTTTGACGGGAGCGGGCATTTCCACCGCAGCAGGCGTTCCGGATTTTCGCGGCCCCAAAGGACTGTACGTGACGCGCGCATATGACCCGGAGAAGGTCTTTGACATCCATTATTTTGCCAGGGATCCGGAGCCGTTTTATCAGTTCAGCCGGGATTTTTTGGGGACTCTGGATACCATCAAGCCGACCTTCACCCACCGCTTTCTCGCCAAGCTCGAACAGTCCGGCAAATTCGTCACCCTGATCACGCAAAACATTGACGGCCTTCACCAGCGCGCCGGATCGAAACGGGTCCTGCCGTTCCATGGCGATTATGAGACCGCGCATTGCCGCTCCTGCCAGCACGAGTACAGCGGAGCGGACCTGCGCGCCCTGCTGGAATTGGAACACATACCTCACTGCGCGCGTTGCGGCGGGGTATTGAAGCCTGATGTGGTGTTTTTCGGGGAAAACGTCATGCATCTCGATCATGCCGACAAGGCGATATCCGACTCGGATCTTCTGCTTGTCCTTGGTTCAAGCCTCCAGGTATATCCTGCTGCTGCGTTGCCTTCCGTTGCCCAGGGAGTGGTGGTGGTGGTCAACATGGGCCCGGTGGGCCTGCGTCAGTCAGCAAACACCCACATTGTCGATGCCGACCTTGACGAGTATTTCGAGGCGGTGGACCGGGAATTAACGATTAATAGTCAATAATACCGATTTCAGTTGAGAATCTCCGTTTAGCACCTTTGTGGTTCCCTGTTCAACGTTTGTTACAGTATGAAGATATCACACCGAAATCGGTAAGCAGGAACGGAGAATCTCAACTGGAAACGGCATAATTTACAATGATTTTCCGTTTCAGATACGCTCCTTCCTCTTGCACTTTCCAGCCCCTGGGATAAAAATCCATTTTTTTTTGAAAGGATATCCGGTTGTGGTGGAAAGTATAGGCATTGAGTGGCCGATAATGTCTGAAAGGAGAATATATGAAACAATGGCTGATAATAGCGGCGGCGGTGCTGTGTTGCGGTCTGGCGGCTGCGGCTGACGAAGCCGCGGTTAGCGATAATCCGCAGGCAGACTATTATGTGGCGGCAAGCGACATGGCTAAGCTTTACCGCGCCCTCGCTGACGAAATGGCGGATTACACCGCCCAGCGGCGCAAGGTTTTCGTGGTTCTCGGCGGCGAAGTGGATACGCCGACCGGACCGGCGGCACAGGTGTCATTGCTGGAGGAAACAGAGTATGGCCTCAAGACCCTCAAGATCTTCGCTCTGGACGAAGCCGGGTGCGTATACGAGGCGATATGGCGGGAACAGGAACAGGATTAACCCCGGGAGCGTTTTTCTTCGCTTCAGCACCCTTGGTTCTTACGGATTTGCAATAGCCAAACGCAGTTCGTCGACGAAAAAGAATTTGCCTGGGCAAAGCGTCTTATTGTCAGACATTTCTCCGTGGCCAACGACGTCGGCAAGGCTGATGAAACACTCCTTGCGGAGGTAATTGACAAGGCCTTTGAGGGCGGCAAGCTGTTTCGCGGTGGGCACCGATTCCTCGAAGTTGCCGACAAGGGCGATGCCGATGGAGTTTGAATTGAGTTTTTCGTTCTTGTTCGGCCCCTTGACATGCGCCCCGTCAAGCTGCTTGCGCCAACGGTCGCCGACCGCCACCTCGCCGTCGGCCATTCCCCTGCCGTTCCCGATGACAAAATGATAGCCAAGGCCGTTTTCCCACTTCCGCTCTTCGCGGTGGACGCGATCAAAGGATTCGGCACTGCCCTGCGCAGTAGCGCTATGGTGGATGATGATCCGCTTCCAGCGATCCGACAGCTTTTCAGCCCGCCATTCCGGCCTCGCTCCCGTGGCGGGAAGCGCCCTGGCGAGGAGTCGGAACTCCTCCAGGCTTGGCGGCGGTCCGGTTCGCTCGACTTCCGCAACCTTAGGGGACGCCAGGAACATGAGCCAGATATAATAAAATGCCACGACAAAAAGCGCGGCGGCGATGGCCCATTCAAGGATGGACAGAAGAGGCGCGTGCGTGACCCACCACGGCGGTTCCTTCCCTGAGTGGGGGAGGTTGAGTTTGATCTTTTTCCCGTTCGCCTGCAGGCGGGTTGACGTCCTGGCGCTCGATTGCTCCGCATCGGCCGCGTTGTCCGTGCTGACACTATCGTCGACAATCTGCGACGATGCCGCGTCCCATACCTTGGAATCGCCCTCCTCCTTCTGCGGCTCCGGCTGTGGATCGCCTACTTTTTCGGAGATGCTGTCCATATCCATATTCATAATTCCATCAACAGCGCGCACGCTGTCGCGGCGGCCGTCTCGATACGCAACACATACGGCGATAGACGAAGCCTGCCGACCTTTTCCCGGTCGTAGCACGCCATTTCCTCGGCGGTAAAGCCGCCTTCCGGGCCGATCATGACCATAACCGATTCGGCAGCCAGGATCTCTTCCTGAAAGGTTCGGGGATTTTCCCCGGCGGGGTCGGCCAACAGGGCCAGGGCGTTGTTCTGCGTGCCCCAGGCGATAATCTCAGGCACCTTCATCGGTTCAAAAATTTGAGGAAGATAGCTGCGCCTGCTTTGCTTTGCCGCCTCCACCGACCAGCGCCGCCACTTTTCCGCATCGCCTTCGCCCTTGACCACGCTGCGGCCGCACAGCATAGGGAGTATCCTCTGCACACCAAGTTCGGTGCATTTTTCCACCAGCATCTGCCAGCGTTTTCCCTTGGGGATGGCACTGGCGATGGTGATGGAGATCGGGGCCCGTTCTTCCCGGAACACTTCAAAAACATCGACGGTGAGCGCGTTTTTGTCAGGATTGACGATGGCGCCGTCTCCGTATTTGCCTGCGCCGTCGAAAAGGGTCACGATATCCTTTTCCCGCAGACGCAGCACGTTGGCGGCGTGGTGGGATTCCTGGCGGCCCAGAGTGTAAACGCCCGGTTCAGTCAAGGGAGTATCGAGTAAAAATCGCGGAGGCGCTGCCATGCGGCAATCCTTTATGTATTTTTAACATGCCTAATATATTATAACCTGTTTTTATTCGCTTTTTTGAATTTATTCTTATTACTTCAAAAAATAGTCCGTCTATTCCTGATTCGTGAAATCCAGGTACACCCGTCCCAGGCGCTGGCCGATATTGGTGGTGACGCAATACGGTATAGTTTCTCCCCATTCGGCCAAATCTTCCGCCGTGATGGCTTCTCCCGCATCGCTGCCAATTATGGTGACAATCGAACCGACGTCAAGATCGTCGAATTCCGTAACATCCACCATAGAATAGTCCATGGATACCATTCCGACTACGGGAGCGCGCTTGCCATGGATAAGCACCTCCGCCCGGTTGGAATATTGCCGCAGGTATCCGTCCGCATAGCCAAAGGGAAGTACGGCGATTCGCGTCGGACGCCGCGTGGTAAAGGTGCGGTTATAGCCGAGATTCGATCCCTGGGGATAATCCTTGATCTGAATAATGGCGGCACGCCAGGTCATGGCCGGTTTCAGGGCGATTTCGCCGTGCAGCCATTTCGGCGCCAGGCAACCGTAGGTCGCAATTCCCGGCCGTATCATGTCGAACCAGGAATCGAAGTACGATACGATCGCGGACGAACTGGCGGCATGGCGGATAATGCCCGTGATCCCCGCCTTTTCCAGGCGTTCGCAGGCGACGTTGAAGCGCTTTAGTTGCCAAAGGCTGTACGCGTCGTCGGAGGCCTCGGCGAAATGCATGAATACGCCTTCAAAACGCAACCCGGGCAATGCCATCACTTCCTCCGCCGCCTCGACGGCGTTTTCCGGCAGGATGCCGAGACGGCCCATGCCGGTGTCGATCTTGAGGTGGACGGGGATGGTCTGGTCTGCGGCTATGGCCTCAAGAGAGACGAGGCGGGCGATATAGAGCTCGTGGAGGGAGACGGTGAGGCCGAAGCGGACGGCGGGCCTGACTTCCTCCGGAAACAATGCGCCAAGCACCTGGATGGGAACGCCGATGCCGGCCTCCCGCAACTGCTGCCCTTCAAGGCAGGTCGCCACGGCGATGCGGTCGGCGCCGCCGGCGAGAACGGCCCTGGCGCATTCCACCGCGCCGTGACCGTAGGCGTTGGCCTTGAGACACGGCATGATGGAGCGTCCCGTGCCGACCATGCGGCGAAAGGCCGCGATATTTTGCCTGACGGCATCAAGGTCGATTTCAAGCCAGCTGCGGTGCAACGACGGGTGTTTCAATTGGTTCATGGCATGAAAAGCGGTCAAGCTCAATCTTGTCTCCGTCCTTGAAAAGCGTAAATTATTGACGACGGCGGGGAGTTTTCCAGGTCGGCGCCGGTGGCTAGGCCTCTGGCGAGGCGCGTGGTCTTGACGCCGCGTTCGCGAAGGACTGCCGAAAGGTATTCGGCGGTGGCGTCCCCTTCCGCGCTCGGACGGGTAGCGAGGATAACCTCCTCGACCGCCTCCCCCGCTTTGTCAGCCTGATCGAGCCGGGCCAGGAGCTCCTTGATGCGGATATTGTCTGGCCCGACGCCGGTGGCCGGGGACAGCCGCCCCTGGAGAATATGGTAAAGCCCGTTATATACTCCCGCTTTTTCCAGCGCGATCGCATCCCGCGGCAATTCGACAACGCATATTTCCTTTCCGTCCCGGTCGGGATCGGCGCATACGGAGCAGAGTTCGCCTTCGGCGATATGAAAACAGCGGGAACAGGCGCGCAGGTTTTTTCTCGCGTCGCGGATGGCGAGGGCCAAAGCCATAGCCTCTTCGCGTGGAGTCGACAAGGTATGAAAAGCCAGGCGCTCGGCGGAACGCTTGCCGACGCCGGGGAGCTTGGCAAACTCGTCGATGAGCTTGACGATGGAGGGTGGGTATAAGACGTCTTTACTCATTGCACGACCCCATTTTTTGAAATTGACAATTGTCAATAATTGCGTTTTCGCAAATAGTTGCCCCCTAGACCTTGCGCGTTTTGGCTGGTTCCGCTTGGTTCCGAAGACGCGCTGGTAACGTTACCATTTTCGCCATTTCCAAACGCCCATGAAAATGACCAGGGCCAACACCGAAAGCCCGACCACGAACCAGAAGGACAGCGGGTTTCCGGGCAATATCGGAAGATCGACGTTCATGGAAAAAATCGACACCACCATGGTCGGCACCTGGAGGCAGATGGTGATCATGGTGAGGGTTTTCATCAGCACGTTCAGGTTGTTGGAAACAATGGAAACCCTGGCGTCCATCATGCCGGCAAGGATATTCGTGTAGATTTGCGCCTGCCGGGCGCATTGGCTGTTTTCAATAATAATGTCGTCAAGCACTTCCAATTCCTCGGCGGTGAAGCCGATTTTGGAGGAGTAGTTGCGCATCTTCATCAAAAGCGCTTCGTTGGAGTTGATGGCGTTGAGATAATACACCAGGGACTTTTCCAATGCGAACAGGGAGATGAGGTGGCGGTTTTCGAAGGAACGGTTTATTTCCCGTTCGATGGCGTCCACCATCATGTTGATGGCGCGAAGATGTTCAAGAAAATGGGTAATGGTCCGAAACAGCATGCGCAAAAGGACTTCGCGCAGGCTCAATTCGCGGTTGACCGGCTTGACGCCGGGGTAAATCGGCATATCCTCCGACTGGATGGCGAGCAGCTTGTCGTTGAAAAGAAAGACGCCGACTGATGCGACCTTGAACTCGAGATGCGCGTCAGCGCCTTCCGTCAAGGTCTGGTTGCAGGGGCGCTTGAAAATCATGGCGACGTGCTCGGGTTCGAACTCGAGACGGGACAGCTCGTCCGGGTCGAGGGCGGATTGCAAGGTATGTTCGTCAATAAGCATGTCGTCGATAAGGGCGCGGCGCTCCTTTTCCTCCGGGCTGACGTAGACATAAACGGAGGCGGGCGGATCCTTTTTTTCCTTCAGCACCCCCTGCTCAACGACGTACATTTTGTGCATAGACCTCACCTCCAATCGCAAACCACTGGATAATTAAACCATAATCCCCGAAATCCCGCATTTTCCGGGCAGAACAACCATATGGATAGGGGGTTCGCTTGGCAAGCAATTTATTCAAGAAAACCCCGCCGGAATTTTTGCCCTAAAAATTGCCTTGCCTGCCGTTCACCCCTCCCCCGCATCCTCGACCACGTACTCGATCCATTGCCGCTCCGCAATGTCGATTTCCTGCAAAAAGAGCTGGAAGTCCGGCCACTCCCACGGTTTGATGCGCTGCGCGGAAAATTTAAACTTGCGGATCACCTCGACCTGGTTGTCACTCCTCTTGGCGACGCGCAACTGATAAATGCCGAAATTCCCCGGCAAATACCTGGATGCCGGCAGCGCGACAAATTTCCCGCCTTCCGGAAGAACGAAGGTGTTCCTGTCCTCATACACGTAATCGTGGCGAATATGGCAGTCAGACCCTCTTTCACGCATACCCCTGGCCTGGGCCGAAATAATGTCCGGAGCAGCGACGCAAAGGCCGATTGCATAGACTCCGTTCTCCCTCTTTTCCACCGGGGCGGACGATTCGATTTCATAGCGCTCGATGGAAAAATAGTCCTCCTCGGACGGACGCAAAATATCAAGCCGGGTAAGTTCCGCATCCGGGAAGACGGGGAACAGTGATTCCAGCATGGCAAGCCGCCTGTCGGCGTTCATGGCGTCAGTCATGAACTCGCGGCGCTTCAAGCCGTCTATGCCCTTCTGCGACAGCCTGCCCACCACCGCCATAGGTTCGTTGGCGGAAGGGAGCAGGATGCGGCGCTCCTCGACCTTTTCCGAATCGGCGAGGGCGAGACGCGGCAGGCGCTCGAAACGCGGTCCGTCCGGGAGGAACGCTATCACAGTCGCATCCGACAGGTCCTCCGTGAGCTTGCCGAACGGCAACGTTTCAAAACGCGTGTCAAGCCATAATACCGGCCCCCCCGGCAGCGACAGGCGCACCAATGGTATCGTGAACATGGCCCGCCGGGGCAATTCCCAGTTGGGTGGATACAACAGGTTTTTGTTCGGTCGTGCCGCGGCCGGGCTCGCATTGAACCCTGCCGCCCGCAGCAAGGCCAGCAGCAGAATATTTCTGTCTCCGGCGCGATCGACAAGATAATGCGCGGCCGGCAGGTGCTTCAGGTCCTCCTCCTGGCCGATGTTGTCGCAGACAAAGCGGTAAATGGCCTGGGCGGAATCCTCCGGGCCCAGCCTGCCGCCTCCTTCCCGTCGCACCAGGGACGTCAACAGTGCGAGCATTTGCCGCGAGGCGAGAAGCCTCCCCGACAACGCCCGCAGCTCATGATAGACGATATCGTCCCATTGCTCCGGCGTACCCGTCTCGACCGAGGCAAGACGTTCCGAGACATGCACTGAATCCGCTTCGTTTATGGACACTCCCATCCTGGCGGTCCAGCGGTAAATGTCGTACTCGTCCTCCTCCGTCTTCTCGTAGTCGATGTTCATACCGTAGTCCTTGAGGACTTTGACCAGGGGATAACCCCTGGGCGCACGGACTTCGTATTCGCTGAGGAGGAACGGCACTTCGCCGCCGGGGTGCTGGAAATACCACGGCAACTGGCGGGGCGGCCGCGAACCGACGGCGGCATGGTGTTCGAGATACTGCACCTCTCTGGCGCTGCCGGGCAAGAGGGCCGGGAGGCGCAGGGCCTTCCTGCCGGGCACCCTTTCCGGCTCCAGCGTCTCGCCGTTGGGGAAAATGGTTCTTGCCGTCAACACTTCGCCGGGAGCATCGATGTCTGCAAGCATTTCGCCGCCGCGCCGGGTAAGAATCAAATCGACTTCGTGAGTCAGGCGGCGGAAAGAACCGTCACCTTCCATCACCACTACCGACCGGTCGAGCAGCCGGACGACATCGCCCTTGTATTTTGACGGATCTTCCCTGGTCGCCAGGGCGACGGCGTCATAGCCGCCGTCATATTGCAGCGGCTCGTCGTCTCCGGACAGAGTCCGGGCCAGATCGTCAAGTTCGTATTGGCCGGGGTTGACCGCAAGGCTGACCCGCCAGTAGCGCAGCGCCGTCTCTTCCTTATGGGTCTCGAGGGCGATGTCGCCGAGACGCCGCCAGAGGTCTGCGCGCCACGGCGCGAGGCGTATCGCATCCGACAGGGTCAGTGACGCTTCCTCATACATCCCAAGGCGCAGATAGAGGTTCGCCGCCCAGACGAGGGCTCCCTTGTCGCCGGGGTACGTGGTCAGGGTCTCCCTCACCATCGCGGCGGCGGCCTGCGTATCGCCGGAGTCGGCAAGCGCATCGCCAAGAAGCATCCGCGATTCGGGGGTGGCTCCCCCGGCCGCCA
>DAIOFH010000123.1:0-11672 GCA_036745875.1 Planctomycetota bacterium | reverse complement strand
ATGGTCATAGTATTTCATTGAATGACTCTATGCCAGCGCAACTGCCTCAATTTCCACCCTGGCTCCCAAAGGCAGATCCTTGACCGCGAAACAGCTCCTGGCCGGGAAGGGTTTGCCGAAGAAGGTTGCATAGATTTCATTCACGCTGGCGAAATCATTGATATCAGTGAGGAAAACCGTTGTCTTCAGAATCTTATCCATGCCGGAACCACCGGCTTCCAGGATATTTTTCAGATTGGTCAGTGCCATTGCCGCCTGTTCCTTGATGTCTTCCGGCATTGTCTTTGTTTTCGGATCGAGCGGCAGTTGCCCTGAAGTGAATATCAAGCCGTTGCCCGCAAGTGCCTGCGAATAAGGGCCAACCGCGCCAGGGGCATTTTCCGTATTGATAAGTACCGGTGTCGCCATTGAAACTCTCCTCAATCAAAGTGGTGGGTAATGTTTTTTCACAGCAATGGTGACGGATAAAAGTCCGTCATGAACAATCCGGGAGTAACAGTCCGGACAGATGTCGCCTTCGGTATCGAGCAGGAGTACGACTGAATCGGCATCCAGACGCATTTTCCCTGTCACCGCACCGGATTCTCCGGAAACGATTCCTGCGGAGCTATTGTAGGCACTCATGCCTTCTGCCGCAATATAATCGGAACAGGAAAAATAAAAATCGCCCAGTACCCGCCAGGTGCCGGTGCAGGGTTCACCGCAGTTGCCTCAACAAGCGCACGACGCGCTTCCCGCATTATATACTGAACGTGTGCGAACACAACCGACGTGCGGCGTCTTGGATGAAAAATCCCCCTGAACCTCGGTCCAGGGGGATTGAGTAAATTTGAACCGATGCTTATTATGCGCCAGCTAAAATATCGTTGACCGTTTTCAGTTCATCTGCCGATATTTCACGATTGTTCAGCGCTGCGACGTTGTCGCGAACTTGTTCGGTCCGGCTGGCGCCGATCAGCACCGAAGTCAGTTTTCCTACCTTCAAGGCCCAAACAAGGGCGAACTGCGCCAGGCTTTGGCCGCGTTTGGCTGCCAGCTCGTTCAGCTTGACTATTTTCGCGATTTTCTCCGGCGTAACTTGATCGCGCTTCAAATGGGCTTCCGGCCGGGAGGCGCGCGAGCCGTCAGGGATGCCTTTGATATACTTGTCGGTCAGCAAGCCTTCCGCCAGCGGGGAGAAGGCAATAGTACCCATGCCCTCCTCTTCCAAGGCCTGAACCAAACCGTTTTCGATCCATCGCTCGAACATGGAAAATTTCGGCTGGTGGATAAGACAACGGACTCCCAAAGAGCGGAGAATCGCCGCCGCTTTCCTGGTGCCATCTGCATCGTAATTCGACACGCCGACATAAAGCGCCTTGCCGAGCCGCGCCGCCTGAGCCAACGCTTCCATTGTCTCTTCCAGCGGCGTTTCCGGATCGGGCCGGTGAGAATAGAAGATATCGACATAATCCAGGCCCATACGCACGAGGCTCTGGTCCAAGCTGGCCATGAGGTATTTTTTGGAACCCCAGTCGCCATAGGGGCCGGGCCACATCGTATAGCCTGCCTTGCTGGATATGATCAGTTCATCCCTGTATGGCTTGAACTCGCGAGAGAGGATTTTACCGAAATTCTCTTCCGCGCTGCCTGGCTCCGGACCATAGTTGTTGGCAAGGTCGAAGTGGGTAATCCCCAGGTCGAAAGCCGCTGCCGCCATCTTGACCATGTTGTCGTATTTGTCGACGCTGCCGAAGTTGTGCCATAACCCGAGTGAAACGGCGGGAAGCTTCAACCCGCTTTTGCCGACGCGATTGTACAGCATCGAGTCGTATCGCTTGTCATTGGCCACGTAAACCATGTTTTCTCCAGACTAATAATTCTGCTTTCCGGAAGACTCAAGATTATCCATCCACTTCGCGATGACCTTGCGGTTTTCCAGGTTGCCGGCGAGCTCTGCTTCGGCCCACCACGTTTTGCCTTCCTGCATGAGAGGGATATACACCGCATTGAAAGAGCGGTTGATTTCGCTGGCGACGTTGACCTTGGAAATGCCAAGCGAAACGGCTTTTTTCAATTGGTCGGCCGGCGTTCCGGACCCGCCGTGCAACACCAACGGGATCGAAACCGATTCGCGGATATTCTTCAGCGTGTCGAAATCCAGAACCGGCGCTTGCGGATACCAGCCGTGGGCATTTCCTATCGACACGGCGAGATAATCGCAGCCGGTACGGTTGACGAAATCCTTGGCCTGGTCGGGATCGGTGTAAACGGCCTTCTTGGCGTCGGATTTTTCATGGGTTATTTCGTCGACGTTAAGAATGGTGCCGAGTTCGGCTTCGACCGGGATATTTTTCGGATGCGCGTACTCGACAACCTTTTTGGTCAACGCGACATTATATTCATAATCGCCAAGCGAACCGTCTATCATAACCGATTTGTAACCGGCTTCAATACATTCCACCACCTGTTCATATGTTCGGGCATGGTCGAGGTGAATACAGATGGGCATGCCCTGCACGTCGGAGACTGCCTGCACAACGGCGGCGACGGTCTTCGCGCCAAGGGTGGCGTATTCGTTGGTGCCGCAGATCAAAAGGGCTGGAGATTTTTTCTCCCTGGCGGTGAGAAGCACATTCTGGCACGTGGAGGCGTCCCATCCGTCAAATCCGGGAACGGCATAGCCGTTCTTGTACGCGGTGGTGAGCATTTCCATTGAGCCGATAATAGGCATTTTTTCCCTTTCAGCAAAGATCTAGAATAAAAGCGACGCATGCGTGCAAAAAATGATCCCCGATGATGCATATTGAATGTTTTGAAAATTTCACTACTCACAATGCCTTGCCGCTGTCGGGATCGAAGAATATGACCCGGTCCGGATCGAGGGCAAAAGGCATCCTGTTGCCAATGCGGGCGCTGGTGCGCATGGTAAGCATGGCAACGATGCTGAAGGGCCCGGCGGTGACATAGACGATCTGTTCCGCCCCGAGAATTTCCACCACGTCGATGTCTCCCTGAAACACCATGTCCTTGGGTACGTCCTGATGCCCGACCTCCGGATCGAAAATATCCTGCGGCCGTATGCCAAGCTCGACCTTACGGCCTACGTACGGCATTATCTTGGCCTCGAGGAAAGACGGGATATTGAGATCCATGCCCGGAGCCGACATGACCAGTCCGCCGCCGCCCATTTCAACCACCTGCATCTCAAGGAAGTTCATAGCGGGCGTGCCGATAAAACCGGCGACAAAACGGTTGACAGGATTCTGGTAGACCTCAAGAGGCGTACCCGCCTGCTGGATAATGCCCTCGTTCATGACAACGATCCGGGTGCCCATGGTCATCGCCTCGACCTGGTCGTGAGTAACGTAGATCATCGTCGACTTGAGCCTGGTATGCAGCTTGATCAGTTCCGAGCGCATCTGCACGCGTAATTTCGCGTCGAGATTGGACAGCGGTTCGTCAAAAAGAAAGGCGTCCGGCTGCCTTACGATGGAGCGCCCGACGGCGACCCGCTGCCGCTGGCCGCCGGAAAGCTGCTTGGGACGGCGATCAAGCAGGTCTTTGATGCCGAGGATTTCCGCCGCGACATCGACGCGCTTTTCAATTTCCTCTTTGTCCATGCCGCGCATTTTCAGGCCGAAGCCCATGTTGTCCTTGACGTTCATATGCGGATAGAGGGCGTAATTCTGAAATACCATCGCGATATTCCTGTCCATCGGTTGAATATCGTTCACAAGCTTGTCGCCGATGTAAATCTCGCCTTCGTCTATGTCCTCCAATCCGGCGATCATTCGCAGAGTGGTGGTCTTTCCGCATCCGGAAGGACCGACAAGAACCAGGAACTCCTGATCCTTGATTTCGAGACTGATATTTTTCACGACCAGCACGGAGCCATAGCGCTTGACGATATTCTTGATGGTTACACTAGCCATATGCAACTCCTCTATTGCGTTTTATATTGTACCCGACCCTTCCCTAGCGCTTTTCGGTCCGTCCCGGTTGCACCGTAAAACGCAACAAGGAACCAGATACCATTCATAAAGCGCTAATCTAAAGCACCCCCATGATTCCACCGGCAAAAGCGTCACCAAGCCCAATTGAAGAACGAAGCGGCATACCGTAGAGGGTGGGCATCTCAACAACGACATACCCGTCCCCGGCGTCGCGAAAAGGAGGAACATCTTTTTCCTGCGCAATGCCGGCCAACAATTCGGGCAACGCGAAAATGTCCTTGCAGGCCACAAAATCGCCGTAATAACCGCGCGCGGCGGATAAAAGAACCGCCAGTGCCAAGGCAATCCTTTCCTTCTCCGGGTCGCGCCGGGTCAACGTCAGCGAGTTTCGGCTACCGTGCATACTGACCCTGTCTATCCCGTAACGAAACGCTATTTCCTTCAGTACGGACGTTTCGTCCTTTTTGTCACTTAGCTTCATGAAGCGGGCAAGATCTGCGAGTTCCTCCTCATTCATGCCGACGCTGTCGACGAAAGGATACACTTTCTCCGTGACTGTCTTCCGCCGCAATTCCTCGCTCCCCCACATGTGGCATTCCTCCACATGGACAAAAAGATCTTTGCCTTTCTTCTTCCTCGCCTCGGCAATCAAGTCGGCGCTATCGGCAATAAATGCGTCGAAAGCCCCCTCGGTAAGCGGCGCGCTGTAACCCGAAGTCAAAAATGCAACCTCCCCCTCCTCCGCGAGGAGGGACTTTTTAAAGCCTGGAGCGATGGTCAGGCGCGCGCAGCAGCGGTCCTGGCTCAACATCACCCTGTTCGGCCGTGGCGACTCCGCCACCGAACCGTCGCGAAACCCCACCTTGGTCCCCGCCGCGTAGTCGATGATGCAATGTACGTCCGGAAAACCTTTCAGACCGTCAATCTCGGCCTGGTAGGCCGTGTTGTTGTCAAAGATCGTCATCCCCGGATGAAGCACCGATTCCAGTTCAGGACCGCGGTAAGGTACCGACAGCGTCAGGTTCCTGAACCCAGCATAAGCAAGCCAGTTGGTGGCCTGCGCCCCTGTTCCGCCAATTGCAAGCAGATTACCGGGTTTTTCCATGAGCGCCGCCATGGTTTCGATACCGCGGACGTCCGAGTCGCATCCCAGGCCTCGAGCCATATACCACGCGCCATAATCGACAATCTTTTCCCGCGTTTCCAAAGGTGGCTTTATCGCCTGTTCGCGGCGCGGCGGAAAGACGTTCACGGATTTCTGGAAAGCCAGGAAATCGTCGTCCCACACTCCGACGACCACATCCACATTGGCGCTAAAACCGCAATAAATACGCTTGTCCAGGTCCAAGGCACCACCGACGCCGCGCAGCACATCCTGCAGGTTCATAGCCTTATTCCTTGACCGCGCCTGCGGTGAGGCCGTAGATAATACGCTTCTGGAAGAAGAAAACCAGGACGATAAGCGGTATCGTCACAATGATGGTCGCCGCCGCAAGGTCGCCCCATGGAACATGGTACATCTGCGGGAAAAAGGCGATGCCGACCGGTATGGTCTGGGATTTCGGCGACGTAGTGAAGGTAATGGCAAAAAGGAACTCGTTCCACGACATGATGAAAACCAGGATCGCGCAGGTAAACATGCCAGGCGCGGCAAGAGGCAGGAAGATCCTGAACAGCACCTGGAACCTGTTGCAGCCATCGATCATGGCGGCCTCCTCCAGACTGGCCGGAATGGACTTGAAAAAGCCGGTCATGATCCAGATGGCCAATGGAAGGGTGAAGGTCAGGTTCGACAGGATCATCGGCCCGAAGGTGTTGATCATGCCAAGCGAACGAAAAACGAGATAAAGCGTACTGACGATGGCGATTTGCGGAAACATGGATGAGGCCAGTGTGAAAACCATAACCCCGCCCTTGCCCTTGAAGCGCAGGCGCGCCAAGGCGTAGGCGCAAAATGCGCCCAGCACCAGTGAAATGACGGTGGTTGAAATGGAGACGATCACGCTGTTTCTGATATAGTTGCCGAAATCCTTGAAGGTCAGGACGTTTATGTAATGTTCTATAGTCAGTCGGTCCGGAATGAGCGGAGGAATCAGGTTGATGTCGCGGTCATATTTGAAGGACGTCAAAATTTGCCAGGCAAAAGGCAGGAGGCAATAAAGGATGACCACCACCACCAGAAGGTAAAAGCCAATTTTGGACACTGTCTTTTTCATGGCTCACGCTCCTTCCTTTTTCTCGTAATGATGCGAGACGGCGAAGAAAACCAGGGCCATCACCAGAACCGTAAGGAACATGCTGACGGCGAGCGTCGAACCGTAGCCGAAGTTCGTGGTATTGAACAAAACCTTATAGGTGTAGGACGACAGCACCTCGGTTGAATTGGCAGGGCCGCCCTGCGTCATGATGAAGACCAGGTCGAAAACCCGGAAAGCGTCGAGCGCGCGCAACAACATGGCGACCATGAGAACCGGGCGCACCAACGGCAGGGTGATCCGGAAAAAAGACTGGATGCGGTTGCAGCCGTCGATTTTGGCAGACTCGTACATTTCCCGCGGAATTGTCGTCAGTCCGGCGAGAATGAGGAGCGCCATGAACGGAGTCGTTTTCCAAACGTCGACGAATACAATAACCCACATCGCCTGGCTGGTGGTGCCGAGCCAATTCTGGTACTGGTCGACCAGCCCTATGCCGTGGAGAAGGTAATTCATCACGCCGTAGTTGCTGTTGAAGATCCATTCCCACATCCGGGACGATACCACGGTGGGGATGGCCCAGGGGATGAGAATTGCCGCCCTCACCGTTCCCCTGCCCTTGAAGTTGTTGATGATGACCAGCGCTATGATGAAACCGAGAATCGTTTCCAGCAACACCGTGGCGATGGTAAATACGGTGGTATTGATCCAGGCGTTGTAAAACTTGCTGTCGCTGAAAAGCCTGACGTAATTGTCCAGGCCGACAAATCGATAAATCTTGAGTGACAGCATCACCCGGTTGAGGCTGAGCCAGATGGTGTTCAGGATGGGGTAAATTGCAAAGACCCCGATGGCGAGAAGAGCCGGAGCCATGTAGTACATGGCCAGCCGCCTTTCCGACGCCTCTACCCGAGATTTGTTTTTCACTTGTCGCTCCCTGCTGCAAGGCACAGGAATCTCCCGTGCGCATCAAAAACACGCATGCCAGGTTTTCCGCAGGCAAGTTCTCCCCCATTCGCCTCTTCCACTCCCATCAGTGACCCGCCGCCGGCGGGAAATGGAAGAGGCAAACAGATTGTCGACCGCAAATCACAATGGACTGTATGCCGGTCCTTCATGAAAAACGGTTACTCGATTTGCGAAACCATGTCTTCAATTTCGGCGGCCAAGGCATTAAGCTCGGCGTCTATGTCGATGTTTTCGGTGGAGCAGATCTTGGAGAAGGCGTTCTGGAGCGCCAGGGACACTTCCGGATAGATGGGGGTGATTGGACGCGGGGTCGAACCCTTGAACACTTCGCGAACCGAGTTCATGAAGGGGTCTTTGGCGATATCGGGGTGATCGAACACGGCCATGCGCGGCGGGAAGGCGGAAATCTTGTCGCGGAAGTGCTTCTGCGAATCGTAGCTGGAAAGGAACCGCATGAAGTCGGCGGCTTCCTTCGGATGTTTCGACGCGGCGCTGCCGGCCCACTGGTAACCGCCAAGGCAGGATGCACTGGTGTCGCCGTCATAATGCGGGAGGGGCTTGGTGCCAACCTTGCCGACGACGGAGGAGTGGTTGTCGTTCTGGGAGACATTCCAGACATAGGTCCAGTTGCGAAGGAAAATCGCGTTGCCGTCCGTGAACATGATGCGGCTGGGCTCTTCATCGAAGGTGTTGACTTCGCGAGGCGAAATCTTGTGCTTGAAGATGAGGTCGTGCATCATACGGGCGGCGCGCTTGCCGTACTCGTTGTTGATGACGCATTTGCCGTCGGCGTCAAACACCGCGCCCTTGCCGCCGAGGAACGATACGAGGTTGCATACGACGATTTCAGCCTGCTTGGCCTGGTAAACGAAACCCTGGAGCTTCGGGTTCTTCTCGCCGTCAAGGATCTTCTTGCAGGCGGCGATCATTTCATCCCATGTTTCGGGCGGATTGACGCCGTACTTGTCGAGGAGATCCTTGCGATAGAACAGGAGGCCGCCGTCAACCATCCATGGCACGCCGTAAACCTTGTTCTTGTAGGTCACTGTATCGATGGTACCCTTGAAGTAGGCCTCGCGTTCGGATGCTGGGAAGTAATCGCCAATGTCAAGGAGCCAACCTGCGGAGGCGAATTCCGGGAACCATATGCAGTCGAGGGTGACGACGTCGACGTCGCCGGACATCGCGCCGAGGTTGGTCACAAGCCACTGGTGAACTTCGGTGCTGTTGTTGGTCGAGGGAAGTTGGATGAAGTTGATCTTGATGTTGGGGTTGAGTTCTTCGTATTTTTTGCAGAGGGGACCAATGGAGTCCTCGGTAAAGATCTTTACCGCCGCAAGGGTAAGGGTGATTTGTTCGCCTGCAACAGCAGTTCCCATGACGGCACAGAGAACCACTGCGGCAAAAAACCTGGAAAATGCATTCCTCATAACCTTATCTCCCATAAAAATAAACCGAATAATCAAGCATCTTTCTCTCCGATTGTCTCCCGCATTCTCCTTTCCGTCGGCCAAGGGTAGAGACATCCCCAAGAGGTTGTATAAATTTGATAGAATGATTGTATAAGAGACATATGATCACGTCAATGTTTTTTTTTGATTTATTTAAACATTTTTATTTGTTTACCCAAACATATCCTGCTAGAATAAATATCGACAGCGGTATTGCAGTAGTTGTTTACTTCCATTCATTTCAAAAATAATTTTGGTCGATTTAAACGGGCATTTGACAGAGATTTTACACGCAGTATACTTGGGGTTTTATATTTTTAGCCCGAACAAGGCGTCTTGTCGGGGAGTATTGGGGATATCATGGCGAAAAGTAAAATTGTGCCCTCGTTGCAAGAGCGAAACAATGTGATCTTTCATATGCTTCGTGTTCGAAGAAACATGAAAGTGTCCGAACTACAGGAGTTGCTGGGTGTCAGCGACATGACGGTCCGCAGATGTTTAAACGAAATGGCGAATGAAGGCCTCATCAAAAGGGTTCACGGCGGTGCGGTCGCGATAGAGGAATGGGAGCGCGAAGACCCATTCAGTTCGCGCGTGAGCAAGAACCTCGATGTCAAAATCGCCATGGCGAAAAAAGCCGTCGAAATGATCACCGATGGCGGCAGCGTGTACATGGATGGCGGCACCACCTGTTATGAAGTATCCAAACAGCTCGCCTACAGCGGGAAAAAATGCGTCATCATCACCGACAGCATTGCAGTACTGCGGGAGCTCAGAAATGTTCCCGGCATCAAGGCCATACTTCTGGGCGGCGAACTCGCCGAAGACGGTAATAGCGTCGATGGACACCTGGCGGCGGAAAATGCGGCGCGCTTTACGGTGGATCTCTGTATATTTTCAACCGGTGGATTCGACAATGAACAGCTCGAGCTGCAGCAATTAACCTCCATACCCACCAAAAAAGTCGTCTTCCAGAGGGCATCCAGCATTATGTGCGTCTCGGATTCGAGTAAGTACAAGCTTTCCCGTTGTTTTCGCTTCTGCGACTGGGAGGAGGTTGATTCCTTTGTGACTGATTCCCGGCTTCCGGAAGAGGCAAGACAAGCCATAACCGCCAAGGGCGTCCAAGTGCATCTGGTCGATGTCCCAGGGATTCCGCTTATCGAATGAACATTAAGGCACGTCCACCAGGTGGACTTCCACACCGTTTGATTCGATAGCGTCCTTGGCTTCCTCGGGCAGATCGGCGTCGGTGACGAACATATCCACGTCCTGCCAGTCGCTGAACTGAAAACAGCGGTTTTTCCCATATTTGTTCGAGGCGGTTGCGCACATGCTGAGGGCGGACCGTTCGATCATGAGCCGCTTGGTTTGCGCTCCCGTGAGGCTTTGGGTTTGCAGGTATTGGTTGTTGAAGCTGTCGCAGGAAACTATGCATAAATCCACCGACATTCGGCTTGCCGCTTCCTGCGCCACCGGCCCGTCGAGGGTATTGCCGTCGTTGGCCAGTCTACCGCCTAATAGTATCGCTTCGATATTCTCCTTCCCAAGGAACTCCCTGACGATGGCGATGCTGTCGGTGATGATGGTGCATTTCTTCATGCCGGTGGACAGCTTCTTGGCTATTTCGTAACAGGTGGTTCCTCCATCGAGATAGACGCTGCCGCCGTTCGGGATGAACGTCTGGACGCTCGCGGCCAATGCCAGCTTAACGTCGAGGTTTTCCGCGATCCTGGTATGGAAGGCCAGTTCCTTTTCCCAGGAATCAATGATGACCGCGCCGCCGTGAACCCGCTTAAGATGTCCTTCGGAGGCGAGGTCGTTCAGGCAACGCCGCACCGTCATGTCACTGACGCCGAGGATTTCCTGCAACTCCGAAATCTTCATGCTCCGTCTCACCCTGAGCATGTCGAGTATGGCCTCGTTCCTGTCGTTCGACGGGAGAGCGGTTTTCGTCCTGCTGTTTTTCTTGTCGCTCGCGGACATTATTTTACCCGGTTCGCGCTGCCCATCAACTTGATGCAATTGGCTACCGTTTCCTTTACCTTGGCCTTGCCGAACTCCGAGAGCTCCATCAGGCCCCATTCCTCGGGATTGTCGTTTGTGGCTCTGCGGAATGCCTTGATGTATTCCGCACGGATCACTGTGCTGAAATTGATCTTCCTGACCCCAAGCTTGATGGCCTGCTGGATGGCTTCGCCGGAAACGCCGGTACCGCCGTGCAACACGATGGGAAGGTTATTGGTCAGCTCGCGGATTTTCTTGAGCCGATCAAAGTCCAGCTTGGGTTCTTTCTTATAAAAACCGTGCGCCGTACCGATGGCAACTGCCAGGCAGTCTACACCCGTCGCCTTGGCAAAGTCCGCCGCCGCCTGCGGGTCGCTCAGTTCGTCTTGGCCCGCTTCTTCATAGCCGGCATCTTCGGCGCCGAGAATCTTGCCGATTTCACCCTCCACCGAGACACCCGCGGCATGCGCGGCCTTGACCACCTCAAGCGTTCCCTTGACGTTGTCGTTGAATGATAACGAGGACCCGTCAAACATGACAGAAGAAAAACCACGTTTGATGCATCGAATGGCCTCCTCATACTCGCGGCCGTGGTCAAGATGCAGCGCAATCCGCACACCATAGCGCTGTGCGGCGCGCTCAACGAATTCGCCGGTCGCGTCTTCGCCAAAATAATACACTTCCGAAGTCGCCATTTGCATAATGAGCGGCGAATTCAACTCCTTGGCCGCCTCAAGGGCGGGATGAAGCACTTCGAGATTGCTGAAATTGATGGCAGGCAATGCGTAGCCACCCTTTTCGGCGTCAGCCAATAATGCATGCATGGGGATGAGGGGCATTGTTTCTCCTTTTGAAAATAGCGGGAAAGTTATTAGCGATATTTTTTGAGAAACCAAGAAGAGCTACTGCGAATTATGAGTACAATAACATGAAATTTTGATATGTCAACATAAATGTTAATTTAAACATTTTTTATCCGTATTTTTTGTAATATAGATATTATTTCAAACATATTTCTTACATTTTGAACTAATTAATAGAAGAAATGTTGAACGAGTTTCTGAACGCTCCACCGGCTAAAGCCGGTGGGTTCTGGTTGCGACTGAAGTCGCGGT
>DAIOFH010000122.1:0-11744 GCA_036745875.1 Planctomycetota bacterium | reverse complement strand
TCGACGATAAAAACAAAACGCTTTAATTTTTGGAGTAGATTTCTTTCATAGGAGCTAAGCATGGTTCAGTCGAAAAGAATACTTTCCTTCCTTATCAAATATATGACTCCTATCATATTCCTTGCCTTGCTGGTTGTCTCGCATATGTTATCCCCGGCATTCCTCACCAAACAAAACATGTTCAACCTGCTGCGGCAGGTGACTCCGAACAGCCTTATCAGCATGGGGATGCTGATGGTCATTCTCACAGGCGGCATCGACCTATCGGTTGGTTCCATCATGGCATTGTCCAGCGTGGCTGTCGCCCTGTTGTGTCCGCACTATCCGGAATTGCTCAGCATCGCCATGGCGGTCGGCATAGGCGGCCTTATGGGCGCGTTTCACGGCATATTTGTGGCGTGGCGGAATATGGCGCCGTTTGTCGTCACCCTCGCGGGCATGACGGTAGCCCGCGGCCTGGCCTTCATCTACTCGAACGCCGCCCCGATTCGCCTGCCCCGCGAAGCCGTTATTTTACGCGGATTCAGCACCCAGTATATTCTGGGCATTCCTGGGCCGGTCTTGGTCATGCTCATCGGCTTTCTTGTCACCTTGTTTGTTTTGCGCATGACCTCGTTCGGTCGGCTGGTCGTCGCGGTCGGCAGCAACGAAACCGCCGTCCGTCTCGCCGGCATCCGCACCGGCTGGCACAAGTTCTGGGTTTATGCCATTTCCGGCATTTGCGCCGGGATGGCCGGCGTTATTTCGACGATGCGGACCAATGTCGGCTCCGCCAACGCGGGACAGGGGATGGAACTGGACGCCATAGCGGCCGCGGTCATCGGCGGCGCAAGCCTCTCCGGCGGATACGGCGGGGCGACGCACACGCTTCTTGGGGTGCTGATCCTAGGCATGATCGGGAACATCATGAACCTGACCCATGTCTCGTCGTACCAGCAGCATGTGATAAAGGGCCTGATCATCATCGTGGCAGTTCTTCTGCAAAGCATCAAGAAACGGGATTAACGGTGGGATACTAAAGTGTTTCTGGTTGGATTATCCTGGCACTGCGGGTAGACTTTTTGGATAGCAAGATGAAGACATGCGATAGATTGCCAATGCCGAGGAAAAAATGAAAGACCAGGGATCCATCAAAGCCAAATTGCTGCGTATATACAACGACCTAATGTACGAGCAGGGCTACGAACAAACAACGGTACGCCAGATCGCCGATAAATGCGGTATCGGACGCGGGCACCTCTATTTCTATTTTGCGAAAAAAGAGCAGTTCCCCATTGCGCTTCGTGCCGACCTTCTGAAGAAGATCGACATTATTACCCGCGAGTTCTATCCCGATCTCGACAACCGCGATCTTCTGCGCTTTTTACTGTCCGTCAAGCTGGTCCGCTACATGTTCTCCGAGAAGTCCGAACTATACCGGGCTCAGGCCGAATACGCCTCCCATACCGAGGTGCTGGACGGATTCGCGGATCTTCTTTATCCCGGCCTTGCCAAGGGCATGGCCGGTTTGGGCTTGACGATAGCGCGGGAGCTTATGGAAGAATCCCTGCTCGCAGCCACCTACTGCGAGTATGCCCTTATCAAATACCGTTACCACCACTTTGCCGAGCATATCGACCATGGCTTCCTCTTCAACCAATTTTGTAACGCACTGTTCGCGCAGTTTTCCTTCCTCGAGGAAACGCTGAACGAAACACGGCGCGAAGCGACCCAACTCTTCAACGCATGCGCAGGCGAAATGCTGCGCCGCGTCTATGAGCTTGACGCATTCAATTATGCCAACAGCGATACCCCGCCGCCTGTGTCGTAAACGGAACCAATACCCGATCATCAAAAAAAACGGCAACCGCAAGTGGCGGTTGCCGCATTTTCTTTATGGCAAAGCCGTTACTTATGATTTCCTTTGGTTCCCCCGGGCAGAAAGGGGAAGTCCAAAAACGCGGTCAAACGCCATGCTGAAGAAAAATGTGTAACCCATAAAGAACAGCATGATCCCCAGGTTAGTCATCAACGCGGTAAAAAGGCTGATTCTGAGGACCAGAGCCAAAATCGGTACCACCATCATAGCAAGGCCGAGTTCAAAGCCGACCGCATGGAAGACCCGGCAAACCAACGACCTGCCGATACTGTTTCGCCTCGCTTCGACATATTCGAAAAGGGCATTGTAACTCAAATTCCAAACTATTGCCAAAACAGAGGTTATAGTCGCGGCAATGCTGCTTTCGCCAATGTCTCGTCCGGATATAAAGGCAAATCCATATGTGGTGATGACAATTGCGATTATTTCAAACAAAATAACATAGACAATTCTTCGTTTCATTCCCTGCATTTCACTGCTCCTTATAGTCATTTTCACCATACCATAATATTTTTTACTCGATATACCATGTTTTTTTAGTTAAATAAAGTCAATACCTATCAATTTTTCTGAAAGGTCGCATGGCCATATCAAGTGACGACATCAAAGTATTTCTCGCGGTGGTGGACAAGGGATCGTTTTCAGTCGCCGCACGGTCGCTTGGGCGGGTGCCGTCGGCGGTGAGCATGAGTATAGGCTTGTTGGAAGCGGAATTGGATCTGCAGCTTTTCGACCGTTCGGGACGGGAAGCCAGGCCTACCGAATACGCGCGCAGCCTTGAACCCAAGGCCCGGCAAATAGTCGGTCAGGTCCGACTTTTCGAAACGCATGCCCTGTCTCTGCACCAGGGTCTGGAGACGCTTTTGTCCATCGTCGTCGCTCCGGAGCTGCTGGCCCTGGAATGGAGCGGTGCCTTGACGCGCCTTTCCGAGCGCTACCCCACACTTGCCATTGACATCCTTTCAGCGCCGCAGGACGATGCGCTTGCCATGCTGCACGAAGGAAAAGCCTCCCTCGCCATTATTTTCGAACGGCCACGACTGGATGAACGCGAACTCTTCGCGGAGATCGGCTCCGAGACCTTTGTCGGCGTGATTTCGGCAAAAGCGCCCAGTTTGCGCTTCACGGAAAGTGACCTCTTCGCCACCCGGCAAATAATCGTTGGCGGCAGGGAAAGAGTCACCGACGCCCGCTTCGTCCTTTCGCACGACGTATGGTACACGGACAGCCAGCAGGCGGCTCTGAAGATGGTTTTGGAGGGGTTAGGCTGGGCCTATTTGCCGAATTCGCTGGTGCGGACGATGATTGACGACGCGGTACTCTCTGAAATCGTCTTCGCAGAATTCAACAACCAGGTGCGGTTATGGGTGGATGTCGTGTGGCGAAAACACAGTCCATTGGGAATGGGGGCGCTTGCCTTTATCGACCTCCTAAGAAACGATGCCGGGCAGCAGACCCCCAATACAAAGAGCAAACCATGTACTACAAGAAAAAAGGGCCGGTAAACACAGCGCAGACAGTAAAGCTGGCCTTGGAAACAGCGCAGGAGAATGGCATTCGCCATATCGTCGTCGCTTCGTCGTCCGGCAAAACGGCGCTGCAATTCGTTAACGATAAGGGTGTAGAAATTATCTGCGTGACCTATGCCTATGGCTTTTCAGTAGACGGCCAGCCAAGCATGGACGACACGATGCGCGAACAGCTCAAGGAAAAGTCCATCCCGGTGCTCGCCACCACGCATGTCCTTAGCGGCGTCGAAAGGGCACTCAGCAGCGAATACGGCGGCATGTACCCAGCCGAAATAATGGCAAACACCCTGCGCATGCTTGGTCAGGGCGTGAAGGTATGCGTGGAAATCTCGGTCATGGCCCTGGACGCGGGCCTCATACCCCATGGCGAGAGAGTCATTGTTGTAGGAGGATCCGGCACGGGGGCCGACACGGCTGTGGTCATTACGCCGGCGCATGCCAAAAAAGTCTTCCAAACCCAAATACACCAAATACTCTGCAAACCTCTGTAACGTTTTTCTTCCTCCGTCCAAAAGTATGAACGACCGCGACCCTGGCGGATCGCGGTCGTCTGTTATGATTTAGGTGGCGGATTTAATCATCGCCGCGTATGGCATCCCACAACCGCAGAGCATAATGCCTCACGCCGACGAATACTCCGGCGGCACCGGGAACAAACGCAAGCATGCTGCCAGTATCCCTCGCGACCCACAAAAGGATCGCACCCACGGCAATAAGGAAAATGGATATGTACGTCCCAGCCTCAGCCTCTTTGGTGCTTACCGCACTGACTTTTTTGACGGGAGCTGCGGCGACATATTCCCTTCTGCTGCTCATCGATGCACTCATGGCGTTCCTCCTGTGACTTTGCTTGGCCGGGTCAGAACCCAGACCAGTCTAAACGAGCCGTATTAACGGTTGCAAGAATCCCCTTATCGCCCAATAGCGGAATTCGAAAGGGATACATGTATTTTCTATAATCTATACTGTAATACAAGATTAAATATCATTTGGTGATAAAGTAAAAAATCCAGTTTTCGCAGCCATTACGCTTTCGCCACCAGCCTGTACCCTTTCCCCCGCTTTTGCTCGATTGACAGTTTGCTCTCGTCATTGATGCCGAGCTTTCGCCGCAGGCTGGAAATATGGGCATAGACAGTGCTCATGTCCCTGGACGGCGGAAGGGCCCATACCCGTTTATAAAGGACTTCGGGCGGGAAATATGTTCCGATATTTTCCGCCAATAGGCGCAGCAGGGCATATTCCCTCGGCTTCAGGAGGGCGTCCTTACCGTTGCGGTAGACGCGCTGCGCCGTTGTGTCGAAGGTGAGGTCGCCGATTCCTTGTTCCAGGGCAGTGCCGCCTGTCTGCCCCGCGCGGCGCAGGAGCGCCTCGATTCTCGCAAGAAAAACGTCGTAATCGTACGGCTTGGTCAGATAATCGTCACCGCCCGCCCGCAGGCCCGCGACGATATCGCTGCTTTCATTCAGGACGGTCAGAAATAGAATCGGCACCGCCAACGCGCTTCCACGCAGTTCCCGGCAAAAATCCAACCCCGACCCGTCAGGCAGCATAATGTCCAGGACAATCAATCCGGGCGCTTCTTGGCTGATGCAGCGAGCCGCCTCCGCGATGTTCGCGGCGGTCCGCACGGTATAGCCATTGAGTTCGAGCATGCGCTTATTAGCATTCATGATCTTTGTATTGTCTTCAACTAACAGGACATGGCCGCTTGTCATTTCTCACCCTTTGCTTTCGTCGGCAGGACAAACCGGACTACGGTCCCTCCGCCATCCCTTTTATCAACATTATCAATGCCGATAGTGCCGTTATGACGTTCGATAATCGACTTGCAGATCGACAACCCAAGGCCTGTGCCGCCTCCTTCCTTCTCGGCGACGCGGCGGGCGAACGCATGGGCAAGTATCTCCGGCGGAACCCCCGTCCCGGTGTCACGGACGGTCACTGCAACTTTCCCGCCGTCCTCCGCCGCGGAGACGTTTATCCGCCCGTGCTCCGTGTAGCGGTTTGCATTGGCGAAAAGGTTCAGAAGAACCTGTGTCAGCATATCCGCATTACCCCTAACCTCCGGGAGGCTATCCTGAATATCCAGGACCAGGGCATTTCCTTTTTTCTCGAGCAGCGCGTCATATGCTTCCGCGACGTTCCGGAGTAACAGGCCGATGTCTATTTCCTCCATATCGCTTTCGCTTTCCTGCATGCTCATGAGGTCGAGCATGCCTCCGACCATGCGGGCAAGGCGCTTTGACTCCATGGAAATGGTATCGAGACTTTGGGTAACTTCCTCACTGTCAGCCTTCGCACTTAACAAGGCCTTGGACAATTGCGCATGGACAGACATCACCGTCAGTGGCGTTTTCATCTCATGGCTCATATTTGCCATGAAATGCGTCTTCATCCGGTTGAGGCGGTCCAACAGGCGGTTCGCCACATTCAGCGCCTTCTGACGATTTTTGGCGGCCAGGAGCGCATTCTCGACCTCGGCGAAATTCAGGGTCAAGGCGATCATATTGGTAAACATTCCCACCAGAACCCCCGCCGCCAGCGTGTTGTACACTCGGGCATGGTAAATGAAATGATATGTCATCTCGTCAAAAAGCGCCGTGGCGATAAAAACTACAAGACCGGTAAATATAAGTACCGTATGCATGTCCCGATAGCGCAATTGCAGCGTCATCTTCCACAAAGTCATCGCGGATGCCGCGACCCAGACAACTGTGTACCACTTGAAGAGGCCGGTAAAATACAAAGTGTCCGTAAAGACGATGGCCAGACCGTACAGCGCCGAGAGCCCAACCACGGCCGCGACGAAGAATCTGTTCAGCATGCCCGGATAAAGGGTCATGAAATACAGCTGCAAAAAAGCCACGAACAGGACAAGACACAGGTATTCCGCGCGAATGGCGAAAGACCAGGACAAATCAGGAAACGGCACCATAACGTATTTGTCATCGAGAAAGGTCATACGCACCGCCGTTGCGAGACTGGCCAATGCGAGAAATAAAAAATACCGCCGCCTGGAAAAGAAAATGTATAACCCGATAAAGTACAGGAATACAAAAGCGAACCCGCCCACCAGCAGACAGGAATAGATCAATTTCTTGGCGCGATAACCAGACACCAATTCCGGCTCGCCCAGTTTCATCTCCTCGTTGTAACCGCCAGATCTATGGTTGAAGTTCGCAACCTGGAAGACGAACTCCACCTCTCCGTCGTGTGGGCGGAAATAATAGCCGTACGTTTTCGCATGGGTCACGGTATCCTTGCGGCTTGTGTCGGGCATGCCCACTTCGCCCGCAAGATCCCCGTTGATGAAAACGCGCTGGGAAAAGGGGAAGCTTTTTCCCGTTACGGCGTACAGAATATCCTGGGGCAGCTTTGCCCTGAGGCGATATGTGCCGTACTCCTCCAGCGAAGAGCTGTCATCATAAACCGGGTCGACTGTCCCGCCGGAACGAAAATCGGCCGGAGTATACAAGTGCGCCGGATAGTACTCCCATCCGGCCTCGTCTATATACATGATCTCCCGCGACAAATCGCCGTCGGTGAGGTCCACCACACCGTCAACCGCAACAAAGCGGCGCATGGGCGATTGCGTCAATTGCTGCACGCCGATAAGCACCGCCAGCAGGAGGACGACATAAAGAATGATTTTCCACATTTGCTTATTCATATCGGTCCGGCAACAATATCCCAAACAGCCCCTGCGGCGAATCGACGGCGGTCACGGGTCATGTTGTTACGCTGTTTGAAATACTCCGTTATAAGGTCCCAAGAATGGTTGATACGATAGTCTCCTAATGGTGAAAATCGCACCACTTACACATATATGCGCCAAAAACGTCCGCCGTGCAATTTATTACATTTTAGCACCTGAGACAGTTTTCCCCGATAAAAAACAGGCAGCCCCGCACACATCGCAGGGCTGCCCGCATTACATCCCCGGTTAAGAGGAGAGCAATTCCACATACTAAGTTATACGGCCATTTGCGTGCATAAGTACATACCCAGTGACATTACCGCGACAAATGAATATATTCAATTTGCATCCGGATAGATACTTAAAACCTCATCCCTTAACAATAATTTAGAAGTCGTTCGATGGCTTCCAGCTACTCATAGCGTAACGCTTCAACCGGATCCAGCTTGGCTGCGCGTCTCGCCGGGTAGTAGCCGAAAAAGACGCCGACGGCTGCGGAAACGCCAAGGGCAAGGATAATGCTTCTTGGTTCTATCAGTGTCGCAAACTCGGAACCTGCCAACTGTGCGATATAGGGAATGAGATAAGCGAGTCCGACGCCGAACAGCACGCCCATCAACCCGCCAAACCCGCTAATCATGATCGATTCAAAGAGGAACTGCCCCAGGATGTCCTTTTCGCGTGCGCCAATGGCCTTCCTGAGCCCGATTTCACGGGTGCGTTCAGCAACCGTAACCAACATGATGTTCATGATGCCGATGCCGCCAACCAGAAGCGATATCCCGGCAAGACTCCCCAACAATACCGTCAACGTCGTGGTAAACGCCGACGCCATGTTGATGGCTTCGGCCTGGTCATGGATATTGAAGTCGTTTTCCGCATCCGCGGCGGTGCGATGGCGCTTTCTCAAAAGCGCCGTCACGTCTTCGATGATCGTCTGGTTCGGGTAGTCTTTGACGCCAAGGATGTCCACTTCACGCAGGCGCTCCACGCCGAAAACCTGTTTCATCGCCGTGGTGATGGGGATAAGCGCCTGGTCGTCCGGATTGTACCAACCCTGGTCGCCTTTTGCCTTCAATACGCCTATAACCTGGTAATTGACGCCCTTCAACTTGATTGTTTCGCCGACAGGCTCGTCGCGATCGAAAAGGTTCTTCGCCGTCGTCGGGCCGATTATGGCCACCCGCGCCATGCGGTCAACCTCGATCTCGGTGAAATTCCGACCGTGTTCGATCTCAAAGTTGCGGATCGGAAAATAACTGGCAGTCACGCCGGAGATGGCGACATTGGCATTCCTGTTCAGGTTCTTGAGTTGCGCCGAGCCGGAAACAACCGGGGCGACCCATTCGATCCCGTCGATCTGCTGGGCTATCGCCGATGCGTCGTCCAAGGTCAGCGTCTGCGCGGAACCGGACATCACCCCGCGCCGCCCGGCTTGGCCAGGCCGGACAATCAAGAGGTTCGTCCCCATAGTCGACACGCGCTGGATAATGCTTTCCCGCGTACCCGCGCCCAGGGCAAGCATCGAGATAACGGCGCCAACCCCGATAATTATGCCAAGGACCGCAAGAAAACTGCGCATTTTATTGGCCAAAAGCGCTTTGGCCCCTACTTTAGCCAGCATCCACATTAACATGGTTATTTTCCTCTTCCTGAAGCGCGATATTGAAGCGAGCCGAATCGCGCGTTTCAATCTGGTCCGCCGGGACGACTTGGCCGTCTGACATATGGATGCGGCGGCGGCCGAACTTTGCGACTTCGGTGTCGTGGGTGACGATGACGATGGTGCGGCCTTCTGAATTCAACGCATGGAACAGGGCGAGGATTTCCGCACCGGTGTGGCTGTCCAGGTTGCCGGTCGGCTCGTCTGCGAGGAGCAGGGCCGGGGAGGACACCAATGCCCGCGCGATGGCGACGCGTTGGCGTTGACCGCCTGATAGTTGGTTGGACTCGTGGTGCATTCTATCGGTCAATCCCACCTTCTCCATCACCGCTTCCGCCTGCGGACGCGGATCCCTAATTCCCGCGTACATCAGCGGCAATTCAACGTTTTCCAACGCCGAAAGACGAGGTAGAAGATGGAAGCCCTGGAAAACGAAACCGATTTTCCTGTTCCTGATGCCGGCCAGACGGTCGCCGGATAGCGTAGAGACGTCTTCGCCGTCGAGGAAGTAGCTGCCAGAATCGGCCTTATCCAGGCATCCAAGCACCTGCATCAGCGTCGACTTGCCGCTGCCGGAAGCGCCTGTAATGGCAACCATCTCACCCGGTTCGACGAGGACGTCGACTCCGTCCAGCGCACGTATCTCCTGGTCGCCGACGTGGTAGGTTTTGCGAAGGTTCTTTGCATCTATAACTGGCACGGTCATGGCTGTGGCCTTTCTCGTTGTTGATTTCGCGACCCGACCAGCCGCGATTCTTCCTGCGGTTCATGAGCTGACGCCCGGGGAAGAAGTATGTCGTGCACCGCCGACGGAATTGGAACAAGAAAGCGAGCGGCAGCGTGTATATTTTTTCAGTATTGGAGTCCTGCATCTGTCAATTATCCATGTGCAAAGAGCGATTGTTTATCTGGGGGGCGGAGGCCTGCGGCCTCCGGGACCGGCGAGACCCGGCATCCCGCGTCCGGCCCAGCGGCTGTCGGCGAGATTGCGGTCGTAGACCACTTCCTCGCCTTCCTGCAGGCCGGAGGTGATTTCGATGGTGTAACCGTCGTTGAGGCCGGTCTTGACGACGCGATCTTCGGTGGTGCCGTTCGGCAAGCGCAAGGTGACATACGATTCACGGCGGGAATAATCCGAATCGCCGTTTTTCAGGGCAGCCCTTCTCGCAACCGCCTCGACAGGCACGGTGACGACATCAACGCTCTCGTCTATGAGGAGTTGCACGTTCGTGGTCATTTCCGGCTTGAGAAGCATTTTTCCCCGTCCCTCCACCTCGACTTTGACGTCAAAGGTGACGACATTGGACTCGACGACGCCTGTGGTGGCGACGCGCACGACGACGCCGTTGAAATTCATGCCTGGGAAGGCGTCCGCGGTAATGATCGCCTTGACGCCGGGCTGTACGCCCTTGATGTCGGCTTCGTCGACGGCCGCGATGGCATAGACGCGGGACAGATCGACTATCTTCATGGTCGTGGTGCCGCCGCCTACGTTGGAAATGCCGGAAGAGACGATGTAGCCTTCCTGGATGCCACGTTCGGAGACGACGCCGTCGATGGGGGCGAACACTTCAGTCTCAATGAGGCGCTGCTCGGCGTCAGCGAGGGAGATTTCATCATTTTCCACCTGCGCTTCGGCGATGGGAATTTCTTGCTTCAGTTGCTCGAGTTCCATCGACTGGACCTTGAGATCCTCCAGCTTGACGTTGGCGTTCTCAAGGTTCGAACTAACCTGAACAGCCTTGGTCTGGGCTGTGTCCAGTTCTTCCCTGCTGATTACGCGCTGTTCGTGGAGCTCAAGGGCGCGACGAAGCCTGGTCTGGAACTCTTCCTTTTCCGCCTTGGCAAAGGCGAGGTCGGCATTGGCGCGGGTGGTGTCTGCCTCGAGCTTGGCTTCTGCAGCGGAGACTTTCAGTTTGGTCTGCTGCAACTTCGCCTTGGACATGGTAAGACTGGCAGTGAGTCGCTTCACCGAACGCTCTTCGTCGGTGGGATCGAGGCGGAACAGCAACTGTCCCTGCTTGACCGTGTCCGAGATGTCGACAGTCACTTCCTTGACTTCGCCCGACGCCTTGGATTTGATTTCCACTTCGCGTTCAGGTTCGACTCGGCCGGTCGCAGACACTACCTGTCTTATATCGCCGCGCTCGGCAATGGCCGTATGTAGCTCAAGGTTGGTCTCGGCGGCTTCCTTTTGCTTGTTCTGGGCATATGCATAATATCCGCCGCCCAACAGCGCTACGACAACCAGGACAAGAAGCAGTTTTTTCATAATGTATCTCCAGTACTGCGTATTGTTTACAGTGTTTTCCGATATCGAACGGCTGTTCCCCATTACAAAGCTGTCGGCGCACTAATTTGCGCCTTCAATAATGTTAGTGCATTTACACGCCGAATGGTTACAATTTTTTTTGGTGCAACTATAACCGGAAAGAAAAAAACATCGGGGTCTTTTAGGGGATTTCCCTTGACAACCTGCCCTTTGATGTTGATATTATAACAATTCGACGCGGCTGCCGGCGGCAGCCGCGCTGTTTTGTCATTTTACAGGAATTTCCATAATATACGTAGTTTGTAACTCAGAGCGGGCTGCGGCAGGCGGTCAGGGAGAAAAGCGATCATGGCTAATGAATGCGAAGTTTGCGGTAAGAAGACCACTTTTGGAATCAAGTACGCCAGGCGCGGTGCCGCCAAGGCCAAGGGCGGTTCGGGTGCGAAGATCTCCGGCAAGACCGGCAGGACCTTCAAACCGAATCTCCAGAATGTCAGAGCCGAAGTCAACGGCAGCGTAAAGCGCATTACGGTGTGCACGTCCTGCCTCTCCGCCGGCAAAGTCAAGAAGGCAGCCAGGGGTCAGATGAAGCTCCGCAAGGCTCTTGAATCCTAGTACTCAACACTATTTTGGTAATGTATAAAAAAACCCGCCGGCAGCCGGCGGGGTTTTTACTGGAATGTGTTCCATGTTATGCTGTTTCCAGTTGAGAATTTCCGTTC
>DAIOFH010000121.1:0-12203 GCA_036745875.1 Planctomycetota bacterium | reverse complement strand
CGGGCGCGGCCTTTTTGGCAGGCGCTTTTTTGGCTGCGGCCTTGGGAGGAACCTTTTTCGCCGGAGCTTTCTTGGCCTTGGCAGCGGACTTGGCCGGAGCCTTGGCCCTGGGAGCCTTCTTCGTCAGGGCTTTGGCGGCTTCGAACTGCGCCGCGGCAAGGCGGGCGATCGGGACGCGGTACGGCGAGCAGGACACGTAGTTCATGCCGATGGAGCAGCAGAACTTGACGGAGCTGAGTTCGCCGCCGTGTTCGCCGCAGATGCCGACCTTGAGGTTCGGGCGGGTCTGGCGGCCGCGTTCGAGACCAATCTTCACCAACTGGCCAACGCCTTCCTGGTCGAGAACCTGGAACGGGTCGGCCTTGAAGATGCCGGTCTTCTTTTCGTCGACGTATTCGGGCAGGAACCTGCCGGCGTCGTCGCGGGACAAGCCCATGGTCATCTGGGTGAGGTCGTTGGTGCCGAAGCTGAAGAACTCGGCCTTTTCCGCGATCTGGTCCGCGATAAGGGTCGCGCGCGGAATTTCCATCATGGTGCCGACCAGGTAGTTCAACTTGACCTTGGCTTCCTTGATGATCGGATCGGCGACGGCGCGGACGCGGGCTTCGAGGATTTCGAATTCCTTCTTGGCCATCGTGAGCGGGATCATGATCTCGGGGTAGACCTTCTTGCCGCGCTTCTGGACGAGGCAGGCGGCTTCAATAATGGCCTTGACTTGCATTTCCAGGATTTCCGGATAGGTAATGCAGAGGCGGCAGCCGCGGTGGCCGAGCATGGGGTTGGATTCATGGAGCTGCTCGATACGCTGGCGGACCTTTTCGACCGTCATGTTGGCAACCCTGGAGAGTTCCTTGATGCCGGCTTCATCCTTCGGCGTGAACTCGTGGAGCGGCGGGTCGATGAGGCGGATGGTGACCGGCTTGCCGTTCATCGCATCGAAGATGCCTTCGAAGTCCTTGCGCTGGTAGGGAAGCAGCTTGTTGAGGGCGCGTTCGCGATCGTCGACATTGTCGGCGACGATCATAGTCTGGATCGCCAACTGGCGGTCCTTCCCCTCGAAGAACATGTGCTCGGTGCGGCAGAGGCCGATGCCTTCGGCGCCCATTTCGATCGCCTTCAGGGCGTCGGCGGGGCTGTCGGCGTTGGTGCGGACGTTGATCTTGCGGATCTGGTCGCACCAGCCCATGAGGACCTTGAATTCAGGCGGCAGGACCGGGTCTTTGAGGGACAGCTGGCCGTCGTAGATCGCGCCAAGGGAGCCGTCGAGGGTGAGCCAGTCGCCCTGCTTGTAGAGCTTGCCGCTGATGGTCATCTGGTTCTTGTTGTAGTCGATGTTGAGGAATTCGGCGCCGACGACGCAGCACTTGCCCCAACCGCGCGCAACAACGGCGGCGTGGGAGGTCTTGCCGCCGGTGGCGGTGAGGATGCCAACCGCGGCGTGCATGCCGCCAACGTCCTCGGGTGAAGTTTCCTTACGGACGAGGATGACCGTCTTGCCCTGGCTGTTGGCTTCTTCGGCAGCTTCGGCGGAGAACATGATCTGGCCGGAGGCAGCGCCGGGAACGGCGTTGATGGCTTCGCCGAGGAACGCGTCCTGCAGCTTCTTCTTGTCCGTTTCCGCGATGATCGGGTAGAACATGCGTTCGATGTCTTCCGCGGTGATGCGTGCAATGGCTTCTTCCTTGGTGATCAACCTTTCCTTCACCATGTCGACGGCCATCTTGAAGGCGGCGGCGGGGGTACGCTTGCCGACGCGGCACTGGAGCATGAAGAGTTTTTCGTTTTCGACGGTGAACTCCATGTCCTGCATGTCTTTGTAGTGCTTTTCAAGCTGGATGCGGACCTTCTGGAGCTGCTTCCACGCGGCTGGAAGATACTTGCCGAGGTCGGAAAGCTTCAGAGGAGTGCGGATGCCGGCGACAACGTCTTCGCCCTGGGCGTTGATAAGGCAGTCGCCGAAGAATTCGTTCTTGCCGGTGGAGGGATCGCGGGTGAAGCAGACGCCGGTGCCGGATTCGTCGCCGGTGTTGCCGAAGACCATTTCCTGGACGTTGACCGCTGTGCCCTTGAGATCGGTGATCTTTTCGACGCGGCGGTAGGTGACGGCCTTTTCCGCTTCCCATGAACCGAAGACGGCTTTGATGGCGCCGTAGAGCTGTTCAATCGCGTCCTGCGGGAAGGGCTTGCCGCCCATGTTCTTCTTGTAGTAGTCCTTGAATTCGCCGCAGAGCACCTTGAGGCTTTCGGCGGGAATTTCGGGGTCGGTTTTGACGCCGAGCTTTTTCTTCATTTCGCTCAACATCTCTTCCATCGGTTCTTTGGAAAGGCCCATCGCGGTGGTGGAGTACATCTGGATGAAGCGGCGGTAGGCATCGTAGGCGAAGCGGGGGTTTTTGGTTTTTGCGGCAAGGCCTTCAACGGAAACGTCATTGAGGCCGAGGTTGAGGATCGTTTCCATCATGCCGGGCATGGAGCGGGCAGCGCCGGAACGAACCGAGACAAGGAGGGGATTTTTAGGATCGCCGAATTTCTTGCCTGTGGTTTTTTCGAGCTTTTTCAGGTTATCGCGGATTTCGACTTCCCATTCCTTCGGGAATTTCCGTCCTAGTTTATAGTATTCCGCGCAGGTGTCGACGGTGATGGTGAAGCCTGCGGGAACGGGGAGGCCGATCGAGGACATTTCCGCCAGACCCTGACCTTTGCCGCCCAAAACTTCCTTCGGGAGGCCTCTTCCTTCGGCTTTGCCGCCGCCAAAGAAATACACGCGTTTCATTTTAGCCATTAGCTAATCTCCTTCCAAACGAACAAAACTACACAGTAAAAACGCTACGAGCCAACATATATGAGTGCTTAATATCTATATTTCAATCCGCGCCAAAGACGCGGATCAGCTAATGTTATCGACCATTTTTATAAGAAAACACGCAATATTCGCCGGAAATAGCAAAAGCAGCGCTTTTTTACTCGTTATACAGGAGAAAAACATGTTGCAGGCACTGCCCCGAGGCAGTGCCGCAACCAACTTTCACCGAGTATGCCGCAGGTAAAATTTCCTGTCAAACGAAAAGAAACAATCCGCTCGCGAAAACAACGCCTTCGCCCATTTCGATGCAATCCGCTAATAATTTCGGGTGTTATTGGCGCGCGAACAGGTCCTTGTTGGCGAGGTAGAGTTCGCGGAACAGTTCCTTTTTCTCCCGGTACAAGGCGCTCGCCGAGGGTTCGGGAGTGAATGTCTTACCTTCGAGCCGGACGACCTCCTTCACCGCGGTCTCTACGTCCGGATAAATCCCCGTCCCCACCCCGGCAAGTATCGCCGCTCCGATACAGGCGTCGCCGCCGGATGCCGTTTCAATCGGTATGCCGAACACATCGGCCTGGATCTGCGGCCAGATGGCGCTTTTCGCGCCGCCGCCCATGGACAGCATCCGCGTCACCTTGACGCCCGCCTCGAGCAGTATCGAATAGCCTTGCTCCAAGGCGAAAGAGACGCCCTCCATGACGGCGCGTGCCATTTCGGCCGGTCCGGTGTGGAGAGACAGGCCCCAGAAAACGCCCTTGGCCTTCGGGTCGAGCCAGGGCGTCCGCTCCCCCGTAAGGTAAGGCAAAAACAACACACCCTCCGCCCCCGGCTTTGCCTTTGCGGCGAGTTCTGAAAGTATGGCGAAATCCTGCCCGGGGAAAAAGGAATCCCTGAACCATTTCATGGACAAGCCGGCACTTAGCGAACCTCCGAAAAGGTTCCAGCGGTCGGAAAGGGAATGACAGAAGGTGGAGGTGCGAAATTCCTTGTCGAACAAGGGACTCGAGGCGATGGTGCCGCACTGCCCCCCGGTACCTATATTGATGGCCATGGTGCCGTCTTCTACAACGCCGGAGCCGATGCCGGCGACGCCGTTGTCGGCCCCGCCGAAAAATACCGGTACACCGGCAGGCAGCGTAGTCTCCCGCGAAGCGGTGGCAGTGAGCGTTCCCGCCTGGGCGGTCGAGGCTGCAAGCGAAGGCAGGATACTTTCCGGCAAGCCGAGTCCGTTGAAAATTCCGTAGGCCCATACTCGATTTCTGACGTCGAGACAGCAGATCCCGGACGCATCCGAGTATTCCTGGCCGATCTCGCCGCACAGTTTGAACCGGACATAATCCTTTGCGGAGAGGACATAACGCGTTTTTTCCAGAATATGGGGTTCGTGTTTTTTGAGCCAGACAAGGGAGGTCAGGCCAAAACCGGCGGCGGGGCGGTTAAAGATGACGCCGCAAAGCTCTTCGATTGAGTACCGAGAATAAATTTCGTCAAGCGCATCAGAAGACCGTGCATCGAGGTGAATGATGGCGGGGCGCAAAGGCGAGCCGGATTCGTTCACCAAAACGATCCCGTGCATCTGACCGGAGAAGGATAGGCCTTTCACTTCAAATTGGTGGCCTTCCGCGACGGCGCGGATGCATTTGATCGCCTTTTCCACCCAGGTATTGGGGTTTTGTTCGGCCCAGCCGGGTCGGGGCGTGTCGATGCCATAGGCTTCGTTATGCGCCTTGACAATACTGCCATCCCTGCGCATCAGTATCGCCTTGGTTGTTGAGGTGCCGATATCCACTCCGATAAGCATGTGCACATTTCCTTATGACATGGAATTTAAAAACCACGGAGAAATCAGAGAATTTAAGCATAAAAGCGGCTCTCTGCGTTCTCTGTGGTTAAAATTCACCTCACAACAACCTCACTGCGTCGGCGCAAGCGTGCTCTGGACCTTGAACATGCCGCCGTCGACGCCGATGATTTCGCCGGTGATGTAGCGAGCTTCGTCGCTGGCAAGGAACGCGACCAGGCAGCCCACATCCTTGGGTTCGCCGAAAAACTTGGCCGGGATGAAGGCGAGTTTTTCATCGGCGCGGGTCTCGATGATGCCCGCCGTCATATCCGTGTCGATAATGCCGGGTGCGTAGGCGTTGACGGTGATGCCGTAGGAGCCAAGTTCGCCGGCGAGGACCCTGGTCATAATATCCACGCCCGCCTTCGAACAGCCATAGGCGATAAGCCCGATGTCGGCGAGACGGCCGGAAATGGAACTGGCGTTGACGATTCTGCCGAACTTCTGCTTCTGCATGACGGGAATGACCGCCTTTGACATGAATAGGGCGCTGTAGAGGTTGGTCTTGTTGATCTTTTCGAAAAACTCCAGGTCCATGTCTTCGAGGGTTTTGTAATCGAAAACGCCGGCGTTGTTGATCAGGATGTCCACCCTGCCCCATTTGTCGACGACTTCCTTGACCACCTTGGGACAGGCGGCGGGATCGCCGACATCGGCCTGAATCAGTATGACTTCGGTTATTTTAGACAATTCTTCCTTGGCGGCCTCGGCGCTTTTCCTGTCCTTATGGTAAACAATCGCCAGGCGCTTGCCCGCCTCGGCAAGGGAGCGTGAAATGCCGATGCCTATACCCCTGGCCCCGCCGGTGACGATGGCGACACGTTCATTTGACTGCGTCATGCCCTCTCCTTTTATGGATACTATACCCTATGAAAAAAACGCGATTAATAATTATCCATTATTAATCATCCATTGTTAATCGCCTTGATGCTAATCCGTAGCGCCTTGACCAAATCGCCTTCAAGCCTTACCCGGTGCGCCAAACGGTATGGCCAAAGCCAGACCGCGCCCGCGTGGTCGGCGAGGATAAGCGTCTCGTTCCTTTTGCGGCGCGGTATTTTTTTATCGACCAAGATGTCCTGGATCTTGCGCCGTCCCGGAGAACCGAGGAGGCGTATTTTTTCCCCCGGATACGGATGGCGCAGGATAAGCGGCCATTTTATGGCGACAGGATTGAACCATTCCACCTCGGGGTCGAGCATGTCGTCACCCGGCGGCTTGCCGGAAACGGGCAGCCATTCCGCAGCGATCTCCAACCCTGCCACCTGAATGTTAAACGGCGGATCGGGGAGCATGATCTCGTCGGCCAGCCGTTCCTGTTCCATTGCGTCGGGATAAAAGAAGAAAAGGCCGTCTTTCTCTCTTATCACCTGCAACCGACCGGGTAAAGACAAACTTTCCCCCGTCTTGCCGCTTTCCGCCAGCTGCAGGACGCGGGACAAAACAGCCCCGTAAGGCAGGCGGCGGCCCATTTCCTCTTCCAGAACATAGCGAACGGCGTAGAACAACCGCTCGCGCACGGAAAAGGCGTTGTCGTCCAGACGGAAGAAGCGGCCCGCGTTTTCCTTTGTCGCATTGTTCTTGACGAGCGCCTTCGCCGCGGCGACCATGCGCTCCTCTTCCCTCAGGTAACGTCGCGACTTTTCCAAAAGCCTGTCCCGGAAGCCGGGGACAATCGCCTCCAGCGCCGGGATTATGCGGTGGCGTATCCGATTTCTCGTATAGCGCACGTCGGCGTTCGTCACGTCTTCCCGCCAGACCAGTGAATGCCGTTCGGCATAGTCCTGGATGACGTCCCGCGGGACCAGAAGGAGCGGCCGCAGGATGCATATGGTCACGTCGGGGGGAAGATTGATCACGGCCAAATCGCGCATACCGCAGAGACCGCGCCGGTGGGCGCCGCGCTTGAGGTTGAGGAGGATGGTCTCGGCCTGGTCGTCTGCGTGGTGGCCGGTAAGGACAAAGGGTTTGTCCGACTTGGAAATTTCCGCGAAAAAACGGTACCTGACATCGCGCCCGGCTTCCTCGATGCCCAGGCGCTCGTTCTTGGCAACCGCCGCCACGTCAACTTTCCGTGAATGGAATTCCACGCCAAGACCCGCGGCGTACAGGCGGCAGAAATCCTCATCCCGGTCCGCTTCCTCGCCGCGCAGGCAGTGGTTGATATGCCCGGCAATGATTCGCGGCGGCATGTCCATCGCTCCCGACCAGCGTTTTACCAGGTCGAGAAGCACAACGGAGTCCATGCCGCCGGACAGGCCACATACCAGCACGCTGGGGAAACCGGCCAAGGCGTGCAGACGGGTCATGGAATTAAAGAAAGCTTCAGGCAGCATCCGCCACTCCAAACGAAATCCAACGATATTCGGACATGATATAGTGGAATGGGGGAGGGAGAAACGAAAAAACCTTCCCGTGAGGGAAGGTTGAGTGTTCATTGGTGCTGGGGGGCAGAGTTGAACTGCCGACACCGGCCTTTTCAGGGCCGTGCTCTACCAACTGAGCTACCCCAGCGAGGAGTAGAAGAGTATAGCTATTGCAGGAATCCTGTCAATGCATAATTTTTCAAAACTCGGTATTTTTTTGACCAGGTCAGATGACTATATTGATCCGATGCATTTCGTGGCGACCGGAGGTGTCGGTGGCTTCTTCCTGGGTGTCTTCCTCGGAATTCTGGCGGCGTTTTTTCTTGCCTTCTTCCTGACCCCTGCCTTCGCGGTCTGATCGGATGCCCGATTGTTCCGACTGGTGGGTCATAAGCACGACCTGATCGCCCTGGCGATCCTGTTCGTGCTGGCGGACGGTCTGCGCCGTCTCCTGGCTGCGGTTGACGTCGTCATTCCGCGATTGAGTCTGTTGGACAAGGTTGGTCTTGACCAGGTTGTCCTGAATCGCACCGAGACTCATGATACTCTCCTTGTAGTTTCCCCCGCCCGGCCGAGCTTTAGCCAATACCGAACAAGGGCTATCATCCGTGATAGTTTTTTGTGCCTCAGCGGCTGTTATTCCAACAGCCACCCGCCTCTCTTATTCCGCTTTGCCTTTTGCTTTCCGTCGATCCGCGAAGCGGAACAGCTCTATATAGTATATCGGCGGAAAACACTGTCGCTTTAAAGAATTCGAGGAAAAACCACATTATATTATGCGGAATTACCCGCAGGTATGCAAGAGGCAAACTCAATACTCGAAAGAAGCGATAATGCTGTCAAAATAGGCGGCATAACTGTCGTAAAACTCCGCCGGCGCCCAGAAGGAAATCCTGAACGCCCTTTGCCTGCGCGGCAGCACATACTGGCGGCAACGCCAATTCTTCCCGTTCTGCTCGCAGGCGAAATCCATATACAAGGCAGGCGTCGCGCCGTCAGCGTCAAAGGAGACCAAACGGCTGTCGATAAGCCTGAAAGCGCGGAGGTTGCCGCGCAGGTTCTCTATATTACTGTCAAGTTCCGCCTGTCCCACCCTGAAATCGCCCTGGAGGGCTTCGCAGGTGACGTTGGCTTCGCGGTCGGGACTTTGGATCGTCACATTGTTGAGTCCTGCCTTGCCGTTCCATCCGGCGGGTAGGCGCATGGCAAAACCCCAGTAGAGGTTGGCGAGCCAGTCGCCCTCGTAGGCGGCGTAGGTGCGGCGTTCGTTGACGGTAAGTTCGGCCAGCGCACCCAGGGGCGTTTCGCGTCCGGCGGAAAGCATAGTGAGGGTCAGTTGCGGCTGGCGCAGGAAATCGACAAAATCCCCTGCAAGTGAAGTGTCGGGGCCGGAACGTTCAACCAGAATATAGCCGGCGGGCAAACCGACGCGGCTCACCGTGGTGTCGACAGGCACCCAGACGCCGCCGATCCACGCTTCCGCCCAGGCATGGAACACAGCTTGCCCAGTCTGCACCAAAAGACCCTGGCAAACCCGCGACGGAATTCCCAAAGACCGTGCCATGGCGACAAACAGCCTGGCATGGCCCAGACTGTCGCCGGAACGGTTGGACAGAATGTCCGGGGCGGCGACATTGGGCCTGAACGTCGATTCAAAGGCGATTTCCTGGTTTATCCAACCGGCCAGGTAACTGACGGCCCTGAGGGCGTTCGATTCCTGGCGGCGCGTTTCGGTATCGGCGACAGCGGCCCTGGCGGCGCGTATTATGGCGTTATTCTGGCTGGGGACGAGAGGATGCGTCCCGAGATAGGGCTGGATTTCGGACGGCGTCTGCATCGGCAGGGTCAGATTGACATCAACGCGCGGGGCGTTGCGAATAGCGGTGATGGAATAATACCCGCCAAGATTATCAATCTGGGCATATTCCGAAGTCTGCAGCGTCCTGTCCCACATTCCCGGGGGGCCGGCCTGTATGACCAGCCAGACAAACGTGTCCCAACCTGGGATCGCCGCACCGATGGAGATGGCGGGCGCTTGTCCGGTACCGCCGTAACTCACCGCGCCGGGACCGCCGATTGCGGAGGCGAACTCTTCCTCTTCTCCCGAACGGAACAGTGATTGCCGGGGGGAGATCCGGCCCTGGTCGTATTCTTCTCGGGACACAACCTGATAGATCAGTCCTTCGCCTTCGAGGCGCAGCAAACGGCCGTCACGGGTAAAACGCGCGAGCATCGGCTGTTCGCCGTCGCCGGCGAACTCGGCGACCCATACGTCGGGATTGCCGCCGGTACCGGGTTCCCTGTCGCCATAGACAACGTTTTCCCGGAGGATCCTGCGGCCTTCGCGGTCAAGAACATCCACGCCAAGGCGTTTTCCCGATTGCGGACCGTTGGAGGCCAGCCATTCGCCGGAAATTTCAAACAGCGTTCCGGGGGGTACGGGGAGGTCGATGGGCTGTCCGAAATAGCCGTTGGCGCGGATTTCCGCCAGGCCGTCCCTGATGGCGACTGTTTCCATGCCCATTTCGCCCATAATCGCCTCTTCATTACGGAAAAGGGCCGAGCCGGACGGGGAGGTGATGGTTTTGCTGCGAAAGACCCTGGTGACGGGAAGTCCGTTCAGGGAGGCATTGCTTGTTTTTTCCTCGTCATATATTATACAAGGTTGTCTTTGGTATGATCCGGGGCGGCGGACGAAAAAGCCTTTTTCCCGCAGCTGCCCGAGGTATTCAATGACGTAATACACTCGCTTGTAATCCCAGGGATGGCTGCTATCCCTGCCTTGTGCAAGGCTTACGCCGAAGGCGTTGGTCTGGATAAATACTGCCAGAAAAAGAATGGCAAAAATAATAGCCCGACGCATGGCTGATTGGATCTCCCTACATTTATTAGTATAAGAGTGTGGGATAACATAATGAGTGACGCTATGGTAATGGAAAAAAGAAATCATGGCAATTAATTCTTTTGGCAAATAAAGGTTTTTTCACATTTTTTGTCGGTTGACTATAGTGCGTGCTTCGCATATGTATAACTATAACACGCTTGTTTACCCATTAGCAAATCTTCTGCCATAAGGATACCATCAATACAATGAGTTCGGGAATGTCGACCGGCCTAGCTATGCAAGTGGCGCAACGCCTGGAAATGGCGCTGACTCCGCAGATGATCCAGTCAATGGAACTTCTGCAGATGCCGCTTATGCAGCTTGAGCAACGGCTTCGACAGGAACAGCTGGAAAATCCCATTCTCGAACTGAACGAACTGGAAGAACTTGACGCCGAGGACGCCAGCGCCTGGTCCGCAGCGGACGAAGGCGAGGCGGAACGGGAAAACGAGACCAGCCAGGTGGTGCAGACCGAGGAAGCCAGCGAATTGTCGGAGGACGTCTTCCCCGACCGCGACCGCCACGAAGGCCTGGAGCACGTCGACGACGTGGACTACAACTGGGACGACGTCTATGACGACTATGCCTCCCCAAGGCAATCGTACAACCCGGAGGACGACGAGGCGTTTGATCCCATAGCAAACGCTCCCGCCCGGCCGCAGTCGCTGTCCGAGCACCTGCATACCCAGCTCGCGGAAACGCCCATGCCGGAGCGCATCCGCATACTCGCGGACGGCATGGTGGAAAGCCTCGATGCGCGCGGCTGGCTTACTGATCCTCTCGAATCATCAATCCCCAAGGACTTCCCGGAGCCGCCGCCGACGGCGGACGAGTTGAAGGAAGCCCTTCTTGAACTGCAAAAGCTCGATCCCGACGGCGTCGGCGCGCGGGATCTCTCCGAGTGCCTCGTGTTGCAATTACTGAACCGCCCGGAGCACAACGACATCGCGCTTGGCGTTATCAAGCACCATCTCGAGGACCTGGCGGCGAACAGGCTGCCCAAAATGGCCAAAGACCTCAAGTGTTCCCTTGAGGAAATCAAGGAAGCGGGCGACCTTATCCGCACTCTGAACCCCCATCCCGGCGCGGGCTTTTCCGCTCCGCCGCCGCCTGCGATCAGGCCGGAACTGGTGGTGGACGAAAATGCGGAAGGCGAATTCACCGTTCGCCTCACATCCGGCGTGCAGCCGCAGATTTCGGACTTTTTCACCGCCCTTTTCGACAATTCGCGGCGCGGCAAGATCCTCAGGGAGCGGATGGAAAAAGACCCGGTGCAGAGTGAGGCGTTCACGCAGTTCAAGGAACAGATGCGCAAATCCGGCCTTGGGAAGAAATTCAGGGAAAAGTACAATAACGCCCAATGGCTGGTAAAAGCTGTGGCGCAGCGCGAAAAGACACTCCTGTCCGTGGCGACGGAGATTGTAGACGCCCAGCAGGACTATCTTGCCGAGCGCAATCCCGCACCCGCGCCTCTTTTCATGCAGGACATCGCCGACCGCGTCGGCTACGACATTTCCACCGTTTCCCGCGCGGTGAAGGACAAATACATAGACACCCCCCTCGGCATCAAGCCGCTCAAGGACTTTTTCGCCCGCACCAGCGGTGCCGCGTCCGCAACAGGCGACAGCCAGGATGCCGTAACCTCAAACGCCTCCGTCCTCCTCAAGATCAAGGAAATGATCGAAGCCGAGGACAAACGCCGCCCCCTCCGCGACAACGAGATCATGGAGCGCCTGGCGGCGGACGGCATCCAGTTGAAACGCCGTTCGATCGTCAATTATCGGGAAAAGCTTGGTTATCCGAGTCATAGCCATCGGAAAGAGTATTAACCGCAATTGATAATTGATAGTTGATAATTGATAATGCTGGAAATTCTTTCATTTAGTAATCGCTCGCTACCGCTCGCTTCGGCGTTTGGGGAAAAATGGCTGCAAATACGAACATTATAAGGGAAAAGACAAAGGCATTTGCAGTGCGCATAGTGTATTTGTACAAATATCTTTGCGAGGGGAAGAAAGAATACGTACTTTCGAAACAAATGCTGAAGTCAGGTACAAGTATCGGTGCTAATGTAAAAGAAGCGATCCAGGCCCAGAGCAAAAAGGATTTTATCTCAAAAATGGGCATCGGATTGAAGGAATGTTCAGAAACGGAGTATTGGCTTGAGCTTTTACATGAAACCGAATTTCTGAATGATAACGAATTCAATAGCATTTACTCTGACTGCGAAGAATTGATGAGAATACTTACAGCCATTATCAAAAAATCCAAAAACTCACACCCCACCTCGCCCAGCGAGCGGTAGCG
>DAIOFH010000120.1:0-12250 GCA_036745875.1 Planctomycetota bacterium | reverse complement strand
CGGCGTTTTTTACCGTTGCCGCGACTTCGGCGACATCGCCGGTGGAGAGCCGCCTACGCCAAAAAATGGAGTCCGGAACCGTCCTTGCGCTATCGGTGACAAGCGAGTTGTCATCGGGGTCGTGTACAGTCCGGCCGGGAACGGCTTTGATAGTTATCATCCGTCGCATGATCAATCTTCCTTTACCTGATATTGGTCCATGACGGTAAGTGACGAGTTTTTGGGTCGCCACTTGACAAGCATTTCCCGGAAATCGCCGATTATGTTCCGTTTCGGCGTTCCCGCGTGCTCCTTGCCGTCTGAATTATGACTTTCAAAAAAAACGCCGTCGTAGGCAAGGCGGGCGGCGACATGTTCGGTCGTGCCGTTGGCCGCGGTGAAATAGGTTATTTCCATGCCGGGGCGGATGGACTCGACAATTTTCCTGTCGCGCTCGTCTTCGGCGGCGTCTGGATCGACATCGCCGACCGTGATGTATTGCCATTCGCGCATAACTTTCCGGATCGAGTCGATCATGCGAATCAAGTCGAGGCGGGCCTCGTCGTTGTCGCCCGCGCAGTAGGCCGCAAAGCTCAATGACAAGGTCTGTTTGAGCCAAAGGGGGGCGGTTGAATGGACTTCGCCGCGTTCGCCGTCGATATCGATCAGGATGATGGGAAGTTCTTCCTCCCCCCATATCGGCTCAGTGCGCATGACGCCGACGCGGCCGCCGATCTCGGAGATGGCCTCCGCAAAAGCTATTGCGGGAACGGCCAGGAGTGCTTCGCGCGGGCTTGTCGTCATGCTTTTCTCAACTTCAACACTATTTCCATCTCCGCGTCCGGTTGCGCCTCGACGATGCGGAATTCCCGCGCCCCGATCCTGATCTTGTCGCCTTTGCCGGGCGTAAAAGGAATCGATCCCGCGTAAATGCTCAATTGCAGACTATGGGAGGTGATCGGCGTTTCATCGGCAAGAAGCACCTGGTCGTGTTCCTCGTCGAAAACCCCATCGACCGAATATTCAACATTATCCCGGATATACACGGGACGCTTGTCACGGTTGGTCAATCGTTTGATAACGCACTGGGTCATCCGGTCGAATGGGGTAGGCACGGTTTAGCCTTTGAGCAGGACGGCGATTTCGCCGGACGCGGCTTCAGCTTCACTATAGGCGCAACCCAAAAGGGTGTTGCCGGTTGCGGTTTTCACGACCGTTCCCTCATCCGCCTTCCAATAAACCTTGTCCCCCTGGCCGATCGCGCCGCTGGCCTTGGGCAAGACAACGACGCCGCGACGCTTGACGGCGAGTTCAACGCCAGCCTTGCCGCCGGAAATCACGACGCCGACAAGTTCACCGGCAATGACCACTTCGCCGGGGCCGATATCTTCGTTAAGCGCGACGTAGAATACCTCCCCCGATTCAATGAAGTTTTTCATGGTTGATGTCCTTTTCCCGGCGCTGGACTACGCGCCGGGGTTTTTGTAAAAGCCGCGATGATCTATGGCGGCGGCGCCAAACACCAGGCGGGCCTTGATGTCGTAGCTATCGGTGTCGAAATTCCAGCGCTCTTCCGTGAACAGGCCTTCTTCGCCCTCGAGATAGGCATATTCAATCGTATCGATCTGGTCGGGCGCGCAGACCAGGAACCATTCCTTTTCCGGGATGCGGCCTTCGCAGATCAGGGTGAGCGATTTCATGTGCGCCGGAATCACGTCTTCCTGTTTGGCCGGGGTGGTCGCGGTAAGGTACTGGCCGGCCTGACCCTCCTTGTGGGGTCCGACCAGGATGAATCTCGGGCGGAGATTCAATTTCCGCTTGTTGGCGGCGGTCTGTTTGCCTATGGCGACAAATCCGGCGTTGACGCCACCGAAGTTGATCTCCGACGCCGTGCCGAGGTTGCCGTGCGCGGAATGGAAAAGCTCTTTCCCGTCGGCCATCTTTGCGTTGGAGAGCATGAGATCGTAGATGATGTCGCTTTCAAGCTGGCGCGCTTCGGCTGCATACATGGTCGGAATACGGTTGAAGGCCCGGAGATCGTCGTTGATGATCGCTTCGAGGGTCAGGGAGATAAGCCGGCCGAACTTTTCAACGCCGTATTCCATAACGTCCTCGTTAAGCTTGCCATGCTTATAGTGGCCGCCTTCCGGAATGGCGTTGAACCCGGAACCGTCGCTGATCGCGGCCGTGCGCATGGGGCGGAAGTCCGGCGCGCTGACCCGGCGGCAAAACGGCGCGAACGTCTGCGGCGCAAGTTCATATGCCTCCCGGAGACGGCGCTTGACCGCGTCGCCGAGAAGAACGGGGAAATCGCCTATGGCCATTTCGCGGCGCTGCCCGGAAAAGCCGAGGGCGGTGGAGGCGATCTGGTTGCGGGTCATGGTACGGCAGTTGACGCCGGCCGATTCGAGGCAGTGGCGCGCAAGTTCCAAAAGCGACAGGTTGGTGAATTCGCGGGCGCCGTCCCCAGCCGCGAGCACGGTTCCGGGATTGGCTCGATGCAAGAGGGCGCGGGTCATGGCGTCGCGCTTCTTGTCGCGGGCCTCGTGGGTGATTTCCATGGAGGAAGCGGAGTTTATCATCGGCTGTTTCCCGGCGGCGATCTTCACCAGTTCGCGGCGGACATCGTCGGCGGACAAGCCGCCATCGATAAATTCGTCCACCTTGGCCTCGTCGACCACGCCGGCAAACACCTTCGCCGCCTGACGAATTTCTTTTTGCCTGGTACGCTCCAGGGCGGCCGCGCGCTCCTCGGCGCGCTGAATCCTGGCGCGCTCCTCGGCGTCGTCCTCCTTGCCGTTCTTTTTGGCCTTCTTGGCTTTTTCTTCCTCCTCCTCGGCCTGCTTTTTCTTCTCGGCCTCTTCCTCCTCTTCCTCTTCGGCCTTGCGCTTCTTTTCTTCTTCTTCTTCTTCGTCCATTTTTTTATCCCTTGTGGTGATTATCTCGCAGGCGCGAGAAACGATATGGTTGGCGCGGGTACCCGCATCAGGATCAGCCGGGACCGGCACAACCGACAATTCAAATGGCTCCCACAACGTCGCGCGATAGACGGGAATCCCGTCGATCATGCGCTCCGTCTTTTCCATCCTGATGACGTCGTAGCCAAAGGACCAATGACGGATAATGCCGTCCTGGATGTCTTTGAAAACACGATCCGCCAGCGGATTGTTTGCGGAAAAACGGACAGTGCATAACGATTCCGTGCGGCTGTCCATCCCGTCTTCGCCGTCCCCTATGGGGAAAACCGGATCGGTTGCGGCGCCGAGGATATTGTCGACGGAGAAACGGTTATGGGAGTCGAGAACTGACAGACCCTTGTCGAAGCGTTCGCGCACGATACAGGCGGGATCGAGGGAAAGTTCCTCGAAATAATACGGATCCTCGCCCCAGCCCATGCGGAGCACCGGGCGCGTGGTCGCCCAGACCACATTGATCGTTCGCGCCTTGACGTCAAGCGTCTCCAGCGAGAGCGGCGCCTCCCGGTAATTGCGGGCTATCATGACCGGCTTTTTCTGTTCGGACGCCAATGCTGTCCCCTGTGAAGAAAATCAACCCCTCGTCATGATGCGCCAGCGGCGCGTGTGAAAATCATGGACGCTTGCAGGGGCTATACACCCATGTTGCCTTTTGATATGCGGAGTGCTAATCATCTCGGGGCGTGAAATCAAGAACTATTTTTGAAAAATAATCCCCGCGTCGGCGGGGATTGGGAAAAAGCATGTGAAATATGGATTGTTTCGCCCCATTTAATTGTTATCCGCGTTGTTGTGGTTGATCAAATCGGGTTGCGTTTGGCCGATGCTGGATACTTTTCGGGGATCGGAGTCGACAATCAGGCCTGCGGCATCGAGCTTGGCGAAATATTCCTTGTTTTGTTCAAGCACATCGTCAGGATCATACCCGTTTTCCCTGATGGATTCGGGCAAGGATTTCATGCCGGAGCGGACCTCGTCCCTGATTTTGGCATATTCGTTCGGATCGGCCACGGGGCGGCGCGGTACGGTCCAGTTTACCATGGCGCTTTTGTGGGGGACGCCAAGCATTTCCGCGCCGTCAAGAAACCAGCCGAAGGTCTTTTGACAAAACATGGGAATAACCATTTGCCATTGCCAGACATCGAGGTTGCCATAGTATTTGATGCGGGCCAGCCGCCCGGAAGACCAGTTCACATTGGAGTAATCGCCTGTCAGGTCTTCATAAGGAAGGCCGAGGCCGGCGGCGATGCCGCGATAGCCAAGCGTCATATAGTCGTTGTATCCGCCAGCCGCCGGCGGAACGGCGAAACGTATTTCCTCGCCGTGCTTGAGATAGGCGACCATCCCGGGCGTGACGTCCGAAAGCATGGGGTCTTCGCGCTCCATTTCGCGTTCGCCTTCGATATTCTGGACAAACATGGCAAAACATGCCGCCACTTTGCGGCGCATCGTTTCGGCGTCGTCGTTTTCGTCCAGCCCGCGCAGGCGCAACAACACCGGCGTCAACGGGGGGATGCCGCGCAGCTGCCCGGCACGTTTGCGCCAATACAAAAGCCCCATGTCGGCGGCGGAGACTTCCGTGGATTCCGTCGTCACGCCGGACAGTCCATAAACCTCGCTGTCGTGGGGATGGGCCTTGAAGACGCGGTAGGCAAGCGGGCGGCCGTATTCATCCGTCTTGATGCCCATGCGGTAATCGCTGCCGAAATATTGGGAGTCGTCGAGATAGTCAGGCTCCAGGAGCTGGATGGCATAGGGAATTTCTCCAGGCTTCCAGTCCTTTCGCACCACGCGACGGAAAAGAACTTCGCCTGTTTCGACCCACGACTGCATGGCGACGGTCTGGAGTCCGGCCATATTTGAAAGCCCCGCCGCATCGCATTGGGTGGACTCCGCCCAGCTTGTCCATAGGCGGGCAAGGCGTTTGTTTTCCTTGATGGCGGGAGTGATGCCTGTACCGATCGTGCCGCTGACAATGACGGACATGGCCGACTCGGCGTAGGGGTTGTTCCTGACCATGTCGCGGCAGCGTTCGCGAAGCGTCCGCATTGCCGGCCGAAGAACGCTGTTTGGTCCGCTCGCACCGGGCGCGCGAATCTTCCGGCTGCGCGGGCCCATGTCCGCCGCCTCGAAATGGCGCGCGCCGGCGTTGAGCCTTTTAGCCTGTTTCAGCTTGTATTTCAGCGTTTCCGTCTCGATTTGCAGTACAAGCCGCTGCCTGACCGCTTCGAGTTTTCTTGTATCGTCTGAAGCCATTTATAGCCCCTTATCGAAAATGGCGCGATGAACGCGGCGTCGGCCGGGACAAAGTGCGTCCTCCACAGCGTCGATCGCTTCCTTGAGTTCCGCGACGCTGCGATACTGGATGCGGCGGCCATTGTGCTGGATTGACAGTTCGCCGGAGGCAAGGGCCTCGCGCAACGCCTGCAAGTGGTCTTCGGTATAACCCATGAGCAATGCCTTTCAAAAAATGTTACCAGTAGGAGGAACGGGCGCGACGGGCAGGGCGTTCCCGTCTCTCCCGTTCCGTGTGCGCCTCGGAACGGCTCCGCAATGGCCGCCGCGATTTATTCGCGATGGAAACGGTCGGAACGTCGTCTCGCAGCATGGTGTCGACGCCGCAGAGGTAGGCCATCGCCCGGTTATATACGCGGCAGTCAAGCGCTTCGTTCCTGCGTCCGCTCGGCAAATGCCATTCCTCCGAAGTCATTCCGTTCTTTTTATGAACCCGCAACAGCTCCTCCGAAGTGAGCATGCGAAAATAGTGTTCGTCGAGGAACTCGCCGAAATGACAAAAACCAGTCCTGGGAATCGGGTCGCTTTCCGTCGGGACAGGGAGGCGGTACCAGCTATAGAGTTCGCGCTTGATATGGCTGACGCCGACAAGCCACAGGCGTGCGCCATGCTTCTTGCGCTTGCCGGAACTGCGGACATCCATCGATCGCGGCGGACGGATAATCTGCGCCTGCCGGTGGTCTCCCTTGATCGCAATGGCGCGCGGGCCGCCGTATTTTCGGCACCAGTTCACGACTTGCTGGGTGTAAAAACTCGCGTCCACGCCGAGTTTGGTCACCGGATGCGATACGCCGGTTTCGCTTTCAAACTGTTCATTGAGCAACTCATGCAGTGCAGTCCACGCCGGGCTTTTGTCGATGTCCGCCGTGTCGCCCTCGAAAATGTGATAATCCAGCGTCCAGCTTTCCAGCCCCGGCCCCCACGCGACGACCTCCGCTTCAATGCGGTCCTTCTGGACGTCGGCGCCGATGGTGACATACCTGGCCGCCGCCGGCACCAACCGCGCCGGGTACGACTCGCGCCGGGAATAAAGGTTGTTCCAGTCGGGCGATTCCGTCGCCTCTTTCCACACTTCGCCCAGCCAGGTGTTGATGAAAGTCTTGAGAAAGCGGGCGCCCTTCTTTTGCGCCGCCACGAAAGCCTCGGCGATATGGCCCCATGTCGCATTGGGCGCATAGGAATACGCCGCCCAAATATGAAAGCTCGCATGCCCCTTGAACGGCTTGCCGGCGATCCATTCGCCGCGATCCACCATCCAGATTTTCTTGTCATGGACGATTTTGTCTTTGCAGCCGGGACACTCGAAATACGCTTCACCGGGCCGGTTGTCCGGCCATTTCATATTGGAAAATTCAAATGGGTGCATCAGTCCGCAGGACGGGCAGGGGACATGATAGCGGCGCTGGTCTCCGTCCTCATACAAGAGTGCTATGCCCTTGTCGCTTGTGGGCGTCGAGCCGCAAATAATGTGCCGGTTCCAAAATGTTTCGGTTCGCTTTATGCCAAGGCTGATCGGATCGCCTTCGGTCCCGGCTTCCGGTGGATAGCCGTCGATCTCGTCGAAAATGAGGATCCGGATACTGACCTTGCGGAAACCTGTCGGTGAATTCGCGCCGATGATGCGCAGTGTTCCGCCAGGGAATACCTTGAAGGACAATGTGCTGCGACCGCGATTTTTGGCCACGGTGTTGATTAGCTTCGCCAGGGAGTCGACATCGCGAACCATGCATTCGAAATCGTTCTTGCTGTAGTCTTCCGCCATGTCGATCGTCGGCTGGACCATCATGACGGGACACGGGTCATGATCGATGTGGTAGCCAATAAGGTTGCCGATCATGGTCGTATAGCCGACGCGCGCCGACTTCATTATGGAGACGCGTTCCGTCTTCGGGTCGGTCATCGCATCCATAATGCCGATTTGGAAGGGGTACGGGCGGAAGCGGCCTGGCTCGGCGTTGCCGTCGGCGGAGATGTAGGCGTTTTCTATCGACCACTCGGAAAGCGATTTGCGGTTTGGCCAACGCAAGACATGCAGGCTGTCGGCGAAAAAATCATGGACGACAAACGGGTAGGAATCGTAACTGACTGCCGAACTCATTTTTCCGGACTCCACCGTGACAAGTCATCGAGGATGATTCGTATTTCCTCGGTCAGGTTGTCGCGGCCATCCGGGGATAAACCGGGATGACGCGACAAGACCCGCGCGGGCAAACCTGAAAACGCCTGACTGGCGGCGCGCAAGAATTGCGTAAATGCGGCGACCATCTTGTCCTTTGGCAGCAGGGTTTTGCGCAGCTCCGCCAGCTTCAACATTTCCTGCGCGGCGATCGCCTCCTCCTTGTCGGCGCGGGCCTTGTTGTAGCGGTCGAGGTTCGAGTCGCCATTGTTGGGGGCAACCGTGTTGTCCGGCGCCGGGGCAATGCCGGGCTGTCCGGTTGAAGCACGGGGCGCGGTATTGGAACGCCACTGCCGGCGAGTCGGTTCAAGATCGTATAGTGGATTGCCCTTCTTGTCGTGTTCCGCAGGAGTGATGCGGCCTTCTTTGAAGGCACGAGTGACAGCAGAGGGAACGACACCCAGGGCCTTGGCAAGTTTTCGGGTTCCCAAAAGTTCGTTCATTACGATCCTCTAACAAGCGAACACTTTTCAACGTGGTAAATACATCTCATGTGATATCAATACTTTGCAACGTGTTCACTTGATCAAAACCCCATAGCCAGCCAAGGCCCGAGACTCGGGGCACCCGCATGTCTCATTTTGAGACAAAGAACCTAAGTCCACCGGGGGTATGGGGTTAGGAGTAAAAGAAATTTTATGCATGGTTATTTTGGCCTTCGCGTCCTCATGGCATATTTTGCTGCCTCGGTGAAGCGTGTGGGCAGCCACTCTATCATGGCATTTGACAGTATTTTGCGAAGATCCCACCACGGCTTGATTTTGACTTCATGTGTCATCGTAAACATTACCTTGCGCTGCTCCATGCCGCTCTTTCCTTTTTTGTACTTCTTCGGCGGCATGATCAATAATTTTTTTCCCGATTTAGTGATGACAAAAAAGCCATTTCGTTTGTCAACAATATCCTTCGGGGAGTTGCGGCCTTCTCTAATTATGGTCCCTCGTGATTTTCTACCGGTACCGAGAATCGGGACGCCATAGCCATGTTCGGACTTGAATGGATCTTTACCCTTACCGCTGTAGTTTATAGATTTTACGCCGCCATCAGTGAGTAACTTGCCAAGAACTTTATCTCTGCTAATGATCGAGATGGACGGGCTGCCATTTCGTTTGATTTTTTCCCTAAGCTCTTTTCTGGTATTAACATCAAAGGTTAGTGCCTTCTCTGCCCATGGCTTTGATTTTGTTCGTATCGTGAAAATCTTATGTAGGTCATATCGCATTCGAGCGCGCGCATCTTCTGCCGTATTGTATAGTGCCTCTGCCATAGCATAAGGCAGTTGATCCCACCTAAAGTTTTCGACTTTGTCGAGAGCTTCCCATAAGACCGCGTGCATGTCGATTCTGATTAAAAGATCTTCGTCTGCCATGCGGAGAGTGCTAATTATCTCGGGAGCGAAAATCAAGAACTATTTGGGTTGACTTTTGAGGCGGGATAACTATAAGCAGAGTTATGACCGCAAATCACGCCGATATGGAGAATATCGGCCATGGCATTCGACGATCATCCGCATCAATTGAACCTCAAGCGCAAGACTTCCCCGAAGGGCAAATCGTACAATTATTCCCCGCTTGTTTTTGACCGGCATGGGCACCGCATTTGGAAGTGGGATGCGTATTTTACCGGCGTGTCAAACAATCCGGAAGATATGCGCAAAAGGGATGTGTGGGAACTGGCGGAGTATCTTGACGAACGTCGAAAAGCGGCCGAACAGGCGAATAAAAAGAAAAACACGGCGAGAGAAACCCGCCTTGAACGGATTGACATAGAAGCGACGAAGCAGGGAGACTTGCGAAAGTATCCGGGACTCAACAACTGACGGTCGGCCAACAACTGGCGCAAACGCCGTTATTCCATACCCGGCCCTTCTCCTCCAGAGGGAAATGCACCCGCTTGCATTTCGGGCATTCCGTGCGAACCAATTCCGGCGAACGCTCTTCGGGCGGTTCAATGCCCACCAGGCCATACCAGTCAGCAATTGCCCGACCGTCATAGACATCATCATCTGCAATACGCTGCAAGGCCGCCAGAAGCCCCTGGAACGCTTCCGACTCCTTGCCTAGCCTCTCGCTCGCCAAACAGAATCGGTTTGCCGTCAGACGCCTGCAATCGCCGAAAACGACGTCGTTGAATCTATCACCCGGGACGGGAGAGTCTACTACTACGGATTGGAAAGTTCTATTAATAAATATAGTATTCATATATAATATTCTATTATTGTATAAAATAAGATAGTTGTAGATTGTTGTAAGAAAGTTGTATAGATAGGGATTTGTATAAGTATAGGTGATTAATAGAGATAAAAGATAGTTGTAATAGTTGTAAAAGTTGCTAAGTTATATCTCAGGAAAAGATTGATATAAGCAACTTTTACAACTATTACAACTATCTCGAAAATCCTTGACGGAAAAAGAGTTATATGAATGATAACACATACAACTTTCTTACAACTATCTACAACTTTCTCTCAATTTGAATGATAACGCTCAAGTGGTTTCGAGACGGTTTCGCAGCGTTCGACCCGGATTTCCTCGGATGCGAGAAGAGAGTCGAGGACTTCGCTTAACTCCCGGCTTTTCAGGAAACGGCAACGGCTGATCAAGTGCTTGCGTGTAATGCCATTTTCCCCGGCGTCGACAACCATCTTGAGAACGCGATTCTTTCTCTCGTGAGTCTCATTCTCCGCCACATTCATAAAAGCCAAGTATACCAATCTCCTCGTTAAATACAAGGCTAATTCCGACGCCCATGTCGCGGATTTTTCGCCGATATAGGGGCCATTGATAGATTCCGAACAGGCGGCCAGGACGGCCAGCTTGCGGGCGTTTTCCTCCGTCCGCTTGTATGGTCCGCGCAAGTCCGGCGGGACGGTGGCGATCTCCTTCCGGGACTGTTCCTCCAGTTGGTCGAAAATGCGCGTTGCGGCGCCGTTTTCGCCGACAAGCATCGGACTGCATGTAGCGCCGGGGAAGCCTCCGGTCAAACTGCCGTTGGGGGTGAAATCCTTCCAGAATTTGGCTGCATCCAATATTGACGCGGGAATCGGTTCGCGCGAGGGGATTTGCTTGCGCGGGTTGTCGAATGCGGATTCGAAAATCAACAACCGGCCCATAAGTCCGCCGGTGATGGAATCCATGGTCATGGAGCGGAAAACCGACTTGGGAACCGACGTCCCGAACAGGCAGACGTGGGGACAATCAATTTCCAGGGTCCGTTTGGCATCCGCATAGCCGCCCAGCTTGACTCCGGCGGACTGCGCCGACGAATACAGGGTCAGCAACTCGGTGATGATGTTTTTCAGCCATGGAGCATGTCGCGCGTTTTTGATCGTCTCCAGCAACTCGCCGACCTCATCGAGGAGGAACAGCGTGCAAGGGTTGAGTTCCAGCGCGGCCCGGATACCGGCGTCCGACTTTAGCCGATCGGATGAGTAGAGATCGCCATTCCCTGATTCATGCAAGAGTTTTCGCACCATTTCCCGCGGCTTGTCCTTGCCGTCGCCGGAATCCGCCACGCCAAGACAATAAAAGTTTGTCCGTAGCCCGGTGACGCCCTCGACCTTGCGGCCGGTGAGAGCGCCAAGCGCGGCAATGGCCGCACCAAGCGAAATAACCGGTTGCCGCTTCACGGCGCACCGGTTGATGTATTCGGAAAACTCGCCCAGGAATCCGGACACTTTCAGCAGCTTGTCGGGGAAGGGGCCCGGATCGGAAACCCGTTCTGATCTGTCGTCATCGACAACCGCGGGCATGGCCGTGTTTTTGATAAACGCGTCATGGTTGAAGGCGTCCGCCATGGTGCCGAAGCCTTGGGCCCCGAGTTCCGCAGCGGCGGCGGCGTAGTCGCCATGGTGATCAAGAATGGCGTATACCTGAAAGGGGGAATAGCCGCGGTTGTTCTCGAAGGGCGTCGAGGACGTAAAAACATAAAACACTTCGACGCCGTCAATGTTGCGGACGGTCGCGGAGAGTCCCTTGTTTTTACCCGGCCTGGTCCAGGCGGTATTTATCCCGTTATTCCGCCAGAATTGCCAGCCGTGACGCATTAATAAATCAAATAGGTGGTCGCGGGTGCAACGGTGGTTATAGTCGTCTCCGGGGCGTTGTTGCGACGGGCTTCCCTGCATGGCTGTGCGGACGGGGACAGGCTTTTCCGCCTGTTGCGGGACTTCATTCAAAAAGCAGGCGGAACGGATGAAAATTTCACGTTGGCCGGCGGTGATTGTCGGGATTGCGTTTAAACTTCCCTGAATAAGGCTATAGCCGGGCGAGGGGAAGGCGCAAAAATACCCGCCTTCGCCGCGCGTTTCGATAAGTACTGTTTGCGAATATGGATCGTCGGCAGTCGGAGTCGGTCGCATGGCCAGTTTGCGCGATCCGGGGATGGCCGTTTCAGGACAACGATACACGATATGATAACCGCCGGAAGGAGTGCGGGCCACAATGACGCTGTGCAAAACGGCGGAGTCATCCGCCGTCACCAAATCTTTCCAGTCGTTGAAGGCTGCGCCCCTGGCATCGAAATCTATGCATTCGAGATTCCCCGACACGTTGCCGCACACTATCCCCAGACTTTGGGCAATGTCGGGATTGAAGAACATATCCCCAAGCGATTCCGTCGCCGCGATAGCGTTCTGAAATTGCTTCCACGCCGTTACCGGACGCTTATCCTTTGTGGTTGCAATCACTGAAAGTCCGGCGCATGTATACCCAATGGCCGCATCGAGCAGGGGCAGGGGAATTGACTCGGTCATTTATTTAACCTTCTCTCTTGCGCATCGCGTGTCCTTGGGAAAAATCGGCTGGCAGGCCTTTTTCCCTGGATT
>DAIOFH010000119.1:0-12317 GCA_036745875.1 Planctomycetota bacterium | reverse complement strand
TCAATAATGAATAGGCCCCTCTCCCGACAAGGGAGAGGGGCCTATTCCGTAAGTAAAACGCGTCAATCCACGAATCCCTCGTCTTTCAGCACCTGCCGGAAATTGGCCCGTGCGATGAGCACGCCCTCGGTGCGGTAATCCTTGGGCGGCTCGATGCCCTCTGAAACCCACTTGTAGACGAATTCCGTCGCGCCATAGCCATGTTGCCGGGCCGAAAGAAGGATCGAATCGAAGAACCCGGTCGATATCGGTTTTTCCAATTCGGATATGCAGTCGGTGCCATTGATGCCGATGACATCCTCAGCCTTCATCCCCCTGCTTTCCGTGACGCGGCATTTTCAAGAACAAGGTGGGAGAAACCCCGAAAGCCTGCCGGTCATCGCCAAAATCCTCTCCCTTGGCGGGGAGAGGATCTGAAGAAAATATAAAAATCCTGCCGCTATCAGCTTCCCCGGCCAAACAGGAGATCCGGGCTAAAGACGTCTGCCGTGTAATTGCCGTATGGATTGTCGTCAAAATCCGTCGAGTCGGCATGTACAGCGCGCTTGGCGGCTGCAGGCGCGGCGGCGAGGTTGTTCACGGTATTGTCGTTGTACTGAGGGCGTGAAACAATCGTTTCCGGTTGTCTTTGCTGTTGACGGGAAGCGTCAGGCATGGATGCAAGGACGCTGGGGGGAACCGGCTGGCTCGGGTCGTTCGGATTCCATACCATCACTTCTTCCTCATTAGCCGCGGCAAGTGCCTGCTCCAATTCCCGCTCTTCCTGTTCCTTGATTTTATTCATCAGGTGGGTGTTTGTCTTCGGCCTCCCGCGCGGCGCGCCGGCGAATTTGTTCGGGTTGAAATCGTTCCGGTTCGGTGCGGCGTTCCCGGCCGCGGGTCCGCCGGAACTATACAGCACTTCCTCTTGCATGGAATCGCCGTAACCCGTATTCTGTGTAGGGTTATTGGCAAGGTTCGCCGGAGCCCCCCTATTTGCGAAATAGTCGTTTTCGTTAAATTGCCTGTTTTCGTTTTCCGAGGCAAACGCTTCGCCATAGCCACGGCCGGCATTCTGCCGTTCCCTGGCATAGGCCATGCGGGAACCACTGCCAAAGCCCTGGTTGACGCCTCCCATCGCATCTTCATAGCGGGCGATGCGATCCTGTATTTCAAGAAGGCGCTTTTCTTCCTCGGCTATGATCTGCCGGCCATCTGAAAGTTCGGTCTGCAGTTCTTTGACCAGCCGGGCCTGCCTCGTTTCATGCTCCCGGAGCTTCGCGAGGTCTCGGCGCATGCTGTCTTCCGGAGTATAGGCGGCGGCGTCCAGCGGTTCGTCACGCATCCGATCCCTGCCGGACGAGGAGGCAATGGATTCATCGTCACCGTCCTTTTCCGCGCTGTCTTGGTTCTGCCGGCCCCGCAGAAAAGCGGACTTGGCGTCTGTGCCGAAACAGCCGCTGGCGAACAGGGCGAGAAAAAAAGCCAGGAATATTGCGACTTTTTTATGTGTTATCATGGCATTTGCACCTCCTGGAAACATGCTCGAATAAGCCCTCTTGTTTTATTATCGGCACCTGGGGACCGATAACTTTTATCTTTTTGAGGAAATTTATGGTCTGGCAAGATAGGACAATACGGCTTTTAGGCGAAGATTCGGTCGCAAAGCTCAATGCGGCCCGGGTTTGCGTATTTGGGCTTGGTGCGGTGGGATCGTATGCCGTCGAGGCGATGGCCAGAGCGGGCATCGGGAATTTCCTGCTCGTCGACTTCGACACGGTCAAGGAATCCAACATCAACCGCCAGCTCTATGCCCTGCACTCAACCCTTGGCCAAAATAAGGTCGAACTGACCCGCGCCCGCATCCTGGACATAAATCCGGAAGCTGTAGTGGATGCACGAGGGATTTTCGCCCATGCCGATACTCTGCCGCAACTGCTCCGGGATAAACCGGACCTGATCATCGACGCGGTGGACAGCCTCACCCCCAAAACCGAAATTATCGCCGCCGGGGCCGAACGCAGCATTCCGGTCTTTTCCGCTATGGGAGCGGCGACCAGGATCGATGCCGACAAAATCCATTTTGCCAGGTTGTTTGACGCCAAAGGCTGTCCCCTGGCCCGGCTGGTGCGTAAGCGCCTGCGTCGCCGTGCTGTCGACGAGAGCGGGGATCTGTGGTGTGTGTATTCTGACGAGTTACGGAATGTCGCCGCTATCGAAAATCCCGACGAACACGACCGCCAGGTCGAAGAAGGCGAATACGACCGAGGCAGGGTGCGCGGCATTCTCGGCAGCCTGTCGACCATCACCGGCATATTCGGGTTGAGGCTTGCGCATGAAGCGATTTTGCGCTTGGCAGGTTCAATAGCAACCCTAGAATACACGGAGGGCACGGAGCAATAAACAAATCTCTGCGTTCTCTGTGGTCTTACAAAACCTTCACGGACCAAAGAACGACAGCCCTGGAATAATGGCATTCATCAAAAATTTGCCGACCGCCGCCCCGGCGTCGTTGCCTGACGATTGGCGGGGTTGTTGCTGCTGGTGCTGCCTGTTCTGGGTATAGTATTGCTGGTTCGGCTGCTGGTAGGTCTGGTACGGTTGCTGGACCTGGTTACTGTACACCACCGTGGCGTCGGGCTTGACGAACACATTCTTTGTCATGGTTTTTCCCGACGGCGAGGAAAGCCTGACATAAATGTCGTAGTTGCCGCCCTGGGAAGGGATGGAAGAAACCTGCCGCAGGTCGAGGAACGCCTCTTCGCCCTGAGCATACGACATCTTCGAGGAAGACAAGGTCAGGCCGCCCTGGTTGGTGGACAGACTTTCGATGGAAAACGCCTCGTTATTGGGGCGCTCGATTTTCAGCCTCAGCGCCGGTCCGATATCACCGTAATAGCGCATACCGCTCTCCGTGAGCAGCGTCGGTTCATAGTCTCGTTCATCAACCTTCGCCATCGCCTTCAATTCCGGGATGGAGTCGGGAAGCTGGCCCTTGAGCATGTTCCACCGAGCCGATTCGGCGAGATCCTGTTTCACTCCCTGACCAAAGTAATACATCGAGCCAAGCGTTTCCTGGGCCTTGATATGTCCCTGATTTCCCGCTTCGGTGAACCATTCGACGGCTTTTTCATAATCCTGATTCAGACCGTTGCCATGATAATAAGCATAGCCCATCTGGTATTGCGCCTCGGCATTGCCTTTCTGCGCCAAACCCCGATACAGGGTAAACGCGTCGAAAAAACGGCCTTCATCGATGGCCCTGTCGGCTTTGGCGAAGGTGCGGCTTGCTTCATCGTCGGCATCTTCGGGAATTGCGGCGGCGGTGTTGGCGGCGCTGTTCTCTTCTGGATTTTGCGTTTCAGCCACAAGCTCGGCGTCTACAGCGGCAACGGCTTCGGTATGATCGGAAGTGCCGCCCCCGTCGTCGTCTTCCACAAGAAAAATATCCGGATCTTCAAGGGCGATATCGTCCTCTTCCACTGTCACAAACGCGGTAAAGAGCACGATCTCTTCATCCGCCATACCGGAGCGCATCGGATTTTGCCCGTCCTCGATCATTTCTTCCAGGCAAAAATCACTCATGTGCAGTTCGACATGCGCATACAATTCCTTGATATCGATATCACCGTCCTTATCCTTGTCGGCAGCGCCGGTGAGCGCATTTTCAATGGCGAGACTGAAAATGCCGCGCCCGTTTTCGCCGTCCACCAGCGACTTCTGCCATTCCTGGCAGGATGTGATGACGATGGAACTGTCGTCGGCCACTTCAAAGGTGCCGGAAAGGCCGGGAAAATCCTCTGTACCTGGACAGGCATCGACGAGGATGGTTTTACTCGCCGCCTTGCTGGCGGAAAGGATGTCAAGGACGTCATCCATGGCAATGGCGGAATTGGCGCCGCCGTCGGAGTCCGAAGCCATTAGATACGCTTTCCCTTCTTTGAGCATTCCATGGCCGCAGAAGAAAAAAACCAGATTGGAACCGGCGGGTGCGTTTTTGGCGAGAAGACGGAGGGCATTGAGTATATTGTTTTTTCGCGGTTGGAACCAGGCTTTCGGCGCGCTGCCGTTTTCATCCCTGTCGACCAGGGCAATTACCTTGCGGAAGTCGCCGGTTTTGGAAAACACTTTCTCCAAAGCACGGACGTCGTTGACGGGATAGGGCAATTCGCCAAGATGCTCGTATCGGTCGATGCCAACGAAAAGAGCCAGATTTCCGCCACGAGAAAATGATTCGCCTGCGGCAATCGCACTGAAAGAAAAGGAGAGGATAATGATACATGCCAATATACATAGCAAGCGAGCAGATATGATACGCATGATGCCTCCACGGATAAGTGTGATCGTGTGAAAAAATAGGGAAGTCTATTTTTTATACGTCAATCCGAATGGAGAGTAAAGTTATTTTTAAGGTATTTTTTGTGGGAGGGAATAGAGATGCTAATTATTTGCGGGCATAACGCACGATGGGGCATTTTTCGGCTTTGATCAAGGTCGCTACAATCGTTCCCAAAGGCGACGGCAGTTCGGCCTGGAACATGACCGGCACACGGGTGTTTTTCTCAAGCCAGACGCATTCGGAGCCGCGCGAGGCGATGAGGTTGCCGGAAATATTCGTGCCGTCCCCGCAGGGTTCGACTTTGATACAGTCGAAAGTGCCGATATTGGGAATTGTAATCGCTTCTTCGCCAATGACTCTTACTGTCATGATGCCTGGTTGTTTGCGACCGCCAAGAAGAATTTCACATGTGTCGCCGGTTTGACGCAGTTGCTGCATGCCGCGGATATAGTAAATAATGGAGACCATATCCTGCATGTTGCCGGGAATCGGGATCGGCTGCGCCGCGACTTCCTGTCCTGAATCGCCGACCATCGAGTATTTGCAAACCGGATCGGGAAGACCATTCGGGAGACGGAAATCGTATTTGAATTCCAGTCGGTCCTTATAACCCCGGTTGCGTTCGGATATGCGGCGACGGATAAGATAGCTCCGGCCGTTGGCGGCATCAACGTAGCTGTTGGCGCTGGTATTCACGGGGTAGAAGGCATTGAGGAAATCGTTGCTCTCCGCGGTCAATTCAAAAACAAAAACCGGACGGCCTTTGATGACGCCCATTCGCTTGGCGGCGAGCCTGACGCTGCCAGCGGGAAGACCGCGCCATTTGGCCTGGTATTTGAGTTCTTCGCCGGGTTGGACATAGCGGCCGAGGGGGATGTCAGGATTGGTTGTCGATTCAAGTAACTGTCGATAGCTGGCGTCCTGGTCAAGCACTTCGGAAATGCGTTCTTCCTCTTTTATTTCCGCATCAGCATTATCAGGCAGAGCTGCGGAGCGCAGGAGTGGAAAACGAAAGTCCAGTGCGCTGGTGTTGCCGCACAGACACAGCAGTGCCGCCGTGCAGGAAAGAAGCATTAAACTGAGATGACGCTTGGTTGCCGTACTCATTATATGGACAGGTACTCCGTGTTCACTTTCGTAAGGTCATGAAATAAACCAAAGGGAGAAACTTTATCAATAAATTAGTTTTTGTCAAGCATGGTCATCCGATAAAAGTTTCCGCACTGGACCAGACCACTAATACATATTCTATTAATAATATCGTTCCAATGCAATAAAAAATGAACCTTCATTTTTGGAATTATTAGGGTTACGTTAAAAATTGAAATTCCCGACCGAAGGCACCGGCATTGCAAATCGACAAACAGCTCCATATAAGTCTGAAACAAGACAATTGGTCTAGCTCATTTTCACACTACACCCCTTGTAATATCCACGGTCATCCCGTATTATGCAGCCATGAATACCAATTCCCCTTTATCTGAAGCCATTGAATCCCTGGTTGCAAGACTCAAACTTGAAGAAGGTCTTGGCAGCACCTACATTTCCGGCAATTCCATTCTCGCCGATCTCTCCGAGATCGCCAGGACAACAAAACAACAGACGACTGCCAGGCCAGGCCCTCCGCCCGCCGAAACGATACAGAATCGCGCGCCGACGACACTACAAGGAATGCGCAGAACCATAGAGTCCCTGCGCTCGCACGAAACAACACCGCCGCCGGCAGCTCAGCCGCGCCAACAAAGACAACCGGATGAGCCGGATCAGCAAAACACTTCCTCGCCCGAACCGCCAAAGGTTCGCTTCACCCTTGTCCCCTATTTGACCCCCGCCCCCTGCCCCAAGCAGGAAGCGGAACTCGAGCCGCTCAGGCAGGAAGCCCGGACCTGCCAGCTTTGCGACCTGTGCAGCAAGCGCACGCACATGGTCTGGGGCGAAGGTGCATTGAACGCCAAGGTCATGTTTATCGGCGAAGGGCCAGGCAAGGACGAGGACGAACAGGCCAGGCCGTTTGTCGGCAGATCGGGACGGCTCCTCACAGATATTATCGAAAAAGGCATGAAGGTCCAGCGCCGCGAGGTCTATATCGCCAATGTAGTCAAGTGCCGCCCGCCCGGCAATCGCGACCCGAAGCCCGACGAAGTCGCGGCATGTTCCGTGTACCTGAACAAGCAAATCGAAGTGGTCAAACCGCAGGTCATCGTCGCCGTCGGCATGGTGGCGGGACGCGCGCTCCTTGGCCTTGAACCGGGCACGGGCGGCCTGCGCAAACGCTGGTATGAGTACAACGGCATACCCCTTAGGGTAATTTACCATCCATCCTACCTGTTGCGCGCCCGTAAAGGCCCAGACGACCGTACTCCGGCCGACAAGGAGACCTGGCTCGACATTCAGGAAGTGATGGGCAAAGTCATCAGTTAGCGCGTTTTCGGAAATGATAGGCCCCTTATTGCGTTTTCCGGCACAGCTATGCCAAGCCAAAACGCGCAAAAGGAAGGGCCAACCGTTTCAGAAAACGCTATAATGAGGAGATTTCCATGGCCAAAATCCTTGTCGTCAACATCGGCAGCACGTCCCTGAAGTATCGCCTTATCGAGATGGATGATGAAGCGACCTTGGCTCGCGGCTACGTCGAACGGGTCGGGGAGGCAGCGTCCCCGTTCGGCTGGGAGGCGGGCGGCAAGGAAGCGAGCAAAACCATAGACACCCATGCAGGCTACGGCCCGGCCATCGACGCCATGCTTGCGGCACTGACCGCTCCGACGGACGCAACGCCGGTACCGGGCGTCATCAAGGACGCCTCGGAGGTTGCCGGAATCGGTTTCAAAGTGGTGCATGGCGGCTATGACCTCAGGGGTTCCTATATTCTGGACGAGGCGGTCCTCACGGAAATGGAAAAATACTCCGGCGTCATGCCGGCCCACAATCCTCCGTATATCAGCGCAATCCGGCAGTTTGCGAAGATGCTTCCGAGGACGCAGCTCGTCGGCGCGTTTGAAACGGCGTTCCACAGGGGCATGCCGGAATATGCAGCCCTCTACGGAATTCCTTACGAATGGCGGGAAAAATACGGGGTCAGGCGCTACGGCTTCCATGGCAATTCGCACCGTTACATAGCGGAGCGCGTGGCTGCCCTGTCGGGAAAACCCCTCTCCGAAATGAAAATCGTCACCTGCCACCTCGGCGGCAGTTCATCCCTCGCGGCGGTCAAGAACGGCGTTTCCATCGATACCAGCATGGGCTTCACCACCCAGTCCGGCGTGCCTATGGCCAAGCGTTCCGCCGACCTCGACCCCTTCGTCATTCCCTATGTCATGGAGCGATCCGGCCTGAGCCTGGATGCAGTCCTGAAGGAAATGGTGAAAAACGGCGGCCTGGCGGGGATTTCCGGCATGTCCGGCGATATGCGGGACCTTGAGGAAGCCTATGAAACTAACCCCAGGGCAAAACTCGCGGTCGACCATTTCGCCCACGAAATCAAAAAATACATCGGCGCGTATACCGCCGTCATGAACGGCCTCGACGCTGTCGCCTTCGCCGGCGGCATCGGCGAAAACGCCGTCAACACCCGCTCCCGCATCTGTAACGACATGGACTTCTTCGGCCTTCGCCTTGACCCGGAGAAAAACAAGGTGATGAAAAAGGAAGCCGAGATTTCGGCCGCCGATTCGCGCGTCAAACTCTATGTCGTGCCGACGAACGAAGAGATCATGGTGGCGCGGGAAACGGTGAAATTAATGAATAACGGGTAGTGCCGCTGCAAAAGGATATGCCCATGACCGGCAACCGCGACGCGACGCCATACCGTCTGCCTGCGTTGACAATATGCTTTCTCTTGACCCTTTTTATGCTGTGCGGAGGACCTGGCCTGAGCGCGGAAGCGACGGAGACCGGCCTGACCTCGACTGTGATAAAATCCGTCAAGGCCGGATCGGAGGAAGCGGGTTTTCAGCTGGTGCGGGCGGACGATCTGGGCGGGAGAATAACGCTGGATTCGCTGTCGCCCAGCCAGGCGTTTGAAATTCTTCGCCCCGACATGGGTGAAATAAGCATTTCCCGCCTCGGCACTTCCTGCTCCTGCATCCGCCTCTCGGCGGAAAAAAAGACTTTCGCCAAGGGCGAGCGTGCCATTCTCGAACTCCGGAACGTCAAGCCGACCAAGCAGGGAGGTGGAAATTACGCGATTTACGTTCTTGTCGTCCAGCCGGAACCGGCGATGCTGCGCCTCAGGACCTTTGTCCGTTCGGAAACGGAAGACATCTCCCCAGAGGAACAACCATGAAAGGCGCTATCCGCCCCTGCCTTCTGGCCAACTCCTCTGCGACTGCCAGCGAGCGCGCCGCGCGGCATATGGCGTTGTGCGTCAGCTCTGGGTAGTACGAAAAGTCGCCTGCATTGACGATCCCCGTCCTTGACGCCAAAGCGCCCAACTTCAATTATCACAGAATTCCCTAAAATGCTTTGAGCATTTTTTTCTTTTTACTCCACTACCACATCCGCCAAGCGCTCGTCCATCCATTCCTTTAGGGCGTCCATGCCTTCCTGGGTGGATTCGTATTTGCCGTCGGCGATGTCGTGGAGGGTGCCAACCCATTTGTGGGCGATTTCGAAAAAGTGCGGTGTCGGAGTAAAATAGATGGATGTGCCTTCGACCACACGGGAAAACGTCTGGGCAAAGCCTTCCATCGAGGCGATTTTGCGTTGAAAAGCGGGGCTTTCAAACACCGACCGTCGCGGCGGGTTGATGGACTTCCCTTCCAGCACCGAATACAACTGGAATTCCTTGCTGGTGAAATAGGCGATAAACAGCCAAGCCGCATCCTTGCTTTCTGAGGCGGCGTTCAGTGCAACGCCCCATACCCAGAGGTTCGACAGCACGTCAGCCGGATCCGAATCGGGCGGCATCGGAGGAGGGGCGGAAGCAAGCTTCCCGGCCTGGTCGGACGCGCCCGGCGCGTTCTGGAAAAACCCGAGAATGTCCGCATCAAAAAGAATGGCCGCTTTTCTGGAGCCGAGGTCGTCGCTGGCGCGGTACCAATTGTAATTTCGCCAATCCTCCGGCCCCGCCTCCTGCAGCATTTCAAGCCAAAGTTCCGTCATCCTGACGGCTTCAGGCGAATTGACCTTGGATACCAAGCGGCCGTTTTCAACGACGACATCCTGCGCGCCATAGTTCACAAAAGCGGTCATGTAGCCTGAATGCAGCGTGCCCCAGTCGTTTTCGCCGCGAACGGTGACGCCATACGTCCCTTCGCCGCCAAAACCCCTCAGTTGCCTGCCGATGCCGATCATCTCTTCAAGGCTCCGGGGAGGCATGATGCGGTAATTTGCCAAGACTTCGCGGTTGTAGGTCAACCCGTTCGCTTCAAAGCCAAGGGGTACTGCCCACAGGTTGCCTTCCCCCGTCTTCTCCCCCGCAATGCCGCTCCAGCGGAACGACCCGGCGATGCCGCTGAAGAAATCCCTGTAGGCATAGTTTGAGCGGGTTTTGGTCGGGTTGGTAATGAACGGGTCCAGTTCGGCCAGCAATCCCTTGGGCGCGTATTCCCAAACCTGGTAGGCCCCGGTCATGAATACATCCGGTTTTCCCGCGGCTGCGTTGAATGATTCGTCCAAACGCGGAAAATAATCGCCTTCCGGTATCATCACGTACGCAACCTTGATCCCGGTCAAAGCCTCGAAAGCGTCAAGTTTACGGATTATCATTTCCGCATAAGGATGCTGGTTCAACATTACGAGGATCGACTGCCCGGCGCATTGCTGCCAGCTGAATTCCTCGTTCGGACTGAATGCGGTGGCGGCCGGAGCGGTTCTGGCAAAGAGGAGGAAGGTCGCCAGAAAGAGCGCGAGAAAACGAGAGGAAATTGGGAACATGTATTTAACTCCAATTAATAATTAACAGGTAAAAATTATTACTTGTTCATTATTAATTATTCGCTCTCTTCAGCCATGCGGGCGATTTCTTCCGGCTTTGCCGTGGCTGTGCCGACCTTGCCGACAACCACTCCCGCCGCCAACGTCGCAAGCCGTGCGCCCAGAGCGAGTGGAGCGCCGACCGCCAGCGTCGCAGCCATTACGGACAACACGGTGTCGCCCGCGCCGGTGACATCAAACACTTCGCGGGCCTTTGAGGGCAGAAGCACCGGCACCCGGCCCTTGTCCTCGTCGCGCAGAAGCAGCATGCCTTCGTCGGACAGCGTAACGAGGATGTTTTTTATGCCGTGGACAGCCATTATCTCCCTACCCGCCTCGACGACCTCCTGTCGGTCAGTGAGTTGTCTGTTGACTGCCTCCGCGATCTCCTTGCGGTTCGGCTTCACCAGGTCGGCATTGCGGTAGCGGCCGTAATCATTGCCTTTCGGATCAATGACCACGGGAACGCCCCTGGCATGGGCAAGCGCGATGACCCTGCCGATCGTATCCCCGGCAACCACGCCTTTGCCGTAATCGGAGACGGCGACCGCTTTGACAGATGCAAGGCGTAAATCGAGTTCAGACAGGAATTTGCCGCACATTTCCGAAGAAAGCGGCTTCACGGCCTCCTCGTCAAACCGGACAACCTGCTGAATGCCGGCTATAATCCTGGTCTTGACAATGGTTGGCCTGGCGGCATCGCGGATAAGTCTTGTTTCCAGCCTGTCGTTGGAGTTCCAATTGGTAAGGTATGCTTCGAGCTGCCCCGCCGCATCATCGTCGCCGACAACGGTGACCATCATCGGAGTTGCGCCTAGATCGGCGAGGTTGACGACGACGTTCCCGACGCCGCCGGGCATGACAGTTTGCTTTTTGACATGGACTACAGGGACCGGCGCTTCCGGGGATATACGGGTCGCATTACCGTAGATATACCGGTCCAGCATGGCGTCGCCAGCGCACAGCACGCGGGCTCCATGGAACCCGCCGAGCAGCTCCGCAGCTTCCTTTCCCATGGTTACATTCCGCCGCCGCGGCGACCTGTGCGGTCCGGTGCGGAGAATTTATGGCGCGGGAAAAGATCGGCAGCATATTTCGCCAGCGAGCCGATCGTCGGCCCGTATCCCCTGGAGTACATTTGATATTCGAGGTCATAGCACATGTCGGTGGCCGACTGGTAGCGTTGCAGCGGATCTTTCTGCAGGGCCTTGTTCACGATCTTGACAATTTCCGGCGGCACGTCGCGGCGTTCGAGTTCAATACGCGGCAATTCCGCCCGCTTGACGCGTTCAAGGGTGTCATTGGTGTCGGAACCGATATAGTTATTATTGCCGGAGAGAAGTTCCGCATAGACAATGCCAAGGGAAAACAGGTCGCTACGGGCGTCCGTGACCTGATAATCCGCCTGTTCAGGGGACATGTATTCCACCTTGCCCATGAGGACGCGTTCCTCGTCCTGCTCGATGTAGTTCTTCGCCTTGGCGATGCCGAAGTCGGTAAGCTTGACTTCACCTTCGGTGTTGATCATGACGTTTTTGGGAGAAACGTCGCGGTGGACAATACCCAGCGGGACGCCGTGGCTGTCGGTCTTTCCATGCGCGTATTCGAGACCGCGCGCAACGCGACTGACGATAAAGGTCGCAATATCGAGGGGGATTTTGCGCTTGAGGTCAAAATGCCTGAGGAGGAACTGCTCCAGGTTGATTCCGTCTATGTATTCCATCGCGATGAAAAAACCATCCGAAGTGCGACCCAATTGGTAGATCTGGACGATATTCGGGTGGACAAGGTTGGCGACCAGTTTCGCTTCGCCGATAAACATATCCACAAATTCCTTGTTGTTGGTGTAGCGCGGGATAATCGTCTTCAGGGCCATTCTTTTGACAAAGCCCTCTGCACCGTGCTGCTCAACGTCGTAAACGCTTCCCATTCCCCCGTCGGCTATCTTTCTGATGACTTTGTAGTAATAGCTGCCTTCTATCACTTGTCCAACGCCAGTAGCCATTCCATCCCTTTCAGCATATACATGTTGATAGAAAATTCGAACATACTATTTTACTATTTTATGGTAAAATGAATTCGGCGA
>DAIOFH010000118.1:0-12438 GCA_036745875.1 Planctomycetota bacterium | reverse complement strand
AGGTCCTTTTCCATTTTCAGATTACCACTTAGTCTAGAAATCGTCGTCTTCGCCGAGAGGAATCACTTCGGATGCCTGCAACATCTTCATGCCGCCACCGCTTGTCGAAGTGGGCCGCACATCGACCGGTACGCTCTTGGGCTTTGTCGCGATCTTCGCCTGTACCCTGGGCGGGGGAAGCCTTTTGCCGCCGTTTCCGCTACGCGTCTGTCCTTCAACCAAGCCGATAAGGTCCTGGACCATGCTATTCAATTGCCCCGCTTGCGCCGACAGTTCTTCGGCTTCGGACGCGGATTCCTCGGCCGAAGCCGCGTTTTGCTGGGTTACTTTGTCCATCTGCGCCACGGCGGTATTGACCTGGTCGACGCCTTGGGCCTGCTCGTTTGTGGCTGCGGTGATTTCAGTGACCAGACGTCCGACAGTTTGCGAACCGTTTTCGATTTCCTTGAAGCTTGAGCCGAGTTCGGAAGCGATGGCGGAACCGTTGCGCACGCGCTCGACCGTGCCGGTGATGAGGGTTGTTGTGTCGCGTGCCGCCTGGGCGGAACGCTGGGCAAGATTACGCACCTCGTCGGCAACGACGGCGAACCCTTTGCCTGCTTCTCCCGCTCTCGCCGCTTCCACTGCGGCGTTCAACGCGAGGAGATTGGTCTGGAAGGCGATTTCCTCGATTGTCTTGACGATATTGCTGATCTTTTCCGAAGAGTCGCTGATTTCGGACATCGCATTGGACATGTTCTCGACGGCTTGCGAACCGATATTGATGGATTTGTTGTTCTGCACCGTGGTATCGTTGGTCTTGTGGGCGTTGTCCGCGTTTTGCCTGGTCATGGAAGCCATCTGTTCCAGAGCGGAGGATGTTTCTTCCAGAGAGGCGGCCTGTTCTGTCGAGCCTTCCGCCAGGCTCTGTGAAGTGGCGGAAATTTGGCCTGCGGCTGAGTTGACCTGATCCGACGCTTCGCCGAGGCCATCAATAATATCGCCAAGCGTCCTGACGATGCGGGAGACGACCAGCCAGGCAAAGAAGCTGCCGGCAACGATGCCGATAATGCTGACGATGAGTGAGATCAGGCTGATGGTGCGGCCCAAGGCGTTTGCGGTGCGCAAGGCATCAGCCTGGCCTACCTGGGCATCGGCAATAAGCCCATTTGTGAAGGTATCCAACTTAACAAACGCCGGGTCGGCTTGGGTTACCAGTATCTGGGTAGCCTGCGCATTTGAGTTTATCGACCCGATGCGAATGATTTCATTCATCGAGGCGACTGCGGTTTTTTCCAAATCGCCGGACAGTGCCCGTGCCTTCGCGGCCAGTTCCGGCGTCAGTTTTTCACCATTTTTGATATAAGCGATCGTCGATGTGAGCATCTCATTCGCGTTTTTGGCATACTCATTGATCCGCTCGGCATCGGTCGATGCGCTGAGGAGGGAGATATAGTACCGGTAATAGGCGATATTGGTGCGTGCATTACCGATGTCTGCCCGCCAGGCAATTTGCTCATCCGGCGCGTCTTCGGATATCGATTTTCTGACAGCCTGGAGTGAATCATCCATGTTATACCAAAATGTGTTCATGCCCGCGATAAGCTCGAGCGCCTGATTATTGGTGTTACGGGAAGCCATGTCGGCAAGATCTTTGGTAATTTTGACATATTCGTCCCAGAATGATTTGATCGTGACCGGGTGCGAACGCATTTCGTCGGTCGGGTTTTCCGGAAAGTTTGAGACGTAGTCGGCGAGTTCTTCTTCCATTTCCCGTTCTGTAGGTAAGAACATTGTGTCTACAATTTCTTTGATGCGAGTCGGACTCGAAGCAACGATGATGCGCACCGCCGCTAGTGAGCGCGAAAGAGCAATTCTATCGATTCTATTCAGATTGACCGAACGGTTGGCCAATCGCCCAAGTTGTTCCGTACTTTCGTTGATTCTCGAAATACCATAGACGCTTACTGCTGTGATGAGAACAGCAACGAGAACCAACAGTCCGATGATACTGTAGATCTTCCTTGACATAGACATAATTCCCCGCCTTTCACATAAACTACCAGAAAAACCAATCAACCCATCCAATCATTACTATACAATCAGAGAATATACAGTTTCTGAAAATGATTTGGAAAAAGGAATATTATTCGTCAGTATAGGTCGGTAAACAAGTAGGGTTAGGGTCGTAGGATAAAATACTCAATTTCCGCACTTGTAGTAATACCTGATTTCATCCTATTTATCAACACAAAAATAAAAGTGTATGCGGAAAAATTATTGCTCATTAAACCACGTGGTAAGCCTTGTCTATTAAGTATATTACTTCGGAGTATGTTGATCTTGGTCCTACTTTAAGTATTTTCAGGGATGTAGGCATGTAAAATGTGGTTATTTATTTATTTATTATTTTGCTGCTTCACCGGCAATGTAGTTTCGCCGGGACCTATTGAAAATTTATATCAGTGCAGTCCTACTAAGCAAAAAATATCGTCTTTGCGCCAATACAGTTATATACTTTTTGAAGAGACGCCGAATAGTTCTGAACCTTTCCTGAAGATTCTTTTCCTTTCACCAAATTCAGTGCATTCAACATCCCCAAACTGCCGATAAAAAAATTGGACACATTATCGGGCCGGGACCGGTTCTGATAATACCCGGCGAAGATGCCGTATTTGTCCTGTACGTATCGAAGGAGGGATGGGAATGGCACTGCAGGTGAACGGGGGCAATCCCGGCATGATCGGGAGGATGTTTGCCAGGCAAAATGTAACCGATCTGTACAGCCGTCAAAAAAGCGTCGACTCGGCAAAAAATGAAAAAACAAACCAGGCGATGGATCGCGTCGACCTGTCGCCGTTTGCGCCGAAGCCGCTGGAAGCGAGCGTTGTCGAGGATTCGGGTTTGACGGCGGAGAAAATAAACAAGGGGACGAAGTTGACATCGGAGGAGATGGAAAGTATGCGCGAAGACCGAGTGTTCGCCGCTTTGACCACCTTGATTGCCGTCGGCGCCGACCCGAATACAAAATTGCTTGGTTGGCCAGGCGGCCTGCCTGCGCCGACGCAAGACGAAATGCATGCAGCCTACCGTCGTCTTACCCAGCGCATGGATCGTGTGGATGATACGGCCGATCCTGAAAAAACAATACGTGTGCGTTCAGAGACGCTTGAAAGCATGCGCCGGACCAATACTTCTCAGCTCTCCGCCGCCATTAACGACAGGTTGCTTACTCCCGCTTGACCCGGGCCATGCAATGAGTAGATGGCATATCATGCTAACGGGTCAATTATAATACACTATATGCGGTCAACTTATGACCATGATGAAAGACAGGCTCTTCGAGCCTGTCTTTTTGCTTGAAAAAACAGGAAAATGTGATAAATCAATTCTTATTCTAATTGGTTTGATCGAGATTATATCTTGAACGTTTGTGTTCTTCAAATCATACCGGCGGAGTTAATAACAGCCGCAAGGAGCGAAAATGTTTAAACGCATTGGTGTGGAACGGAAAATTGTCATTCTTATCGTAGCCTTGCTGCTGATCACCGCAGTCGTCATCATCGCCATCAACAGGAATTCTTTCCAAAAGGGGATGCGGTCGCAACTTGTCGGCTACCAGCTGCCGCTTGTTTCCGACAATGCGCTTGCCGCAGTCATCACCAAGATAAAAACCGTTTCCGACGCCCTCGACCTTTCGGCAAAAAATCCGTTCTTCGTCCAATGGCTGCGCGAAGGCGAACCTGAGAGCGGTGACGAGACGATTTACCAACTGGTGGACACCATTATCGCCACCTATGGCACCCTGGGAGCGAATTTCATCTCTGACCATACCCGTAAATACCTCGATATCCTTGAAGGCAAACGCTATTTGCGCCACGTTGGGGAGGAGGACGGTTGGTTCTTCGGCTTCCGCGACAGCGGAGTCCCTGTCAGCATCGTCATCTATGTCGGCGATCCCGTGTGGGGTACGAAAGCCTTTATCAACCAGCGCATCGAGCTGGACGGGCAATACCGCGGCATCCTCTCCGCATCCATCGACCTTGAGGACATGGCTCGGGAATTGAACAATATGAAAGTTGGCGAAAAAGGCGCGGCCTTTGTCGTCAACGAAAACGGCATGATCAGGTTCATTCGCGACAATGCGATGATAGGACAGCAAATAGAAAGCATCAATCCGATATACCTGACCTACTGGAACCAGATCCGGGAAAAGGACGGCTTTGCCTTTTCCTATTCGGACAACGGCGATGAGAGAATCGCCGTATCCCGCAAGATCCCGCTTTTGAACTGGTACCTGATTTGCGAAGTCAGCGAAGTCGAATTCGGGGCCGATATGCGGCGTTCGATTTTGACGACCATCGGGATGTCCGTGATTCTCCTCATCATAGGCAGCATCGTCGGCGTCTGGTTTGCCCGCACCATCACAAAGCCCTTGAACAGGATCACGGCAAGCCTGGTGGGTGATGCGGACAGGATCGCCGAGTGTGCGGAGAATGTCTCCCATGCCAGCGGCTCCCTGGATACGGGGGCAAAATCCCAGGAGGCGGCGGTCGACGCCACCGCGGCATCGCTGAAGGAAATGTCCGCGATCATCCAGCGAAACGCCGAAAGCGCCCGCGAAGCCGACCAGATCATGCGCACCAGCGACCAGAACGTCGAAGCCGGCTTTGCCGCAGTCACCCGCATGAACGGCGCCATGGATAAAATAAGCAATTCCTCGGAAGAGATTCGCAACATTATCAAGACCATCGAAGGCATCGCTTTCCAAACCAACCTCCTGGCCCTGAATGCCGCAGTGGAGGCGTCCCGCGCCGGCGAAGCGGGCAAGGGGTTTGCCGTAGTCGCCGATGAAGTCCGTAACCTTGCCCGCCGTTCCGCTGATTCAGCCAAGGAAACGGCTGCTTTGATTGAAGAGACGGTGAACAGGGTCACGGACGGCACCAAGATCGCCGAGGAAATGGAAGGCAAATTCAAGTCGGTCATGGATTCGATGAAGGATATCCGGCAAACAATCGACCGTATCGGCAAAGGCACGGAAGAGCAGGGCGGCGCCATTGACAACATCAACGACGCCATGACCCAGGTCGACAGCAATTCCGACAATACGGCGAAAGAGGCGAACGCCATGACCGGCATCAGCGCGAATATGGATGACGTCGTCAATCACCTGCGACAGAACATCCAGGCGCTGGGAGACATTCTTGCGCGGAAGGGCAACGACTAATTATCTTTTGCATCATTTCTTTCCACCGAACAGGCTTCCGAGGATACCGCGGACAAGGGATCGCCCGACCTGGTTGGCAATGTTGCGAGAGACGCTCTGCTGGGTCTTTTTGGCAAAGTCAGCGGCTATTTTGCCAAAAATCCCTTCGTCGTCCTTTTTATTTTTAGCATGTTCCTTTTCCACCTTGGCCGCTGCCTCTGCGGCTTGAGTGTCTTGTACGCGTTTCGTCAGTATTTCATAGGCCGATTCGCGGTCGACTACCCTTTCATACTGACCGTAAAGCTGCGATTTCTTGATGAGGTCCTGCCGTTCGTCGGGAGTGATAGGTCCGATCTGGCTTTGCGGCGGCAGCATCAGCGCCCGTTCCACCGTCATCGGAATGCCTTTTTCGTCAAGGCAGGAAACCAGCGCTTCGCCGACGCCAAGCTCGGTGATGGCGTCCTCAGTCTTGAACGCCGGGTTGGGCCTGAAAGCGGACGCCGCAGCCTTTACGGCTTTCTGTTCCTTTGGCGTATAAGCCCTGAGGGCATGCTGGATGCGGTTGCCGAGTTGGGCCAGGACCGTCTCCGGAATATCCGCGGGGTTTTGCGTAATGAAAAAGACACCCACGGCTTTCGAGCGGATCAGCCTGACAACCTGCTCGATCTTCTCCAGAAGGGCCTTGGGGGCATTTGAGAAGACAAGATGGGCTTCGTCGAAAAACAGGACAAGCTTCGGCATGTCCAGATCGCCCGTTTCCGGAAGTTTTTCATAAAGGTCCGACAACATCCACAGCAGCATCGACGCGTAAATGCGGGGCGCTTGCACCAGCTTGTCCGCCGCGAGGATATTGACTATTCCTTTTCCTTCCGTTCGGCGCAACAGGTCAAAGATGTCCAGCGCCGGCTCGCCGAAAAAGATGTTTCCGCCTTGTTCCTCCAATCCCAGCAAACCACGTTGAATCGCACCAAGTGTGGATGTCGCGAGGTTGCCGTAGCTGGCTGTGAAGTCTGCCCTGTTGTTGGAGACAAACTCCGTCAGCATCCGTAGGTCCTTGAGGTCAAGGAGCAACAGGCCGTTGTCGTCCGCTATGCGGAACAGCAACTGCAAAACGCCTGACTGAGTGTCGTTAAGGTCAAGAGTCCGGCTGATGAGGAGCGGACCCATGTCCGAGATCGTTGTGCGCAGGGGATGGCCGTCCTTGCCGAAAACGTCCCAGAAGCAAACCGGGCAGCCTTGAAGTTGGAAACCTTCGGCCGCCAGGTTCATGCTTTCCACCCGTTCCTCGGGTTTTTTCCCTCCGCCGGACTTGGATATACCGGAGACATCCCCCTTGATGTCGGTAATGAGGCAGGGAACGCCAAGAGAGCTCAGCGATTCTGCGATGACCTGTAGTGATACGGTTTTGCCCGTACCGGTCGCGCCGGTGACCAGACCGTGACGGTTGAGCATCTTGGGAAGGATGTGGATTGACGTGGAATCGTTCTTGGCAATAAGCAGTTGATGGTTTTTGTCAAGCATGACCTATCCTTTCGCCGGCTGCAAATACGGCAAGTTGTCCGCCACCCCTGGATATGTATAATTATTTTAAATACGCCCTACCGCCTCCATTTCCTGCAGCAGGCGCGGGATCATCGCCTGGGCATTGATGACAAATGCCTCTTTAGGCTGTATCATTGCGACAATGTCCGTGTAGTATTTTTCACAGTACCTATTGACAATTTCTTCCGCGCTGCATCCCCCGCGGTGGGCTTCCAGGACGAATTCGGCGTGTTCTTCCGCCGCTTCGCGGCTTCGGGCGAAATATGCTTCCGCGTCGGCGCCGGACAGGATTCCCCGGTGCGGGATGTGAAGACGCCTGGCCTTGAGTTTTTCCTGGAATTCAATGGATTTCAACGTAGCCTGATAGCTGCTCATGAACGCGGGCATGACTTCCGGATAGTTAGGAGCGACTCCGGACGATTCGCTTGTGCACAGGAGGTCGAGTTCCTCGATGTAGTAGCTAGTCGAACATTGCGTATGGCCGGGAGTCTCGTAGGCGCGTATCGACAGGTCAGCGGTTTTAACCCGGTCATTGTGTTCGACCACGGTATCCACATGCAGGACGTCGATCGAGTGATTGTCAACTGGCATCGCCATCTTTTCGGCGGCGTTGGCGTTTAGAAGGCGCATTAGCCCTTTGGCGCTTTCCTTGGAGAATATCTTTGCCGCATGGGCGTGAGCTACCACTTTCGCGCCTGGAAAGCGTTCGCGCAACAAACCGCTCCCGCCCGCATGGTCGTAGTGCGAGTGGGTGAGGAGGATGTAATCCAGCCTTTTACCGTTGAGTTCTTTTTCTATATTGTCCGCAGCTTTTGGTGCGCTGAAGGAAAAACCCGAGTCGATCAGGATTGCGCTGCGTTTTGACGACAATAAAAAACACTCCCCGCCCGGGGAGCCGCCGCATTGTTTGATTTCAGTTCCCTGCATTCCTATTCCTTGCCGTAGCACGTGTATCATAGAGTAATTAAGATATTATAGCCTTGACGGCAAGAAATACAATGGCGAAGTGGAGGGGCGCTCATCCACTCACGCACGATGTCGTCGGGTCGGATTCCGGTTCTATGACGGATTGCGGATCGATATCATGGTGCAGGTTTTTGAAAAAAGGCTGTCTGAGCATATTGTCGCGAAAACGACACATGAAACCAACAGAACAGACCAGAAGCGGTCTGACCCAGGTTATCGCCGACTTTACTCCTATATCAGGTTCTACAGCAAAGGGATGGCGCTTGCTTTTGGAAAGTTTTTGAATCTGCTCGAATTCATCCCGCCTGAGACCGATCATGACCCTGCCGGAATAGCGCAGCATTTCCTTTTCCGTATATTGCCCGAGGACCAGGCTGGCAACCGCAGTAGTGTCGCTTGAAAAATACCCGCAAACGATGAAATTGTCCTGGAGCCAATGCTTGATTTTCACCCAGTCCCTGGTTCGCTTGCCCATCAGGTAAACGCTGTCCAATTTCTTCGCGATAATTCCTTCAAGGCCGCGTTCCACTACCTGCTCGAAAAGCCGTTTGCCGTATTGGGGAAACGTTCGCGACTTCACCAGGAAGTCGTTTTCCTCCAGAATTTCAGCCAATAGTTTTTTTCGCTCTTCGAGGGGACGCCCGGTAAGCTGGTTGCCATCCAGGTAGAGGATGTCGAGTGCGACAAATGTTGCCGGTTTTTCTTGTGACAAACGCTTTATCCTATAAGGGCTTTTGCTTAATGACCGCTCCTTGATCAGTTCGAAATCCGGCTTGCGGCCGGAACCGATGATCAGTTCGCCATCAAGAATGCATCGTCTACCGACATGTGGACCAAGTTCTGCCAACTCGGGAAATTGCGGGAAAATTCTTCGCTCCCGCCTGTTGACGAGGACAGTTCCCGTTTTGTCAAGATAGGCCAGCGCGCGTTCGCCATCCAGTTTCACCTCAAACAGCCAATCCGGCGAATCGAACGGCTCGTCATTTTCGGAAATAAGCATGGGCTTTGCCGCCTGCGAATCGTAAAGGTCCACGCTATCCTGTCTTTCTTCGTGGTTTCGGCGGTGTTTTTCGTGCCTTGACCGGTTTTTTATCGTCGACGCTCAGCTCGTCCATGCTTGCCTTCAGCGCATCCATCAGATTGATGACCTTGGCTCCGCCTTCGGATTTTGGTATGGAGATTTCCTTGCCTTCGATCTTGTCTTCTATCAATGCGCGCAAACGGTCCTGGTAGTCATTTTGGAATTCCTCGGGCTTAAAAGGTTTTTCCATTGTTTCAATGATTTTGTCCGCCATGGTCATTTCGGACTTGTCCAGCTTTACATCGTGGACCTCGCGGGGAACTTCCTTTACCTCGTTCTCATAGTAGAGCGTTTGCAAAAGTATGCCGTCGTCGGCAGGGATAAGGCTTACGATTACCTCCTTTGTTCCCAGCACCGACATTCCAACGGCAATTTTATTTCTGGCGAGCATGGCCTGCCGCAACAGTTCAAATGCTTTTTCGCCACCTTTTTGCGGCGTGACATAATAGGCTTTTTCATAATAGATCGGACATATTTCGCGCATTTCGGAAAACTGCGCGATTTTGATGTTCCGGTCTTTTTCCGTTTTGATCTTTTCAAAATCCTCGTCAGTCACGACCACATATTTGCCTTTGTCGTACTCGAAGCCTTTGACGATATCCTCATTCGATAATTCTTTCCCCGTGCTTTCGTCGACCTTTTTATACCTGACCCGACCCTTGGTCTCTTTCGCCAATTGATTGAAGCGGATATCATTGTCCTGAGTCGCGGTGTAAAGATTCACCGGAATATAGACCAGCGCGAAAGAAATCGCGGCTTTTTGCGAAATAGCCATTGTGCTTCTTCCTTTCCATCCAAGGACGCTTACCTGTAGTTCATTGTGACTGTCGCCTGGCGGGCATGCGGGAGTACAGTATTTCGCAACGTATGCGGGAAATGATATGTTCCCGTTTTTACATGCGCTTGTGCATAAGGATATAGGATATTTCGGAACAGAAGATGAAATAGGGTTGTAAATCAAGAGGGAAAAAGCGAGGAGTTAAACCATGTTCAAAATCGGCAGTCACCTGTCTTCGTCAAAAGGCTACCTGGCAATGGGCAAGGAAGCTGTTCGCATTGGCGCAAACACATTCCAGTTCTTCCTGCGCAACTCACGTGGCGGAAGGGCGAAAGCGCTGGATCCTGCGGACATTGCGGCTTTTAACGCCTTTGCCAAAGAAAACGGCCTCAGTCCGGTCCTCGCGCACGCTTCCTATGTTTTGAACCCGGCGACGGTGGATGACAAACTCAAGACATTTGTCCATGACACCATAGCCGACGATTTGGCACGGCTCGAATACACGCCGGGCAATATGTACAACATCCATCCGGGCACAAACACCGCGAAAGCGGCGCAGCCCGAGAAAACAGCCGCCGCGATGTTCGACTCCGTTTTGGAAAAAAACCAGCACACCACATTTCTTATTGAAACGATGTCAGGCCACGGCAATGAAATCGGCGGCACATTCGAACAGATCAAGTCGGTTATCGATGCTTCCCTGAACAAGCGCCGCCTCGGCGTTTGCCTCGATACCTGTCATGTGTTTGCCGCAGGGTATGACATCGTCAATGATCTTGAGACGGTCCTCAAGCACTTCGACAAGGTCGTTGGGCTTGAACGGCTCAAGGCCATTCACCTGAACGACAGCATGTTCGGTTTGGGGGAAGGCAAGGACAGGCACGCGAAGATTGGCGAAGGCAAGATCGGCATTGACGCCTTCACTCGCATCATAAATCATCCCGCCCTGCGCGAGCTGCCGTTCTACCTGGAAACGCCGAACGACAATGAAGGATATGCCAAGGAAATTGCGCTGCTGAAAAAGCACTATAAAAATTGAGGGTGTTCAACCTTTAAGAATAAAATCTTCTCCTGTCAACTTGCTGTGATGCAACGTCTTATTGAATTGATAAACGGAATGGTTTATTTTTCCGAAATGACCCGTTTAGCCAATCGACACAAAACAGTAAGTCAGAAGCTGTCTCGCGACGCCACGACGTAGTTGTTTTGCGCTGCGGCGCACGCAAAACTGGGAATTTACGGATTACCTTATCTGTATTGTCCTGTTTACCGCAACGATTCGGTACGCGCCTGCGCGGGGATTGTTGCGAGACCATATTACGGGAGAAATACCATGTCGTTCAAAAGTAAAATTTATGCCATCGTGGCATTATTAATTTTTCTAGCTGTATTCATTGGCGGAGTGGGTATTTTCGCCATGACCAGGATCAACCACAGTATCGAAAACGCTATCCATTACACCAACAACGTATCCGACCTGAAAGACCTTAAGTCGGAAATGCAGGACGTACTGATCAACGTCCGCGAAATGGTCCTTGCCCCGACTGCGGAAATGGCCACCGAAGAAAAAGCCAGCATTGATCAAAGCGTCGGTGTCATCAATTCCGCGCTCGACCGTATCCAAGTCTCACCCCAATCGTCCTCGCTGTGGGCTTCCCTGCAAAACGAATGGGCAAAACACCAGGAAATAGTCGGCCGAATCTACGCAAACACCGTTGCAGGCAACCAGGACGTGGCCTTCCGTGTCCTGACGGAAGAATGTAATCCAACCCGCGTCGAGGAATCGCGCCTTATCGCCAACGTCGTCAAGAACGAGGAATTCAACCTCCAGGGAGCCATGGTTGACGCTCGGACTTCCTATGACCGTGCCTGGTGGACTTCACTCATTTCCGCCATCGTCGGCGTTTCACTTGGCGTGATCCTCGCCGTAGCGATTGTCAGTCGGTTGAACAGGACTTTAACCACTTCCATCAACAGCCTTCGTGAGCGCTCGGAAGACGTCAGCCGCATAGCTTCTCAGCTGGCTAGCGGGGCTGACGAACTTGCCTCCGGCGCGACCGAACAGGCGTCCTCTCTGGAGGAAACCTCCTCCGCTCTCGAGCAGATGGCGTCTATGACGCGCCAGAATGCCGACAACGCCGAGCAGACCAAGCAGACGACCAGCAATACCCTCGACCTGATTACCAAGGGATCGCAGACGGTCGGCGGCGTCATCGGGGCGATGCGCGAGATCGACACGTCCTCGGAGAAGATCAGTGATATCATCAAGACTATTGAAGAAATTGCCTTCCAGACAAACCTCCTCGCCCTCAACGCAGCCGTGGAAGCGGCTCGAGCAGGCGATGCGGGCAAGGGCTTCGCTGTTGTTGCGGACGAAGTAAGAAGCCTCGCAATCCGTTCTTCCGAGGCGGCGAAGATGACTTCGGAACTTATCCAGGGTTCAGTCGAAAAGGTGCAGACCGGCTCCGTACAGGTAAAGGATCTTTCCGAGAGCTTTGACCAGATTCAATCCGAATCCCGAAATGTCGGCCGCCTCGTCGACGAGATATCCTCCGCGACCCGCGAGCAGGCTCTCGGAGTAGACCAGGTCAACACTGCCGTTGCCCAGATGGACAAGGTAACGCAGTCCAATGCGGCCACAGCCGAAGAATCGGCAGCAGCGGCCAACGACCTGTCAGAGCAGTCCCTCAGCCTGAACGAACTTGTCAATGGCCTGGCGCGCGTCGTCTATGGCGTCGACCTCAGAACAAAAGGCGTGGAAAAGATAAGCCAGATCAAGGATGGAGTGACCAAGATAGTTCAGCGCCGTGCGAACAAGGTTATTCCCATTCCCTAGGAGCCTGTCGGAGAACATTATTTCCCGAAGATTCAATCTCTTCAATCTAC
>DAIOFH010000117.1:0-12578 GCA_036745875.1 Planctomycetota bacterium | reverse complement strand
AAGTTCTACCTTAATCCCGAATCCCTCTGTAAGTGCAAGTTTTGCATAGTCCCTGATTTTTTCAGCCATGACCATCTCCTGTCTACAACCCGAATCCGTATCAAGAATAAGTGCGGCATCGGCCCGCCCATAGGTGAGCGGGAGCGGTGAACAAGCCAATATTTTGAGGCAGAGTAAGAATGGTCCCGGACCAGGCGAATCTTTTTTTGCATCCGGGACGGCGAAGGTGATAAGTGCAAGCAGTCAGATATTTGCACTATACGGCATGGCTTGATTAATTCAATTGAAAAGGATTGCATTTTGGTACAGATCCGGTGTGTCAAAACTGGATATCCAAAAATAAAACGACCGCCATTTGCGGTCGCTTTATGTATGTTTGTTCCGTGTGAGAAGCGTTATCGGCATTTTCTTCCCGCCATAAAAGCGCGGAAAGCCTGTTCTGTCGCATTCGCAAGCAGCATCCGACCGTCACGAATGGCGTCCGCCAACGGCATGGGACCGGGACAAAGGGTAAAACAGGCGTCTATGCCTATCTCGTGAAGGTTGGAAAAATCGCCCTGCAGCCCGCCGGCCAAGGCAAGACAGGGGACGCCGTATTTTTTTGCCCTCGCGCCCACGCCGGCAGGTCCCTTGCCGAAGGCGGTCTGAAAGTCGATCCTGCCTTCCGCAGTTATCGCCAGGTCGGCATTTTTCAATTCCTTGTCGATGTCCACCATGTCGAGGACAACATCGACGCCGGGCCGCAATTCCGCGCCGACAAAGGCGGCAAGGCCAAAGCCAAGACCGCCTGCCGCGCCCGCGCCGGGCATGTCGGCAAGGTCTTTCCCAAGACATTCCTTGACCCGTAGTGTCAGATTGGTCAGTCCGGCGTCAAGAAACGCCACATCCTCGGGCGTTGCCCCTTTCTGCGGGCCGAAAACGGCGGACGCGCCGCGCGGACCCGTGAGGGGGTTGTCCACGTCGCAGACCGCCTCCCAAGCAATTGAGGCGGGGTCGAATTTCAGTCCAGACATGTCGATAGTGCGGATTTTCTCCAAATCCTCGCCTATGGGACGGACGGGATTGCCTGACTCATCGAGAAATTTGACGCCAAGGGCCTGTGCAAACCCGACGCCGCCGTCATTGGTGGCGCTGCCGCCGATGCCGACGAGGATTTTCGTCGCGCCGGCCGCAATCGCGGCGCAGGCGAGTTCGCCCGTTCCCACGGTGGTGGTGGTACGGGCATTGCGCTCTTCATTCGTAAGCAGGGCGATACCGCTGGCACGGGCCATCTCCAACACGGCGGTTTTGCTTTCCGGCAGATACAAGAACTCCGCCTTGACCGGTTTCGCCAATGGCCCGGTCACCTCGACAAAGCGTTCCTCGCCGCCGAAAACCGCCTTTATCACGTCGTGCAACCCGTCGCCGCCGTCGGCTATATGCACTGGCGCGATAACGGCGTCAGGCGCGACCCTGAGGATACCTTCGCTGATGGCTTTGCATGCATCCCCGGCGGTCATGCTGTCTTTGAAAGCGTTTGGCGCGACTACGATCTTCATGGCGGTTCCCAATTGAAAAAGAGGCCGATTCACAAAGGCTACGGGAAAGCAGCAGCTCCAACCCACCGCAGCTTTTACAAAAATTCATACGGGTTGATTGTACCCGAAGCCAAAGTGCCTGCAATTGCATTTTCCGGATGCCATGCGGATCAGCCGGTCGTGAGGATTCGTCTCGCCAGGATGGCTGGGGAAAGCGCCAGCATCCCCAAAAGGGCGAACGTCATAGGCAAGCCTATCAAGCTTGAAACAAAGCCGATAAGCGCGGGACCGGCCAATCCGCCGGTATAGCCTATCAATGACACCGCCGCCAAAGACGACTGGACCGGCATATCGGATTGATGTGTCGCCTCGACAAACAACACCGGCACGATATTCGCCGCCCCCAATCCGATAATGATGAAGCCAAGAAAACCCAGCACCGGGCTGGAGGAAAAAGCGACCATGGCGAAGCCGGCCGTCTCCATCGCGCTACCGATCACTATTACCGCCTTTTTATTGAGGCTGACCAGCCGGTCGCCGATGAAGCGGGCGGATGTCATGGCAATGGCGAAGGCGCTGTAGCCCAGCCCGGCCGAACTTATTTCCACATTTTGATATGTCGAGAGAAACAGCGCGCCCCAGTCCAGGATGGATCCTTCGACAAGGAAGGTAATGAAACACAATACCCCTATCACCAGCACTATCCCCCGTGGCACGACAAAGAATGGGGCAGGTTCATGGTTGGTTTCGTTTAGAAGCCCGCCTCCCCAGGCAGCCACGAGCAAAACCACAATCATAATGATGGGAACCATCGCCCATAATGGCGTCAGGCCTGCCGCGAGAAGAAGGCTGGCCCCCCCCGCCCCGACAAACCCGCCCACACTGTAAAGGCTGTGGAACCCTGACATCACCGGACGGCCGATAATATTTTGCACCAGGACGGCATGAACGTTCATCGCCACCTCGAGAAAGCCGAAAAGCAGGCCGAACACAAACAGCAAGCCGGCAAGCGCCGCCACGCTGGATGCGTTAGCAAGGCAGAAGAGGACGGCCCCAGCCAATAGAACGGCGGGAATGATAATGGACCTGCAACCAAACCGCGAGGTGACGGTGCCTGCCATGGACATGGCAACAATCGACCCCGCCCCCAGGCAGAGCAGTAAAAGACCCAGGGTGGAGTCGCTTTCTATGCCGGCGCGCAATTTGGCATATGGTATCAGCGGCGCCCAGGCGGCAAGCATAAAGCCGGACGCAAAGAAAGGCATGCGTCCGGCATTGAGTAAAGATCTATGGTTGTCAATTCCTTGCATTCGTTCAGCCTCTATACCTTACCCGCCGATCCGAGCATGTCGATCCAGCGGACCATGACTTTTCGCGTTTCGGCGATACCCTCCGCCTTGGCCATGGCCCACCATTGCGATTCGTTGGTTACGGATTCCACAAAACGAGTGTTGAATGCCTTGCAGATTTCGCTGGCGATATTCATTTTGAAATTTACTGGTTGTTTATTTCGTCATAAGCTGCCTTGACAATGGACATGGCCTTGTCGTCCAGTGGCTTGAACGGCTTCTTGCATACGCCGCAATCTATTCCTTGCAATTGCAACACCGTTTTGACCCCCTTGAAAATCCCGACGCTTACAAGTTTTTCGACAATGCCGTTCACGACGCCCTGCAGTCGCAGAGCCTCCGCATTGTCTCCCTTTTCGTGCGCAGCCATAATGCGCTTGAACATCCTGGGCATAATGGATGCCGTACTGCCGATCATGGCCCTGACCCCCACGGACAAGGCGGGGAGGAATGTTTCGTCGAGACCGTTAAAGACCGACATGTCGGGCATTTTCCGCACTATAGTCTCGGTCTGGAAAAGGTCGAGGGTGGTTTGTTTGATGCCGACGATGCCTTCCCTCGCCAGCATGTCGAGGAGGTCCGCGGTGGAGAAGGACACGCCGCTCATTTTCGGGATGTTGTAAACAATCATCGGCAAACCTGCGCCCTTTTGCAGGTCGAGATAGTAGTCGCGGATTTCGTCCTTGTTGAACGGGAAGTAGAAGGGAGGGACGGACGATATGGCGTCAACACCCACATCCTTGGCATGGAGCGCCATGTCAAGCGCCTGGTCGAGAGAAAACGAACCGATATTCACAATAACCTTGACCCGCCCTGCGACGATGCGCACAACTTCGGAAGTCAATTCCCTGCGCTGTTCGTTCGTCATCATGAACGATTCGCCGGTGCTGCCGGAAATGTAGAATCCGTCAACCCCTTCTCCCACATTCCTTTCGATGACGCGCTGCAGCGCATCCGTGTCCAAAGCGCCGTTCGTTTTGAATGGTGTGATCAACGCAGGGAATATTCCTCTGAACATGGCCATGGTTCAATTCTCCCTCATATAGTCGTAGACCTGTTTCATCGAGCAAATAGCGCCGGTAGCGCCGACTTTTTGAATAGAAATGGCCGATGCGGCGCAGCCCAGTCTCAGACACTTTTCCGGCTGCAGCGCGTCGTGCAGGCCAGCCATAAAGCCGGATATGAAAATTATCGCCCGCTCCTGTCGTGTCGCCAACTTTGGCGGCCATGTTGAAAACATGGTATTCCCGGCCTTCAATGTTATCATAAACGCCGTCAGCGCCAAGCTTGATTATCACGATTCGTCGATAGTGTTGAATATCAACATATCCATGCCCTGGGTAAGAAGGTTTTCTATCTGCATCAATTGCAACTGCGCGTCGTTTTCGGCGACCTGCAGGAGGACCTCCGCGCCCATCTCCTCTGCGAATTTCAGGACAAATGCGACTTCCTTGCTCCACCTGTTATACCGTACTCGATCTTTTGGGGAATGTGATAGACGAGGGGGAGACCCTCCGCAACGAGATCAACTACTTCGAGCTGGAGAGGTATTTATCAAGCTGATCTCGCGGGAACCGAGGAAGATCCGCACGGTCTGCTTCGGCACGGCAGGCTCGCCATGGAAAAGATCATGCAGTCCTGAAGAGCTGCTTGTCCTACATCCGCAGCTGGTCGACATTGATGGAGTACTTTTCGATCTTCCGATAGATCGTCTTGCGGCTGATTCCCAATACCTCCGCCGCTTTTTTGATGTTGCCGCCGGTGGAACGGATAGCATCCTTTATCAGCTGCTTCTCGTTGTTCTTGAGGGAGAGCGCCGATTTCGACGGTGCGGAATCCGCCTGGGCGGCCATTTCGCCCCTGTCGTCGCGCCATTCGTCATGACGGTACGACGCAGCCGGCAGACGCTCGCCCGCCGCACCGGAAATGATGGCTGGAGGAAGGCATGACTGGTCGATCCTTCCCTCCTTGGCGATATAAATGGCGCGTTCCACCGCGTTCTCCAGTTGGCGGATATTGCCGGGCCAGCGGTAACGTTCCATAATTGCGTACGCATCCTCCGTAAAGCCTTCGATGCGGTTGTTCGACAGGGAGGCGTATTTTTCCAGAAAATAGTCGGCAAGAAAGCGCACGTCGCCGTGTCGTTCCCTGAGCGGCGGGATCTGGATATTGAAAACATTCAGGCGATAGTATAGATCGCTACGAAACGCGTTGTTTTTGATCACCTCATGGAGGTCCTGGTTGGTGGCGGCGATGATCCGGACGTCGATCTTGATCGCGCTCTTTGATCCAAGCCTGACGATCTCCCGGTTCTGCAGGACGCGAAGCAGGTTGACCTGCACGTCGAAAGGCATATCGCCGATCTCGTCGAGAAAAATGGTGCCGCCCTCCGCCAGTTCGAATTTGCCGGGGCTGCCGTCCTTGCGCGCGCCGGTGAAGCTGCCTCCTTCATAGCCGAACAGCTCACTCTCGATCAGGCTTTTCGGCAGCGCGCCGCAGTTGATGGCCACGAAAGGGCCGCTCGCGCGGCTGCCCGCGTTGTGGATGGACTGGGCGAACAGTTCCTTGCCGGTTCCGCTTTCGCCGGTAAGGAGTACGCTCGAGTTGTTTTCCGCGGCGATCCTGGCGAGCGATACGGTGGTGGCCATCGCCTTGGACTGCCCCACGATGTCTGAAAAGTGAAAACTCGCTTCGGAACCGAAGATCTTGTTGATCTTTTTGTGCAGCGTCTCGATCTTCTCCATGGTTACCACATATTCGCCGCTGTCCGCGGGCACGCTGCTCAGGGAAATCGTGACCGGGCGGCCGCCTTTTCTCAGCGTGACGTTGCGGTCGCTGACGCCCGCGTGCAATTCCTCGAACCCGACTCCCCCTTCGCCAAAGGCTTCGTCAAACGTCTTTCCGACCAACCCGCCTTCCGGCAGGTCGAACAGTCTTTCAGCCCTGCTGTTTGCCAGTTTGATGACCATATTCCGGTCAACCAGCAGCAACCCCGACTGTATGTGCTCGATTATCGCCGTCATGTTCTTCTGCGCCTTGCCCACGGTATCGTAGGCGGCTTTCATGCGGAGTTGTTTCGTCGCCGCTTCGGAGGCGGCAAAAGCCATGCCCAGGGTATGGATGGACACTTTTTCGTATTTGCCGACAATGCAAATCACCCCGACCAAATCACCGTCGGCCGCGAAGACCGGTGCGCCCGAACAGACCAGGTTGGATTCGGGTGAAATAAAATGCTCCTGCCCCGATACCTGTACCGGCTCTCTCGTCTCCAGCACGGTCCCGATGGCGTTTGTGCCGATGCAGCGCTCGGCGCTGTTGCTGCCGTTCACCACTCCGTTTTGGACCGCAAGGGTTCGGATGCCGTCGTCGCCGATAGCGGCGAGTATATATCCTTCGGCATCGGCCAACACGAGGAGCAGCCCCGACCCCTTGGTGAAGGCGAAAAGCCCGTCCATCAACGAAAGTGAAATGTCGTAAAAATCCTGTTGCGACTGAATGCGCGCTTCAAGCTCTTCGAGGGGCAAAACATGCGCATCGCGTCGATACGGTTCGATGCCGTAACTTCGGGACCGCTTCCATGACGCCAGTATTTCCGGCCTCACATTCTCGACATGCTCTTCGTTATGCCGGCAGAAGCGCTCCTTGGCGGCGCGTATCAAGTCCTGGCGAATCACATGTTGCATTAATCGCCCTCCCTTTTTGGAACCTCCGACAGCTCCGTTTATTGAAAGCGGATTTTACATCAATTCGATTATACGCATTCCGTAAGCGCCGTAACAGCGATAATACACCAGGCCCAGCTAAAAGACGCGATGGGAAATCGCATAAATATCGTCAGCGTCAAATGTTACATAGGAATTCCCAAGGCATCTCCGTTGTTTGGACACTATGTGACAGGTGAAATTCTGCAATTCGCTGCGCACAACGCCGAATTCCCGCAATCGCCTGCGGGGTAACACATGCTCCAACAGATCTTCCAGTGCGGCATACGCTTCGTCCGTGGCGCATCCCATCATTGACCCCAGCATTTCATTCAGATCCGAGAGGGTCTGGGCGGCGCTTTTTTTCGACATGTACATTTCGAAAAACGGTGCAAAAAAAATCCTGTTCGCCTCGCCATGAGGAACATGATACCGCTCCCGGAGCGGAGCGCTTATCGCATGGACCGGACCGGCGCCGGCGTTTTCAAACGCGATATTGGCATAATTGGCGGCTTCAAGAAAGTCTGCCAGCAAGCCGATACGAACCATCGGTCCATTGGCGGCGATAGCCTGCAATGCGGCGACAAGGATTTCCACTGCCTTGAAGGCGAACAAGCGGGTAATAGAAGACCCTGCGGGCGAAGCCAGCGCTTCGACGGCGTGGACCAGGGTATCCACCGCCCCTCCGATAAACTGGGGATAGGAAAGGCCTTCTATAAGCTGCGGGATCATGGCGATCGAATCGGCGTGGACCGACCTGATGGCTGTCGCGAGATCGGGATTACTGTCGCCAAGTTCCAACAATGACGGCGTGGTCACTTCGCTGCTGATGCCGCAGACGGCGGGAACAAGGATCAACTCCCGATCTTTCGCCAGTCCGCCGTTTTTCCGACCGAAACGGGCGGCAGGCAACCCGTTCCTCAGTGACAGCACTTTGGCCATATCCATCACCACGCCGTCGCCTATGCCAATGATACGTGAACAGCCGGCGGTGAGGCCGGAGGCGATCTTCAGCGACACGGTCTGCAGGGAACCGCCGTTTCCGCCGGTGGCCTGAAAGAGAATCTCGGCGGAAATCGGGAGCTCGCCGAAATACGGGTTGAATATCGAACGGTCGGCAAGAATGAGATCATTCCCGCCGATTTCGAAATCATTGATGAAATCCCTGCAGTTGTCGTAGCGGTGGAGTCCGGATTTGAGAACGGTCTGGCTCCTCGCCATTCTCCCTCCTTTTACCGACAGGACATTTTTCATTTCCGCTCCGTGACTTGATGGTGGAAGTAAATGGAAAACTTCTTATTACGATTCGCACTCGTGACCATAACAGTCAAACAAACTCATTGCCAGTATTGAGAGAGCACAGAGGCATGAACCCCGGATTTTCTTTTTATACACTTATTAACTTATGCCGGATAAATAACCGTAATGCGTCTGCATGACACACCATAGATAAAAAATACGCAATATGAATTGAGTACTGTGCTCCTACTTATTCCTGTACATCTTCGTTTGATTGGACGCCTGAAACGGAACATCACGAAAACAGCGTATCCGACGTGCAGTCGGTTCCTTTTGACACACTTTAGTGTGTCTTTTTTCCCGGCACTGTTACCCTCGGATACATATTCCGCGCAATCGAACTCGCCGGATAAGGGAAACTGTCCAAAAAACAAGCCATAAATAGGGCTCTTCGCGACATTTTGCATTTTTGGCAAGCGCATTGCTTTTTGTGATTTCAGATTTTCATTTCACCACTGGATCAATTTTTTCAAGCGGCAAGTTCGATAACATCATTCAAAACCCAGATTGAGAAGGAGCACAACCATGAAGAGAATGACAGGCAAAGTAGCCATCATTACCGGCTCCGCGCAAGGCATCGGTCGCGCAATTGCCGAACGTATAGCTGCCGAAGAAGGAAAGGTCGTCATCGCCGACCTTAATGGCGAGAAAGCCAAGGCCACAGCGCAGGCCATCAAGGACAAGGGCGGCGAGGCCATCGGAGTAGCGGTGGACGTGGCGGAGCGGGCCCAGGTCAAGGGCATGATCGAAGAAGCGGTCAAAGCGTTTGGCAAGATAGACGTCATGTTCAACAACGCCGGCTTCAACAAACCGATGAAATTCCTCGACGTCACCGAGGAGAACTGGAACGCCATCATGCGAGTCAACGCGCTCGGCTGCCTTATTGGCATGCAGGAAGCGGCGAAACAGATGATAAAACAGGGGCACGGCGGCAAGATCATCAACACCACTTCCATGGCCGGACGCCAGGGCTTTCCCGATTTCACCCCGTATTCTGCGAGCAAATTCGTCACCGTCGCCCTGATCCAGGCGGGCGCACGGGAATTGACGCCAAAATACGGGATTACCGTCAACGGCTTCGGACCCGGCGTAGTCGCTACCCCTCTCTGGGAACAGCTGGACAAGGATTTGCTGGCGATCGGCTCCAGCAGCGCCGAGGGACAAGCCATGCAGGACTTCTCGGCAGGCATTCTTTCCGGACGAGCCGCCACCCCCGAGGACATCGCCGGCACCGGCCTGTTCCTCGCCTCCGCCGACTCCGATTACATGACCGGCCAAATTGTCATGATCGACGGCGGCATGACCCTGGTGTAAGATATGCGGAACCAGTAGGGTTTATCCTTTCCGGATGATGCGTGCAGGGAGGCTATGCGCAGCCGGGGACTGTGCGCATCATTTTTCCGTCTGATCTTGCGGACCGGTTCGCGGTTACTATAATTACTAATCATTGCATGATATAACTGTCAGAACATATCTGTTTCGGGAGAGTTAAATGGCGGGAATGACCGGAATGGTTGGAATGGTGCATCCTGGCATCACTGTTTCCGATCTTGAGAAAAGCATAGAATTCTATCGCGACATCCTCGGCCTTGAGCTGCTCAAGCGCGAAGAGAAAATCACCTCGCGCGGGGAACGGCTCGGCGTCCCCGGAGCCATCATCGAATGCGCCTTCTTCGCCGTCCCCGGCTCGGACGCGACTCTGGAACTGATCCAGTTCCACTCCCCCCGGCAACCGAACAACTACGGCCAACCGATCAACGCCGTGGGGCAGGTGCATATCGCGTTCCGCGTCTCGAACATCGAGGCCGCCATGGCCGAATTGCGGGCGCAGGGAGTATGTTTCGTCTCGCCGGATTACGTTGTCATCAACAAGGGTCCCCTGGACGGTTGGAAATTCATTTACTTCAAGGACCCCGACGGGACGAACATAGAACTCATCGAAGGCGACAGCTAGAGAAGCCTACCAGCGGCGATAGTTTTTCAGGTCGATCTTGTATTTCTTGATTTTGCGGTAGAGCTTTCTCGGCGGCATTTCCAAAGTGATGGCGGCGCTGTCCACATGGCCTTTTTCCTGTTCAAGCGCGTCGATGATGCTGTTGTATTCCCTGATCTCCGGTGAAAGCGGCGTTTTGCCGCCGCCGCGCTGGGGAGAGGCGACGGGAAGGGACATGGTGAAGTCGCTTCCGAACGACATGTCCTGCACCACCGGGAAGATTGCCTGAAGCTGGGCCCCCATGTTTTGGTTCAGGAGATCGGGCGGGAATTCGTGGATGGTGATGGTGTCGGCCTGCGCCAGGTTGGTGGCTCGCTCTATGAGGTTCTCCAGTTCCCGTATATTTCCGGGCCATGTGTGCTTGCGCAATATTTCTTGCGCGTGGTCGTCTATCTTGTGCACGTCCTTGTTCATCGAGCGGCTGTAGGACTGCATGAAATGCCGGGCAAGGATTATGATGTCTTCCACCCGCTCGCGAAGCGGGGGCAGGGAAATGTTGAAAACATTGAGGCGATAGAACAAGTCGCTGCGGAACTTCTTCTGCCTGACCGCCTCGAAAAGATTGCTGTTGGTGGCTGCGACAAGGCGCACGTCGATCTTGCGCAGGTATTTGCCGCCGATACGCATGATCTGCCTGTTCTGCAACACCCGCAGCAGCGACACCTGAAGCTCGAACGGCATGTCGCCGATTTCATCGAGGAAAATCGTTCCGCCGTGCGCGAGCTCGAATTTGCCCGGGCAGCCGTCTTTTCGCGCCCCGGTGAAAGCGCCGCCTTCATAGCCGAACAGTTCGCTTTCAATAAGGTCCTTCGGGATCGAGCCGCAATTGACGGCCACGAAGGGACCGTTCGCCCTGTCGCTCGCGTTGTGGATGGACTGCGCGAGCAGCTCCTTGCCGGTGCCGCTTTCGCCGAGTATCAATACGTTCGAGGTCCCCTTGGCGGCATTCATGCCCATGAGCTTGACCGACCTGATTACCTCGGAATCGCCGATTAGCGAGTCGAAGGTGTATTTTGCGGAAAATCCGCTGACCTTGGTCACCAGCTGGTGGATGTGCTCCTGTTCCTCGAAGATGAGGACCGTCATCTTGTCCCCGCTCGACTTGCTTGTGACCACCTTGACGGTAAGCGCCACGTTGACCTTTTTCCCCTGTGCGGTGACCAGCGTGAAATCGTAGGAATTCGCGTCGCGGTCAAAACCGCGGAACTGTTCCGGCAGCGAGGACAGTTTGATGATTTTGTCGATCCGCGAGCCGATAAGGCTGTCGCCGACGGAGCAGAATATTTTCACCGTGTTGTGGTTGTGCTGGACAATGCGTAGGTCCTGGTCAAGCATGATGATCGCTGACGAAAGACTGCCAATGGTGGAGCTGAGGATTTGATTGGCGAGGGCGAGGGCGTCGTAGGCCTTCTGCACTCGCAGATTCCCCTGGATGCCGTCGGCGGCGGCGCAGACCATTCCGAGGGAATGTGAATGGTAGAAGCAGCGCGGGCCGAAAATAGTCAACACTCCGGCGAGATCCTCGGAATTGTCGAAGATCGGCGCGGAACAGCAGAAAAACGGGTGGCTTCTTTCCAGATAGTGTTCTTCGCCTATGAGCTGCATCGGTTTTTGCAGGACAAGGCTGACGGTGGTGCTGTTGGTGCCGACGGACTGCTCGTTCCGGATCGAACCAATCTCCGTCCGCTCCGAACTCATGGTGTCGAGCTGCCGGATGAGGTTGTCCTCGGTGACCACCTGCAGTACATAGCCGTTTTTGTCCGTCAGGTGGATCATGGAGTTGCTGTCCCGGACATACGAATAGAGGTTTTCCACATAGGGATTGGCGATCTTCATGAAAAAGGCGTTTTCCGCCAGGACGCGCTCAAGGTCTTCCGGCGAAAGGTGCGGATCGGCGGTAAGTTTGGGAATGACGCGAAAAGCTTTCGATCTTCGCCAGGAGGCCAGCACCTCCGGGCGGACTTGGTTCACTGTCTTGGGAATCGGTTTATTGTTTACAACATATTTGTGCCAGCACTTTTTAACCTGCTCCACGTATTCCGGAGTAAAAGTCATCCTCATTCTCCCAATTCGTTTTGCTAAACGACAATGACACAGAATTGACAATACCCAATTTCATGATCAGATGGCGTTATGTTTCTATTTCTTCCCTGTGTTCTACAACTGGCGTGCTAATCATCGGTCATGAAAGAAAAATAATGAGATCACACTTGAAATATAATGACAAATTCCAAGAATGCATCAGAAAAATGCGTTATTTTATATTTTTTTCTTCGTCGTGGAAAAAGTCCGTATATGCCGGTAATTTTCGGCAGGGATAGTTGTTTTGTCATGATTTTATGTCGATAAATTGTCAGATTCATTCCGCTCGTCTTTTTTTTGTCAATAAATCGACTTATTTACCTGTTTTTACCGACTGGAATCCCGAACCACAAAAATATTTCTATTTTATTTTTCACATTTGCTGTTCGCTATTTTCTTACAGAGGCGTGTAAATCCTCTCTTCCCTGACGTTGAAAGTGCCGCTGGGCATTTCTACTCATGGAACTACTAACGTTTATTCAAGAGATTTTCTCACTGGCAATGAATCTATTTTTCTTCGCGGCCGATTACGGTATTTCAATTTTGGCATTGTTGTTGATCTGTCTAAAAGAGAAAACAAGACATCCTGAAAGGAGAGAAAACGATGATTGACAAGCGCGTGGTTATCATTACCGGC
>DAIOFH010000116.1:0-12619 GCA_036745875.1 Planctomycetota bacterium | reverse complement strand
GCATTCGGACGCCGCCATCAGCCGCCATTTGCGCGATTCCCCCAGCGCCTATGCGGCCGACCCCATCCCCGCCGAAGCGCCGGAGCCGGCACAGGCCACCCCCCTTCCCGTGGCGGAGAGGACCGCCAAGCGGCTCAGCTTGCTCCGCCGCGACAGCCGTTCGGACTGGAATACGGCCGTTGAATTGTCGCGCAGGATCATCGGCTTCCCGCACTGCCTGTCCATGCACTGCGGCGGGATGATCATATCCCCCCGCCGCCTGTGCCGGACGGTGCCCCTCGTCGTCTCCCGCAAGGGCCTGCCGACGATACAATGGGAAAAGGACGGCGCGGAAGATATGGGTCTGGTGAAAATAGACCTTCTCGGCAACCGCTCCCTGGCCGTGATCAGGGACGCGATCCGGGATGTTTCCTCCAAGACCGGACTGGCGGAAGACGCGGTCATCGCCATTGACCCAACAGACGACACGGCCACCCGCGCGTTGCTGGAAAGCGGCAACACCTTTGGCGTATTCTACCTGGAAAGCCCGGCCATGCGCCTGCTGATGGCCAAGGCCCGCATCGGCGACTTCAAGCACGCGGTCATCCATTCGTCCATCATCCGCCCCGCCGCCAACGCCTTCATAGACGAATACCTTCGCCGCCTGAAAGGCAAACCCTGGGAGTACGAGCATGAAAAGCTGGAGGGCCTTTTTGAAGAAAGTTACGGCATCCCGGTCTACCAGGAGGATGTGGTCAAGCTCACCATGCGCCTCTGCAACTACGACTATGCCAAAGCCGACCGCATCCGCAAATGCCTGGGAAAAAGGAACGCCCTGGACGAGATCAGGGCGGCCTTCCCCAAATTGCGCGAAGCGGCCATCGCCAACGGCGTCGACGACGAAAAGGTTTTGGACGGCTACTGGCGCACCCTGATGTCCATGACCGGCTATTCCTTCTGCAAGCCGCATTCGGCGAGCTACGCCCAGGTGTCGTTCGAATCGGCGTACCTGCGCGCGCATTATCCGGCGGCATTCATAGCGGCGGTGCTTTCCAACGGCGGCGGCTATTATACTGTGCAGGCCTATGTCTCCGAAGCCATGCGGCTTGGGCTTGCGGTGCTTGGCCCGGACGTCAACGCATCCTTCGCCAAGTGGCGTTCGGAAGGGGCGTGCGCGGTCCGCACCGGGCTGATGGCGATTTCCGGCTTGTCCGGCATGGCGATGGCGGGGATTGTCGACGGGCGGGAGTCCGGGTGCGGCTATACGGGGCTGGACGATTTCCTCCAGCGCACCCGCCTGCACTCGGACGACCTGCGCCGTCTTGCCCTCGTTGGCGCGCTCGACTCCCTCGCCCCGGACCTGAACCGGCCGCAGCTCTTGTGGTATGTGGCGCAAATGTCCGACGACCCGGAGACGAAAGCGGGAAAACGGCAAGTGCCCGGAACGCCGGAGGCCCGTTCCCTCTTCGCCTCTTCAGCCGTGCGGGAGGACAAGGCGGCGAATGCCGGAGGCCTCCTCCTGACGCCGCCCGCGCTCCCCGGCTATACGACCCAGCAGCGCAGGGAAACGGAATACTCGATACTTGATTTCATCCCCGACTGCCATCCCCTGGCCTTGTTTATGGAGGAAATACGGCGCGGCGCCGAGCCGCTCAGGCGCCGGAAGGATCCGCTCCTCACCCGCATGAGCCGCCTGGCAAGCCATATTGGCCGGACGGTGGTTATCATTGCCTGGCCGATCACCGCGAAGATTGTCGAGACGAAACACGGGGACGCGATGATGTTCCAAACCTTCGAGGACGGGGAAGCGCTATGCGAGACGGTGGTGTTTCCCCGCGAGTTCAAAAAATACCATCGCCTTCTCGCGACTGTCCAGCCATTGTGGCTGACGGGAAAAGTGCTGCAGGAATTCGATGTCGTCTCGCTGCAACTGCTCGAAGTGCGCCCGGTGCATTTGCATAAGCGGGACGATAGCCGCGTCCTGCCTTTCTGCGGGTAAGGGAATGGCAGCGGCGAACCGACAGCTTCAATAAAAACGCTTTGATAAAAGAGAACGCCATGATTACGACAAACTTCATCATCCATCCGTTGCGGAAAGCGAATCAGAATGCCGAAGCCGCAACGGCAAAAACTTCCCCCGCCCCGCGTACGGCCAAATCGCCCATGGCGCTTGAATCCGACGACGCACCGGTGGAGCGGTAACCCTTTTCGAAGGCGACGAAGCGGCCGTCTGGGGAGTAGTAAAACATGTGATCAAGGATTTATAGGCTTCCTCCATTTAATTGCATGATTGACTTCATACGTGAATTTTCATACCCTTTAACGGTATATTCGCGCATGGTGATGGGGAAGGATTCAACCAACAAGGAGACACTCCCATGGGTGATATGAAAAAAGACAAGATCGACTATTCCAAGGTAACCCCCGCCACCGGCACCAAACCGGACAATATTCCCGTTGCCGACAGCCTCGCCAACAACATGCCGTACTCGGACAGCCCAACCGTCGAAGGCTCCGCCCGCTCCGACCCGGACAAGACCATCCCCGGCAACGAAGCGGCCAGCGGCGTCGACGAGGCCGAGGAGGACAAGACCTGTAATGAAGTAGACAAATAAAAACCCTTTATTTAACGGTAATTTTGCTTTCCCAGGCGGGTAAAAATTGTCTGCCTGACAGGAAACAATAGCGTCATAATTACACAGGGATGGAACATATTCTACTTCAGAAAGGGCGCATGATGTCGATTTCCAATTTTGTCCTCAAGGACCAGTTTGACAAGGAAGTGAATTTTGCCGACCTCAAAGGGAAGGCGTTTTTATTATCGTTCCATCCGCTGGCATGGACGCGGATTTGCGCCGTACAGATGCAGGACCTGGAAAAGCGTTACGAAATGTTCATGGTCAGGGGAATAATCCCCTTCGGAGTAAGCATCGACCATCAGCCGTGCAAGAAGGAGTGGGGCGAATCCCTCGGGATAAAAAAGCTCCAGATGCTGTGCGACTTCTGGCCGCATGGCGCCTTGGCGCAGACTCTGGGCTGTTTTATTGAAAAAGCGGGCATGTCCGGCCGCCAGAACTACCTGATCGGTCCCAAAGGCGAAGTCCTCTGGACCCTGCGCCACGAAATCAAGGAACAACCCGATTTCGACGCCATTCTGGCTGAAATGCCGAAATAAGCGCCCCAACCACGTTAAATACGCTATTCTTCTGGAAGGGGTTTTCCCTTCCAGATTTTTTTGGCGCAAGCCTGGGTAGGATTTCCGTAGGGGATGCTTCAAAATCACTCGTTTAGACGCGTTTCCCCTCGGACTCCCCGGCGATACGGTTTTTCATACTGGCGACATGATGATAATCGTATATAATGGCCGGACATAACAGCTTTTTCATTGGGTCGAGAGAGGAATTACCGAACAATGTTTCCATCATCGCGCATATCGCTTCTGATCTGCCTCGTCCTCTGCCTGGCGGCACAGGCCGGATGCAGCCTCGGCTATCGCAACATGCACCCCTATGAAGACAGCGCCATCTATTCACCGCTGTTCGAGGATATCATCACCCGCTTCGACGCTCCGGAATGGTTGTGGACGCGCGGGACGATTTCGGGCGATTTCAGTTCCAGAGGCGAGGTCGAGGAAGAGGCCGTCATCGCCACCATCCAGACCGGCGAACGGCACAACCCGAACCATATCGTCGCGGCATATCTGGTCATCTGCCGCGTCGAGGCCAACGGCTCCCGCACAGCCATCGCCAGGACGAAACTCTTCGATTCCGACCCGTTCGCCACCGCGGCCGGGATCAAAAACAACGTCTATTCCGCCCAGTCGGCTCCGCTCAGGTTCGCCCGGGCGCAGGTAATTCCCGACAAGGGCAGGCTTGGCGACTTTATCTGCGTATATTTCTGGAGCAACGGCAAGCCGAACAACGTCTGGCACGCCGGCTATCGTCTCAGGAACGGGATGCTGGAAAAGGTATACGACTTGGCGATCAGCCAGTATTCCCCCAGCCTGACCTACGCCAATCTCGACAAGCGCCCTCAACCGGTCGACGGCTTCCAGATGATTTTCCCCGCCGCCGCTTTGCCGCTGGAAGTATCTTCCAAGCTGGACAGCGAGGTGGAGACGCCCCTGTGGGGACATGTGTTCCTCCAGGACGACAAGGGGTATTACCGCCAGGACGATTCGATATTCGGCGCGAATTACACCAAAATCGAAAACAACTGGAACCAGGCCTACCTCAAGGCACTTACCACCGACAGCATGACGCCTTCCGACCTTGCCTGGTTTGAATACCATCTCGGCATGATCTACATTTTCATCGGAAAAAAAGAGATGGCGAAGGGCTTTCTCGAAAAGGCGGACAAAAATTCAAGAGATGAATCGTTGTCCAAGGCTATCGGAAAAGCCTGGGACCTGTTGGAACAATAAAGAATGCCCATACCTTTTGACATGGTTGCGGTTATGCTGTTTCTGGGCTTTTTTGCGGTCCAGTCAGTGCCGCGACCGCCCGAACCCGGCACAGCCTTGCTTGTCGCGGCGGCTTTTGCCGTCGTGTTGGCGCTTATCGCCTATCTGATAAACCGCCTCGCCGTGCGGCAGCTTTTCAGGCGTTCCGTCCGCGCTGTCGAACGCCGACAGACCGCCATGTTGGCGGAAGCGGCCGTACGGATGCTTCTTACCGCCGCATTTATCGCTGCGTTCCTTTTCTCAAGCCTGCCCTGGGCGCTGGACCGCGGTTTCGGCTGGCACACGTCCGGCCCCCTGCCTGCGCAGCTCATCGGCCTTGCACTGTATTTCATCTACTTCATCTGCGCCTGGCTTCCACTGTATGGCCTGCACCGCGCCGTCACGCCCGGCCGCTGGACGCGCTGGTCCTTTCTGGCCAACAAAATCCGCTACAACCTCTATTTCCTCGTCGCCTGGGTCCCGTTCACCCTGTTTTCGGAATGGCTGGCGAATTTCCTTATCGCGCTCCCCCTTATATTCATCCTGGCGGCCTGGAGCTTTCCCTGGGTGCTCGCCAAACTGTGGGGATGCAAACCGCTCTCCGATCCGGACACCTTAAACCTGGTCGCCGACCTGGAGAAAAAAGCCGGGGCGAAATTCTCCCGCACCTTCATATGGGAGCCGGGCGGAGGCAACGTCCAGAACGCGGCGGCCGTAGGCGTCTTCCGGCCGTTCCGCTACCTGTTCCTCACTCCCGCCCTCCTGCGGAACATGAACCGCGACGAGCTTTCCGGCGTCATCCTGCACGAACTTGGCCATGTCCGCCACAAGCATCTCCTCTTTTACATGTTCACCACCCTCGCCGGGGTCAATCTTGCCGTCCTGGCGGCTGAACTCCTGCCGCTCCAGACCGATATGGAAATGTTCGCGGTCATCGCGATTCTGGTCATATTGTATTTCCGTTTCGCTTTCGGCTGGCTGTCCAGGACGATGGAAAGGCAGGCCGACCTCTTTTCCCTGGAAAAGTCCGGCTCCGCTTCGGGCCTTGTCAATGCACTGGAAAAGCTGGCGCTGAGCGCCGGAAACATCCGCCTCGCCGCATCCTGGCATCACCTGGGCATTGCCGAACGCGTCCGATTCCTGCGGGAAGCGGAACTCAACCCGCGCGTCGGCGCCCGCCACAACCGCCTGGCGGGCAATAAGCGCTTCATCGGCTATGCACTATCCATTTTTCTCCTCGCCATGATGGCCACGATGTATTACGACGACGCGGCGACGCCCGGATCTTTTCCGACGCGGGATTTCGCCCGGAGGCCCGCCCATTGGCGGCGGGTGATGGAACTTCTCCCGGCAAGCCCGGTCGGGCCGTTGGAACTGGCCTACAGCCTGTCCAGGGACCCCGGCCGCAAGGAAGAGGCGATCCGCCTCGCAGCCAGGGCGATAGACCTTTCCTGCCTCAAGGAAGAACGCGAGGCGGCGGAAAAACTCATCGAAAACCTCACCGAGGAATCCCCATGAGATTCCTGGCCGGTATCGCTTTCCTCCTCGCTTTTCCCCTTTTTTCGTTGCAGGCGGGAGAACAGTACCCGCTCGACAGGGCGGTAAGGCTCGACATCTGGGGCGGCGGCATCAATGACGTCGCGTCCGAAATTCTCCGGCAGACCGGCGTCGAACTTGTCTATTACCGGCCCGACTTCCCCGACCAAAAGACCGGGCAAAAGATCCATATGGTTACGGGCGAGGTCAGCCTGCGGCTGGCGATGGAGTGCCTGTCGCGCTTCTTCGGCTGCCGTTACCGCTTGTCCGAATCCGGCAGGATCGAAATGTCCTCGGGATACGACTGGGTCGGCCAGGAGTTCGTCGTCCGCTTCAACGATGTCGACCAGCTTGTCCAACCGGGCGGCGCGGTCAACGGCACGGCGGAGATGCTCCAGGAATTTCTTCGCGTCCTGCCGCTCCTGTCGGGAAACAATTCATTCACAATCGAGCGAAAATCCGCTCCTGACGGCAGGATCCAGACAAAAGCCATCACCATAGCCCCCGCGCTCATTGCCGACTATTTCGACAAGGCCGTCCTCTGCCTTAAATCAGGGGACACGGCCGGCGCTCCGGCTCCGCAACCCATGGCCTACGCTCCGAGAGCCTCCACGATCGAACGCGCTTCATGGAACCGGCTTCTTGCCGCGGACTTCGACATCGAGGCGGGTCTGGTCGATCCCCGGCGCATCATGCGTGAAATTTGCTCGCGCATCGACGTCGCCTTCCTTCTCAGCGGCGTTCCGGGACAGGGTGAAGTCCGCTCCGGCCTTCTCGCCGGGCGCACCGGTTTTGGCCGCGCCACCGAGGAACTGGCAGGCATCTTCGGCCTCAACCGGCGCATATTCCTCAACCCAGGCGCGGTCATTTTCGAACCCGGCAAGCCGGGCGAATGGGAAGAGGACTGCAAGACGCGCGAGTTCTACTGGATGGGGCTCGCGGTGCGGGGCTTTGATGCCAAACGCGCGGCTGAGCGCCTCGGCAGGGCGGAACTCGTCTCCCGCATCCGTTCCACTGTCTACCCACACATTTGGGTCGATCCCATGTGTTCCCTCGCCTATTCCGACAGCACCGGCATCCTCGCCGTCATGGCTCCGCCGAACGCGGTGGAAGCTGTCGGCGAGGAGATCCTCAGGATCACCCGCAGCCCGCTGCCGTAGTGCTTGCACAACTGTTTTTCTGGGATGCGACTGTGGCGTGGTTATCGCGAAATGAAATGCTCGGATTAACCGTAGTTGCATTCCAAAAAATAGTCGTGTAACCCAACCCTCTCCCCCTACGGGTTCGAGGGCAATCCGGATGCATCCGCCGTAACACCTCAGGACTCTCGTTCCTTCACAAAGAAAATCCGTTTAAATGGGAAAAGCACCTTGCCGTCGTCCTGCGCGCGATAGATTTCCCCGATGCATTGGGCGTATGCCTGGAGAAAACGCTCTCGAACCGCTTCATCCGCCAATTTCTGCATAAAAGGCCGCAATCCCGTTCCCTTATACCATTCCAGAACAGCGTCGGCGCTATCCATGATGTGAATATATTCCGTCTGCCAAAGGTCGAGTTTTCCAGGCAGGCGACAAAGGACATTGTAATAGAACCGGTAGTCGTGATGCAGGCGAAACACCGTGGGGTCGGTAAAAAATTCCCGCCATTCCGGCCTTGACGTCACTTCCTTGAGCACGGTGAAAGCTGGCAGGTCACGGCTGTACGGCACCTGCACGGCAAGCACCCCGCCCGGATTCAACATCCCGTACAGCCGGGGAATCAATTGCTCGTTGTCAGGCAGCCACTGCAAGGCGGCGTTGGAAAACACTATGTCGAATTTCCCCAGAAACGCCATATCCTCAGCGGCGTCGTGCAGAATCCACCGAATATGTGACGATGTTTTACCCGCCTCCGCCAGCATCGTTTCCGAATTGTCAAGCCCGACTATTTCAGCTTCCGGCCACAGGGCGGAAAGAACGGCGGTGCTGTTCCCGGGGCCACAGCCCAGGTCGAGAATTCTTTTCGGGTCCGCCAAGCCTACTCGTTTGGCAAGATCGATGGTCGGTTGCGTTCTTTCGCCGTGGAAACGCAAATACCGCCCAGGCTGCCAATCCTTGAATTCGTTGTTTTTCATGTGATGCTCCTATTGCATCACTCCCTCTTTCCCTGACCCGCGTCCCCCAAAACGGGGCGAGGGTCAGGCGTTGGGGAGTAGATCCAACAATGTTAATAGTGCCCCGAAAAAGTCGCGTCATAAATCCCGGACTCGATAAAATGCTCCAAAATAAAAAATCGTGACCCAAACTGAAGTCAATTCCGTCTGTAGGGATGTTCCCCAATTGAAAAAATTATTGCTGTGGTGGTTTCTCCCGTGATTGATACAATGATAAATGCCATTGCCTCCGGGGGGAACCCTTTCTTCTTGTACAGGAGCCATCCATGCGAACACTGATCACCCTTTCATTCGCCTCCATTCTCTTGACCGCCGTTCCCCTCTCCGCCGGAGACAATGACACGATGGAAAAACGCCGGAATGAAGCTTTTCAAAAGAAGCAGGACGGGATGTATCGGGAAGCCTGGGACCTCTACTCCCTCCTCGTCCTCGACCCCGCCAACACGAGTGCTGACCGCGACCTCCCAGAAGCCCTCGAATGCGCCGCGCATCTCGACCGGCCGATATGGTCGGAAAATCTCGTGGAAGAAATTTTCGCCAGGCGGATGGACAACCCCGCCCTTGTCGCCACCGCAGCCTTCGCCCTTGCGGCGCACATTCCCCACGAGGGAAGGATCATCGACGGCGAATTCGTCCGCTCGCTTGAGCGTAATGGCCAATACGCCCAGGCGCAGGAACGCGACCGCGCCAGGGCCATAGTCGCCATGCTTGAAGCCGAAAAGATCGCCCTTTCGGACAATGGACTCGACAAACCCGGCCTCAGCGGATTTTACCGGAAGTTCGCCGCGATTGTCGCCGACGGCAGGATCGACCGCGACGCCTGGCTCTTTACTTCCCTCACTCCGCTTGATCCGCTCCCCGACGTCGACGCCAGTTACGCCTATTACCGCCGGCGCGGCATGGGCGCTCCCGTCGACAAGGACGGCAACCCGGTTTTCTATTCCGTTCCCTCGTCATGGGACGCGGCGCAAAACGACGGCCAGCGCTGGCGCTGGCTCCAGTCGCGGCAAGCGCTTTATGGCGAGAAAGGCGACAAGGACGACGTCGACTGGCGGTATGCCGATTTTCTCCTCGGCCAGTTCGGCGTCCAGACCATCCTGCAATATCCGCAGCCGCGCCCGATGCGCGCCGGCGGCGAAACGAATGCGGACGAGGACCCCTATTCCGTCAGGACGCTTTCGGAAAACGAGACAATCGCCCGCCTCGCCAACGGCATCAGGCGCATCGCCCTGCCGGACGAGCATAATTACATCAAGATCATGCGCCGCCTGATTCCGTCCGCCTACGATACGATCGCGAACCGCAATCTGGCGCAGATATTCGAAAACAGGCAGCAATATGAAAAGGCCGCCCAGTTTTGGCGCAATATGCTGGACAAGGACAGCGGCGACACTGAGGCAAAAGCCGCGCTGGAAAACATCGTCGGCAACCAGGGCGACTTCGAGACGGTCCAAAACCAGCCGGCAGGCGTCAAGGCCCGTATTCCCTACGTCTTCCGCAACGGCAAAAGCCTCAAACTCACCGCCTACAAGCTGAACGAAAAAGCCTTCCTCAACCATATCAAGGACAAACTCAAATCAGGCGACCTCGACAACTACCGATCGCTCAGCCCGGAAGAAATCGGCATCGCCGCGGCAAAAAGCGGGTTGAAGGATTTCATCCAGGAAAAAACCGCCGAATGGGCCGTCGCCCTCGCCCCCCTGCCCGGCCACTATTCGCGGCGCATCAGCATTGAAATGCCCTTTGACCAGGCGGGCGCGTACCTTGTCCTGGCGCAAATGGAGAACGGCAACCTTTCGCGGATCATCCTTTGGCAGTCCGACTTAGCCCTGGTGGAAAAAACCATCGGCAGCGAAAAATTCTATTTTGTCGCCGATGCCGCCACAGGCTCGCCCGCGGCGAAAGCCAAACTGTCCTTCTTCGGCTTTAACCTGGAATACCGGGACAACCGGAACAAACCTGCGGTCGTCACGAACGAGTTTGCCGAATTTGTCGGCGACGACGGAATGCTCATGTTGCCGACGGAAAAATTCGCCAAATTGCGCTGGCTCACCCTCGCGGAAACGGACGACAAGCGCCTCGCCTACCTCGGCTTCACCAACATCTGGGGCATAGCCCTCGACGTGGCCGCTGACAAGCGCCCCGGCGTCTATGTCATCACCGACCGCCCCGTCTACAAGCCTGACGAGCAGGTGCATTTCAAGGTCTGGGCGGGGACGCGTTCCTACGCCGGCGACAGCCCGCTTCCGGGAGGCACACCGGTACGAATCAGGATCGACAACCCGATGGGCGAGGCGGTCTATGAAAAATCGCTCGCCACGGACGCGAACGGCGGCGTCGAGGACACGATCAGCCTTGACGGTTCCGCCGTACTGGGCGCCTATCACCTGAGCGCGTCCTGCCTGGGCGGATCGTCCTCCTCCGTCTTCCGCCTGGAAGAGTACAAAGTTCCGGAATTCGAAGTCTCCGTCGCCACCCAGGAAGAGACGATCAAGCATGGCGATACCGTCAAGGCGGTCATCGACGCCAAATACTATTTCGGCGCTCCGGTAACCGACGCCAAGGTGAGCTATCGCGTCACCAGGACCGCCCATTCCTTCACCCCGTTCCCGCCGACGCCGTGGGACTGGCTTTACGGCGATTCCTATTGGCGCGGCGATTACGACTATGCCTGGCTGCCCGGTTGGCAAAGTTGGGGAGCGCAGGCGAGAATTCCCGCCTACGGCCGCTATTCACCTCCCGAAGTCGTCGTGGAAGGCGAAGGCGAGCTTGACGACGAAGGCAAGCTTGTCTTGACCATCGACACCAGTTCGGCGCTCGAGACGTTCGGCGACCAGGATCATCGTTATGAAATATCCGCCGAAATCACCGATTCCAGCCGCCGGGTCATCACCGGTTCCGGCTCCGTCGTCGCGGCGCGCGAGCCGTTCGCCGTCACTCTCTGGCTCGACCGTGGTTTTTACCAGGCCGGAAACGACGCGGCCCTGACCGTCCGCGCCCAATCCCCCCAGGGGAAGGGAGTCGAGACCGCCGGTGAAGTCACATTGTACAGGATCCGCTACGGCAAGGGCGGAGCGGTTTCGGAAGAGGCCGTGGAGTCCTGGCCCCTTTCGACAAACGCCGACGGCGCGGCGACCCTGCGCTTCCGCGCCGGAACTTCCGGCCAGTACCGCATCAGCTACACGGCAAATGCGAAGGAGGGAAAGGACGCCGGGGAGTCGATTGAAGGCGGGCGCGTCTTCGCCATCCGCGGAGATGCCGAGCAGGCGGGCGATTTCCGTTACAACAGCCTCGAACTCGTGCCCGACAAGAAGCAATACGCACCCGGCGACACGATGCTCCTGGCGGTCAATTCGCAGCGTCCCGCCGCCACAGTGCTTCTTTTCCCGAACAGCGCCGACTACGCCCAGACGGGCAATCGAAAACCGCTGCAGGTCGTCCTGGAAAGCGGCAGCCATATCCACTCCCAAGCGATCGGAGCCGCAGAGCAGCCGAATTTCTTCTGCGAAGCCATAACCATCTTTGACGGCAGGATGTATTCCGAAGTAGTGGAAGTGTTCGTGCCACCGGCCGAAAAAACCTTGAACGTCCGGATCGTCCCGGACCAGACCCGGCACCTTCCCGGCGGCAAGGCGGAATTTACGATAAGCGTCACGGACCCGGACGGTAAGCCGGTCCCCGGCCAGGCGGTTGTGGCCATGTATGACAAGGCGGTCGAATATATTTCCGGCGGCGGCAATGTCCCGGACATCCGCTCCGCCTTCTGGAGCTGGAAGCGCCACTACAGCCCCTACCAGCAGACATCGCTCGCGCGTTCCGGTCGCAACATCAGACTTCCCGACGAACCGGGCTGGCAACCCATCGGCGTCTTCGGTCGCATGGAAATTGACTGGAACGGGATGAACGACATGGGCGTCCTCTACGGAAGTGAGGGAGGGGAAGTAGAAATGGTGATGGAGGCGCCCATGGCTGCCGCCCCGGCCGCCATGGCGTTTGCCGACGCCGCACCCCCCCCTGCTGCGCCACGGCAAGCCCTGGCCAAGCAAAGGTCACGGGCCCAGGCCGAGCCCACCTCCGGCGGCGGCATGGCGGAAGCGGAAGTGCGAAGCGATTTCGCCGGCACCGCCCTGTGGCTGGCGGCGCTCGACGTCGACGCCGGCGGAAAAGCGACCGTCACCGTCGACCTCCCGGACAACCTCACCACCTGGAAAACCCGCGTCTGGACCAAGGCGTCCGGCACCCGCGTCGGAGAGGCCTCCGTCGAGACGGTTACGGCGAAAAACATCATCATCCGCCCGCAAATGCCGCGCTTCCTGACCCAGAAGGACGAAGTCGTCCTTTCCGCGAACGTCCACAATTACTTGCCGCGCGGCAAGGACGCGACAGTGGAAATAAGCCTCGAGGGCGGCATCCTCGAACTTATTGACGCCGGAACGACACAACAAAAGGTCACCCTGAAAGCCGGCGGGGAGGCCCGGGGCGAATGGAAAGCCAGGGCGGCGCGCCCCGGG
>DAIOFH010000115.1:0-12717 GCA_036745875.1 Planctomycetota bacterium | reverse complement strand
ACTCGGATCTTCTCGGAGTCATCCGCGGATTCATGATTCCGAATGTGCCGAAGTAAAAGAAAAGCACCATTATCCTTCCAAACGAGGCAATCCCGCAGCTAGGTTCTCGCGTGCCTTCTGCGGGGTTGTGCTTAGCGTTTGTTCCATATATGCGGCGCAAAGGAATGAAAATGACCGCCGATTGCCATTATTGCCAAAAGGGCGCGGCTCTGGACGTGTTTGTTTTGGAGATCCAAAAACTATCCGTCTCCACGCTCTACCTTTTCAGGGAACAGAGTCACCCCGGGCGGGTTATCGTCGCCTATGACGAGCATGTCGGCGACATCACCGAATTGTCCGACGAAAACAGGGACGCCTATTTCGCCGATATAGCCAGGGCGTCCCGGGCGGTGAAGGCTGCTTTCAATCCGGATAAGGTCAACTACGCCTCCTTCGGCGACACCCTGCAGCATATCCACTTCCATCTGGTGCCGAAGTACAAGGATGGCTTTGAGTGGGGGAGTGTTTTCGCGATGAACCCGCAAAAGGTCGTTCCCACCGATGAGGAATATACGGAAATGATCGTAAAAATCCGCACCGCCTTGAATAAATGACGTTTTACAAAGCACCGGACCCTCCTTTGCCTTTCGGCGGTACGTGGAGAGACGCCGAAACAGCGCAAAGGATGGGTCAATTTAAAGCATTGGGAGACGACGATGGCATCGAAATTGTTATGCAAAGCGACTGCTCCGGACAGCCAGGGCTGCATCCAGAAGGTTACGCCGGAAAGCGCGGGATGGGGGTATGTCGGCTTTGAGGCGTATCTGCTGAAGACCGGCCAGACGCTCAGCCAGGATACCGGCGGCAACGAAGTATGCCTGGTCCTGGTCGCCGGGAAGGCGTCCGTAAAAACCGATGACGGCAACTTCGAACATATCGGCAAAAGGATGTCGCCGTTCGAAAGGACGTCGCCGTATTCCGTCTACGTTCCGGCCAACAACAAATTCACCCTCACGGCTGAATCGGACGTCGAGCTGGCCGTATGCAAAGCCCCCGCCAAGGGAAAATTGCCTTCCCGCCTCATTGGACCCGACCAGGTGGGGACGGCCCAGCGCGGCAAGGGCTTCAACCAGCGCTATGTCCACAACATCCTGGACGACCAGGCCGAGGCCGAAAGCCTGCTGGTGGTCGAAGTGTTCACTGACGAAGGCAACACCAGTTCCTACCCGAGCCACAAGCACGACACCGACAACCCGCCGAACGAGACGTACCTGGAAGAAACATACTATCACCGCTTCGACCCGCCGCAAGGCTGGGCCATGCAGCGCATCTATGTGGACGACCGTTCACTGGACGAATGCATGGCGGTATATAACCATGACGTCGTGATGGCTCCCAAGGGCTATCACCCGGTGGCGACGGTCGCGGGATACGACAACTACTACCTGAACGTGATGGCCGGGCCGCTCAAGCTGTGGAAATTCACCTGGGAAAAGGACCATGCCTGGATCAACACCGATGCCTATCCCAGAAAAAAATAGCGGGAAACGCCACGTGGCTTCGCAGCGCAAAAATCCTCTCCCATTCGGGGGAGGATTGTTTTATTGTTGAAGCTCCAGGAGTTGCAGTTGGCAGGATCGGAGGATGCTATGGACTATTTGAACAACATGGTGATCGTGGATATCCCGGAGGACGGAGTCGCGACCGTTGCCTTGAACAATCCGCCGCTCAACGTCGTCACCGTCGCCCTCGCCGACGAACTGTACCGGGCGATGGCCACGCTTGAAAAGGATGAGCGGGTCAGGGTCGTCGTTTTATACGGCCGCGGGAAAGGGTTCAGCGCCGGATCGGATGTGCGCGAATTTCCCGAGGTGCGGGCGGAAGTGGTGGACAAGAAGCTCCGAAGGGAAAACGAGGCCTTCAACGCCATCGAATTCCTCCGCTGCCCGACGATAGCGGCGCTGGAAGGCACGACCTGCGGCGGCGGCCTGGAAATGGCGATGGCCTGCGACATCAGGATCATGTCGGACCAGGGGCGCATGGCCTTCCCCGAGACGAACCTCGGCATTTTCCCGGCAAGCGGCGGGCTGTTCCGCTTGCCAAAGCTGGTCGGCCAGGCGAAAGCGCTGGAACTGATGTATCTCGGGGATTTCATCGATGCCAAAGAGTGCCGGCGTATCGGCCTTGCCAACAGCGTAGTCGCGACCGGCACGGCATTCGATGCCGCCATGGAAATGGCCCGCAGGCTGGCGGCAAAGCCGCGCGAGGCGCTTAGGCGCATCAAGTCGGGGGTCAGGCGTTTTCAACACCAGGCCAGCGGGGAAATCTTCCTTGACAACCTTCGCCTCAGCGCCGACCTCTGGGATTCGCCGGATGCGCGCGAAGGGACGAACGCCTTCCTGGAAAAGCGCGCGCCGAAATTTTCCAAATGACATCCGCCCGGAGGGACGAGCTTCCGGGCGGATGTCCAGCCATCTCGAAATAAGGCATCACCAGTATTTCTTGACGTGCCCCTTGGTCTTGGCCGCGGCGGTGGAGACGTTGTCCTCAAGGGACAGCTTGTAATACTCCGGCCTGAACACTTCCATGGTGCAGACATCGCCGTTGAAGCCGATTTTCTTCAGCGTGTCGGCGTAGCGCTTGTGGTCGAGGCAACCCTGCGGGTCTCCGGGCCAAAGGCGCTTGGCGTCGGTGTTGTACGCTGCGCCGCAGGGAAGGTCTTCCATGTCGTTCAGGTGCCAGACGAAAATCTTCCCGCCATCAGCCTTTTCCAGGGACTCCCAGGTCGAGGCCATGGCGTGGAAGTGGTACTGGTCCAGGGTCACGCCCATCAGCGGCGAATCCACCGCCTTGACGACTTCGTAGGCGTCTTCGAAATTATTGATCGACATGCCGGGTGCGCCGCAGAATTCCAGGGACAGTTTGAGCCCGACCGGCTCGCAGTATTTCAACATTTCTTTGAGCATCCGGACCGCGTCGTCCCGAATTTCCCGGCGGGTGGCGTCCACCGGGATATTGAAGGACGGCACGACCACCACCATGGGGCACTTGATGATCCTGCACTTTTCGACAATGTCCTTCAGTTCGGCGATGACGTCGTCCTTTTCCTTTTGCGTCTGCTTCATGTTGAAAAAGCACAGCGCGTTGTAGGAGAGGGGCTTCAGGTGGTGGCTGTCGAACCAGGCCGCCAGGTCCTGGAGGGTTTTCCCTGAGGCCAGATAGTCGTTCAGGCAGTCGAAACGGACGTCGATAAAGTCAAAACCGTTTTTTTCGCACAAGTCGAGGTCCGCCTGGAGGGAATGCCCCTTGCATTCCAGCGATGTGCCCTCGTTGAATCCAATCTTCATTTTGCTTTGCCCTTTCCGTTATAGCGTTTTCTGAAAAGGTTGGCCCTCCCTTTGCGCATTTCGTGTTCGCGCGGTTGTGCCGCAATACGCAACAGGGGGCCAATCATTTCCGAAAATGCGCTATTGCGTTTTAAATAATAGTTGACCCTTCCTCGGCGCTTTTCGGTATATCCCGGTTGTACCGTAAAACGCAACAAGGAACCAAGCACTATTTAAAAAGCGCTAGGGTTTGAAGTCCTTGACGTTTTCTCTGGTAACCATGTTCACGGGAAGAAGTGTGATGGGCGGGACCTTTTCGCCGTCGAGGATCTTCCTGGCCAGTTCCACGCTGCCCGCGCCCTGGGCCTTGCCGTCCTGGTAGGCGGTGCCGTTGATGCCGTTCGTCAGCGCGATGGAGGCGAAAGCGTCCGAGGTGCCGTCCACGCCGACCACAATGACGTCGTTCATGTTGTTGGCGGTCAGGGCCAGCTTCGCGCCAAGGGCCATTTCGTCGTTGTTGGCGAGGACTGCGTTGATCTGGGGACCAAAAGCGGTGATCAGATTTTCCATCACCGACATGCCCTTGTCGCGGAACCAGTCGCCCGTTTCCTCGGCGATGACCTTGATGTCCGGGTACTTCTCGCGCAGGACCATCTTGACGCCTTCGGTGCGCAGCCTGGCGGGTTCATGGCCGAGGGTGCCTTGGAGGATGACTATGTTGCCTTTGCCGCCCATGAGTTCGCCGGCGTATTCCATGCCGGCGGCGCCTTCGCGCAGGGAATTCGGCGCGACGACATAGGTGTTCGGCGGGATGTCGTCGGTGGTGAAGGGGTTGCGGTTGACGAAAACGATCGGGATGCCGGCCTCGGCCGCCGCCGCGATCATCACGGGCGCCGCCGTCGATTCGACGATGTTGATGATGAGGAGGTCGTAGCCGTCCGAAATGCAGGTCATGACCTGGTCGTTCTGGCGGACGGTGTCGTACTGGCTTTCCATGAGGTGGAGGTTGATGTCGAGCTCCTTGGCGCGGGCCTCCGCCGCGTCGGCGAGGGTGGTCAGGAAGGTGTCGAGGCTGGAAATGAAAATGCCGACCTTCGGCTTTTCACCGGCATACACGACGCTGCCCAGAAGCAGGGCGGTGGCCATAAGAGAGAGAGCTATTTTCTTTTTCATACTGTTCTCCTAGAAAATTCATGAGTATGGTCGAGCTTCCAGGCGTCGACCCGGTGGGTTGTCTTACCGCAAAAGTTCCTTTTCGATGCGTTCCCGCGCTTCGACCGCCTGTTTGTCCATCTTTTCGGGATAGCCGAAATAGGAGACGCAGGCGATGGCGTCGCCGCCGACCTTGAAGGAGCGCTTGGCGAACTGCATGTCGCGCAAGGCGGCGAAAATGCCGTCGAAGTCCACTTCGCCCTCGCCCATGGCGAGGTGCTGATGGATGGTGGCGTTGACGCCGGGCGGGTTGACGATGTAGCGGCAGTCCAGCGTTTGGTTCATGGTGTCGGAGAAAAGGACGTGGGACAGGGAGTCCCCTGCGTATTCGAGCATATGCCTGACGTCCCCTTTGCCCTTGTCGTAGGAAAAGCCGTGCGAGGTGGAGTAGACGTAGGTGAGATGGTCGGAGCGGTAGGATTTGACCATATCCACCGTTTCGTCGTTCAGTTCGCAGAAGTCGTAGGGATGGGACTGGATTTCCACCCGGACGCCGCGCTTCTCGAACAGGGGGAGCAGTTCGTCGACGGAGCGGAACCACATGCCGTTACAGATTTCCGGCTGCCCCGGGTCCCCGGACAATTCGGTGTTGATCACTTCCACCCCCATGTCGGAGGCGATTTCCAGGATGCGCTTCCAGTTCGCCACCGCCATGCGGCGCTGTTCCTCGGTCGGGCCCGACCAGCGGTAGACGACGATGAAAGAGGAAATCTGCACGCCCGTTTCCTTGAGGGCGGCGCGGTATTCGTGTTCGCATTCCCTGGAAAACAGGGGATGTTTGTAAAACGGGTTGATGCGCGGATGGGGCGACTGTTCGATATATTTGTAGCCCCAGTCGGCAACTTTCCGGACCATGTCGCGGATGCCCATCTGCTTTGCCAATACGTCCACATCAAATGCAATTTTCATCGCCGTTCCTTTCGTAAATGTATTCAGCCGCGCTTGTAGAACGACGGCATCTCCGGCAGTGCGACCTTGACGGGCTTGCCGGTCTCCCGCGCCTGCTGGGCGGCGTCCGCGGTGACGCAGGCGACAAGGCCGTCCCAGGAGGACGGGCCGTCGACGCGGCCGGCGAGGGTGGAGTCGATCCACTCCTGGATCTCGACGTTGTATGCCTCGACGAAACGTTCCGACCAGGCGTTGCAGATGGTGGTGGTGCGCTTGGCATCGTGGAGCAGGGGGACGGAAGCGAGTTCCGGGAGCCTGAAGATGCCGTCCTCACAGCAGACTTCGCATTGGATGTCGTAGCCGACGCGGCAATTGACGAAACACTCCACATCCATGCGCACCCCGGACTTGCTCGTCAGGATCATGATCTGCGGGTCGCGCAGGTTGGGGTGGGTGTATTTGGTCGCCTTGGGGAAGGCCATTTCCACCGTGTCGTAATCTTCGCCGATGAGCCAGCGCAGGGTGTCTATTTCGTGGATCAGGGTGTTTGTGATGGCCATCGGGGTGGTGTAGGCCTCGGGAACTTCGGGGTTGCGGTGGGCGCAGTGCATCATCAGTGGAGCGCCGTATTTGCCGCCGTCGATCATTTCCTTCAACTGGCGGTAACCGGGGTCGTAGCGACGCATGAAGCCGACCTGGACGAGCATGCGCCCCGTCGCCATTTCGGCGTCGATGACGCGCTGGCATGCTTCGGCGTCGGGAGCGAGGGGTTTCTCGCAAAACACCGGCTTACCGGCCTTGATTGCCGCGAGGACATAGGCTTCGTGGTCGGGGTCGGAGGCCGTGACCATCAGGGCGTCGACGCCGGAGTCCAGCAGGGCCTGCGCGCTTTCGTGGAACGGCAGGCCGAGGCCGGCAGCCGCCTTTTTTCCGTATTCGGGAGCCAGGTCGGTGACGCCCACCACCTGCGCCCGGCGCAGCTTGCCGTTGATGCGATCCACGTGCGTGCGGCCGATGGCGCCAAGCCCGGCCAACCCGATCTTCAAAATACCGTCCATGACCAACTTCCTTTCTCTACAGGTTTTTTTTGTATGGGTGCGGAGTTGTTCCGCATTGAAAATTAACGTTTTTGGGCATTGGTGCGCATGTCGATGATGACGGCGACGACGATGATGATGCCTTCCGCGACCTGCTGCCAGTAGGGATGGACGCCGAGGAGGGTGAGGCCGTTGCGGAGCACGCCGAGGATAAGGGCGCCGATGACCGCACCCCAGATGGTGCCGATGCCGCCGGAAAGGGCCAGCACGGAGCCCAGGGACAGGTCGATCCCCTTCGCGATGATGACCAGGGTGACGCCGAGGGCGAGGATCCCGAAGATGGAACTTTGGGTAAGGACGTTAAAGAGGTTTGCCGACGAGAGGAAGTTCGGCTTGGCGATGGAAATTGCGATCACCATCAGGCAGAGGATGACGACGATGCCGTATTTTTTCAAAATTTGAGCCCAGTCGATCTTTTTTGTATTCATTCCGTTCTCCACTTGCTATTGATGTGTTGGTATTCAGACAGCGCCGTGCACCGCGTTATGCCGGCGTTCCGCTTTCGACCACGGCGAGGCCGGACGCGTAGCGCATCACCTCCTCCTGGGTCAGCCTCCTGTTGGAGTTGTCGAGGATGCCGGTGACGCGGCCCTCGTGCATGACGACGACCCTGTCGCTCATGCCGAGAACCTCCGGAAGTTCGGACGACACCATGACGATGCTCTTGCCCTGGCCGGCGAGGTTGGTGATCAGGCTGTGGATTTCGGCCTTTGCGCCGATGTCGATTCCGCGCGTCGGTTCGTCGAGGAAAAGCATGGTCGGCTCGGTCATCAGCCAGCGGGCGACCAGGACCTTCTGCTGGTTGCCGCCGGAGAGGTTTTCCACCTTCTGGAAGGGGGAGGGCGTCTTGACCTTGATGGCGTCGATGTATTCGCCGCAGTCCGCCGATATCTTCCTGCGGTTGAGGATGCGGGAACTCTTGTTCGTGTACTTGTCCATGTTGGCGATAAACATGTTGAACTGGATGTCCAGCATGGGGAAGATGCCCGTTTCCCTCCGGTCCTCGGTGAGGAAGGCCATGCCGCGCCGGATGGCGTCCGCCGGCGAGGAGACGTTCACCTTTTTCCCGTCGATGAAAATTTCGCCCTTGTCGAGGGACCGGACGCCGAAAATGGCTTCGATGACTTCCGTCCGCCCCGCGCCCACCAGACCGGCGATGCCGAGGATTTCCCCGCGCCTGACGTCGAAGGAAACGTCCTTGAAAAACCTGCCCCAGGAGAGGCCCTTGACCTCGAGGTGCTTTTCGCCGATCTCGCAGTCGATCTTGGGGAACATCTCGGAGACCGGCCTGCCGACCATCATGGTGATCATGCGGTCCATGGTGGTGTCGTTGGAATGGTCGGTGCCGACGTTTTCCCCGTCGCGGAACACGGTGATGCGGTCGGAGATCTGGAAAATCTCGTCCATTTTGTGGGAGATGTAGATGATGCCCTTGCCTTCGGCCCGGAGTTTGTTGATGATTTTGAACAGCTGCGTCACTTCGCGGTCTGTGAGGGCGGAAGTGGGTTCGTCCATGATGATCAGTTTGGCGTTGAAGGAAATGGCCTTGGCGATTTCCACCATCTGCATCTTGGCGACGGTCAATTCCCCCATGCGCGTGCGCGGATCGATGTCGAGGTCGATGAGCTTGAGGACGTCGTGCGTCATTTCCGCCATCTTGGCGTGGTCGACGAGGCCAAGTGCATTCCTGGGTTCCCTTCCCAGCCAGACATTTTCCATAATCGGGCGGTGGGTGATGGGGCTCAGCTCCTGGTGGATCATGGAAATGCCCATGTTCAGGGCTTCGGCTGGCCCGTAATTCCCCAATTTCTGACCCATGAAGACGATTTCGCCGGACGTCGGGGGATGGATGCCGATGAGGCATTTCATCAGGGTGGACTTGCCCGCGCCGTTTTCCTCCATAAGGGCGTGCACCTCCCCGGCCTTGACCTCGAGGTCAACGCCCTTGAGGGCCTTGACGCCGGGGAAATTTTTCACGATGTTTTTCATTTGCAGCAACGGCTGGTCGGTCATGACACCCTCCTCAGAAAGAAATCAGCCACGCGTCTTGTCGTCAGGTCGGTTTGTTTTTTTGCGTCGGATAGAAACGAAGGTCGTAGGCACGCGCGGCGGGGCGGCGTGAAACGGGCAACGGGTGGATATTGTCAGTGTGATTCAACCACAGAGGGTTCGGTAGTAATAAAACCACCCCCTGCGCTCTCAGTAGCCTCTGTGTTTGCTCGAATCGGGAGCCTTAAATCCCGGTCTGTTCCTTGATGTATGCGCGCGCCCTGAGGGCGTATTCGAACGGATTGGCCACCGCTGGATCCTGCTCGGCCTCGACCAGCATCCAGCCCCGGTAACCCGAATCCGCCAATGCCTGGAAAATGGGTTTGAAGTCTATGGCTCCGTCGCCGGGCACAGTGAACGCGCCGAGCCGCACGCCGCGCAGGAAAGACAGTTTTTCCCGCCTGACCTTGTCGACTACTGCGGGACGGATGTCCTTCAGGTGGACGTGGCGGACGCGTTTGATGTGTTTTTTCAAAACGGCCAGCGGGTCCTCGCCGCAGTAGGCGAAATGGCCGGAGTCGAAGAGCAGGCCGACAAGGTCGGGATCTGTGTCGGCCATGAGCCGGTCCGTCTCCGCCGAGGTCTGTATGACGGTTCCCATGTGGTGGTGGAAAACGAGGGCCATACCTTTTTCCTTGGCGATGGCGCCGAGGCTATCCAGGCCGGAAGTGAGGCGCTGCCATTCGTCCTCGTTCATGACGTGTTTGGCGTCGAAGATGGGGGTTTCCATCTGGCCCTGGATGCTGTAGCCCTGTTCCGACACGCCGATGCGTTGCGAGCCGACGGCGCGCAGGAAATCGCACTGGGCGATAAATTCCTTTTCCGTCTCCTTGTAGGGTTTGGTGGTGAGGAAGGAGCTGAACCAGGCATTGGCTACCTGAAGGCCGCGAATGTCCAGAGCGTGCTTCAGGACTGCCGGATCGCGGGGGTATTTGGTGCCGATCTCGCAACCGCCGAATCCGGCGAGCGCCATTTCGCTGACGCATTGTTCAAAGGTGTTTTCTTTGCCGAGGTCGGGCATGTCGTCATTGGTCCAGGCGATGGGGGCGATCCCGAGGGAGATTTGTCCGGCTGCAAACATTGGCTGCTCCTTTTAAAAGACACGTTTGTGTCAGAGTGCATCAAATCACTTGGTCCATAGAAAACTGCCCCGCAGGAACGGGGGACCTTGCGATTACTTCAAAGTGGATAGGAGGGCGCCTGCAAAAAGGCAGCGCGCGCATCAGGCGAAGAGTGTCCGGGGGGCGACAATGCAAGTCCAGGGTGAATTCGTTTCAGGTTGCGGGTGTTATGTCGCCATGTTGACTACTATACCATAAAATTCATTTGTGTCAATGTGCAACAAATAAAAAATTTAAAGAAAACTCGTAACTTCAATAAAAATAAAGAGATATTTTTTCAGAAATATTTACGGGATGAATTCTGAATTCAATGTTTCTGGCGGATGCATACTTTTGAGAAATACTTAACTCCTTGACAATGAATGTATTGCGTCAAAATGAGTGGAATTCACTGGTATATCTCGGAATTGTCGAAATAGGCGTCGGCGATAAAATGCGCCTGTCCGATCAGGCAACGGTCGGACCCGAGGTGTGAATAGACGACCTCGACTTTGTCCGCAATTCTTGGCAAGCCGAGTTTTTCGATATGTTTCCTGACGCTTTGGAGAAGAAACGCGCCTCCCTCCTTGAAATTTCCCTGGAGGATGATCAGGTCGGGCGCGAAAAGGAGGGCAATGGAGTTCATGCCCATCGCCAGCCATTTGGCCTGGTCCGACACCAGGGATTGGGCATATTTGTCGCCGGAGTTCGCGGCGGCCAGCACTTTTTTATAATTGAGTTCGCTTGCCGGAGCCTGCGAGAACAGGAGTGAATTGCCGTTTTTCGCCGCGCCCGCCCGCGCGGCCTCCTCCAGGGCTTTCATCGACGCGGTAGCTTCCAGGCAACCTCTCGCCCCGCAGGCGCAGGCATGGCTGCCGGTGGCATCCACCGGGAGGTGGCCTATTTCACCTGCCAGCGACTGCCTTCCCCGCCACAGCGATCCCTCCACGACCAGTCCTCCGCCAAAGCCGTCGTAATGGCCGTCAATGACCAGAAAGTTCGGAATGCCTTTCGCTTGTCCCGCACAGTATTCCGCGTATGCAGCGAAGCGGTTCGAATTGTCGATATAGATATACGGTATATGCATGAACCGTTCCCTGAGCTGGTTCACCAGGGGGACTTGGTTTCCCCAGGAGGGGAAGTTGGGGGAACTGACGATAATGCCTTTTTCCGAATCGACGACACCGTTGCAGCCCACCGCCATGCCGGCGAAGTCCTTGTCTGCCAGATTCAATTGCGCCCGTAATTCCGCGTACATCGTTTCCATATGCGAAAGCACGACGGGAAGGGTGGTGTCCGGCTGGAAGGCGATGGAGGTCTCCGCTAGGATCCGCCCTTTGAGGTCGGTGATTCCCGCGCTCAAGCCGGCGATCTGGATTTGGAAGCACAGTACATAGCGGTAGTTTGCGTTCAGGCAGAGGAGAAGAGGTTTTTTGCCGCTGGCGTCGTTGGAGGATCGCTTGCCTGATACGAGCACGAGGTTTTTTTTCCTGAGAAATTCTATCGCGCGGTGGGCTGTCGACCGGCTAAGCCCGGTCGCGTTCGCGACTTCTGTTGACGACAGGAGCGCGGTTGTCTTGAAGGCGGTGAGGGCGGCTTTGCGGTTTTGGGTTTTGGTCACTGTATCCATGATTTATGGCATTTCTCAAAAGCCCGAATTTTCGGGAAAATGAAACAATTATAAATATCCCAGTTGATGCCTGCACGGGATTTTATCCCGTCAAGCTTCATAATATCGGGTATTTCCGCATTGTCAAGTAAATGATTGTTATTTGTGTCAACGTGAGACATATTTGTTGGGAGGTCTTCCCCCGACGAAAGCAACATGACCCGAGCGCGGGCGCGTCCCGGGTCATGCCGTTTTGCCTGTGAATTTTTCCGGAAAAATTAGCGCCTTATGAAGCGGATGCTGTTGGTCATCGGCTTGAACTGCAATGAGTCGAGCGCTTCCGAGACGCCTTCGCTGTCATTATCCAATGTCGTCCTGTCGGCGATTTTCTTGACCGCATTGGGCGCATTGCCCATGGCTATGCCCATACCGGCGCTTTCAAGCATATCCATGTCGTTATAGTTGTCGCCAAAGGCCACGACCTCCGCCGGCGATATCCGCATCGCCTGGCACAAATACTTCAACGCACCGGATTTGTTGACCTGGCTGTTCATTACTTCCAGGAATATCGGGCTGGACTTGATCATGACCAGATCGGGATATTCGTCGCACAGCGACTCCTCCATCGCCAGAATGTCCGCCGGGTCGCCGATGCAGAGCATTTTGTGTGCATCCTCGGGGTGGGTAGCCAGCGACTCGGCGTCTATTTCGGTGGGCACGGCTCCCGTGATCCCGGCTTCCGTGACGACGCGCGGGTCTTCCAGGTCGTCGACAAACCAGTGGTCATAACTGTATACGGTGACGGTCACGCCTTTCCAGGCGGAGGCGATCCGCTTTTTCAGGGCAATCGCCTTCAGCATGCCGAATCCGATGCTGCGAACCGGTTTTTTCTCCACATCCAGCACCAGTGCGCCGCCGTAGCATACCACCGGCGCCTGGATGCCGACTTCATCCTGAACACAATAAACCCCTTCAGGATTGCGCGCGGAGACAAGAATAAACGGCGTGCCGGATTTGTGGAGCGAAAGTATTTTATCCCGTGTCCGCGGGCGCACTTGATGCCGGTTATCAAGAAGGGTTCCGTCGATGTCGCAAAAAACCGCATGGAAAGCCATCAGTTATCCTCCGGAATATCCAATTTGCTCCTCAGGACACGATAAGGAAATATACGCCATGGTCAAGGGGAATATCCATATAAAAAGGTCGTCACAGATATCGCCGGGCTGTCGTCGACGCAGCGATCCTGCATTATTGGTATTTACGGACAATGTGATGTTGGCTTATTTTTCTATGTTGTTTTTAGATAATTAGTTATGCGCTTGGAGATGTCCTTTGGATGGAACAAGTCTTTTCACTATTACGGCAAATTATAAGGGAAAATTAGGCGGTTTGTACAGTATTTGAGCCTATCCGAATAGGCGATTTTCCTTTTTCAGCTTGTTGAATATGATGACTGA
>DAIOFH010000114.1:0-12818 GCA_036745875.1 Planctomycetota bacterium | reverse complement strand
ACCGGAGCAATCTCCCAGGCGTAATTCAGCGAAACGGAACCACAACAAAAAAAGGTCGAACCCTTTTGGGTTCGACTTTTTTTATCCCTTTACGGTTAGCGTTACCGGAATAGGCGAACTTTTTAGTATCAATGATGCCCTCTTCGCGGACCGCGGTCGTGACCCGGTTTGCGCTTACGCTCAGGTCTGTTCTTGTATAACTCTTCTTCCCAGCGTTCCGATCGCTCAGGGCCGAGGACTTTTTCGAGTTCGTTGCGCATCTCGTCGAAACAGCCACGGATGTTGTCGGACGATTCGCGGCGGATGCGCTTTACTTCCTGCATGTTGTCCTGGACAATATCCCTTACCTGCCTGTCCTCGTCCGCCGACAGGTTGATCGTGTTGTTCATCCTGGTCATGAGCCGTTCCATAAATTCCTCCGGTTCCGGCGGTTTCGGGCGGACACTGTTTTTGAAATACAGCACAGTCAGTCCCGCGCCGATGATCGTGCCTGCGCCGAACAGCACAATCCCGCCAAGCGAGAGGAACAGCTTGCCGCGTCCCGACATCCTGCGGGGGTGGAAGTGCCCGTCCCGGCGCACCGAGCCGCGCGTCGGTTCGGCATTCATGGTGTTTTCGACCTTTTCCTCGCTCATAACATCGTTTCCATAACATCCATCAGGGAGTCCATCACCGTAAGCGGGCTGTTGAAATCGGCCCATGCCGACGCCGCGAAGACAAACACGAACGCGGCAGCCGCCGCTACGGCAGCAGTCGCCCCGGCAAAAAGGCGCAAGGGAAGGACTTCCTCCTCTTCCGCTTCCACCGGCAAGGCGCGGATCCGATCCATCACCAGGACGGCATCAAGCGGTTTTGGATCCTCCCGAAGCGCCGCCTTTTCGGCCAGCATCTCGATCTTTTTCATGAAAGCATCCATTGTATCCGCCCTTTCCAAGGTTCCTGTTCACCCAACTTCTTCAACTTCTGTTTGGCGCGGTAAATTTTCACCGCCACCACCACTCTTGTGCCGCCTATGCGGTCGGCTATTTCTTCCTGCGGGACATTCTCCAGATACATCAAGGTCAGGATAAGCCGGTCTTCCGCCGGCAGCGTCGCCAAAAGGTCGTACAGCAGCTCGGCGGCGGCATCGGGATCTTTTTCATCAGTTCTGGCGGCGATCAGATCCTGCGCCTCAGAAAGGGAAACATCCCGTTTGGCCTTGTCCCGCTTTTTCCAGTATTTATATCCGGTCAACGTGGCGATGCGGGCCAGCCAATGCCGAAAAGGCGCGTCGCCACGGTAATTTCCCAAACCAAGATATGCTTCGACAAACACGTCCTGCGACAGTTCCTCCTGTACCAGGGGATCGCGGGAAAAATTCCGCATCTGCTTCTGCACAGCAGGGCTATGGCGCTCGACTATGCGCTGGTACGCGTCCTCGTCGCCGTCCAGTACCGCTTCTATGTCGGCAACATCTTCTTTGTCCGCATCGGTCATGGCCAGGGAGTCGATCCTCATTGAGCATTCCGCGCAGCTGTAACCGCTACACAACCCGCAGGCAAGGTCTGCTCCCAGGTCTTCGCCAGAATGAACCGGTTCGACCGGGAGACTATAGCAAAAGGCGGAATCCTCCGACATTGTCTGGACTCCACCTTCCATTATAGTCTCCATTCGTCGTCTATGCAACAACTCCGGGTGAGGCGGTGATCAAACCTGCATACAAACACCGTTTCCCGGATCGTTGTTATTCGCCGTCTTCCATGTCAATTATGTCATCCGTATCGTCCACGTCATTGTCGTCGTACCAATGGTGACGGGGACCGCCGAATCTCTTGTCGCCGAAGCGGGGGGACGGGCGGCCATTACGGAAATCGTCCAGCTTGGCGGCCTGTTCCGGTGTAAGTATGGCTTTGAGCTGGTCGCGGAGTTCGCGGTTTGCAGCTTCGAATTTGCCGCGCAATTCGCCCATTTGCCTGTTTAGGGCGATTATCTCTTCGCTGGATGCGGCGTCGGACTTGCGGATATCGAAGGCTTTGCGCTGCGCGCCGTGCGCGGCCAGGCGCAGTTCGAGGGTTTTACGATAATTGTCGGTCATGATATCGATAAACTTGGCTTGCTGATCGGCAGTCAGATCGATGTCGCGGAGGAATCCCATGCCGTGACCGCGCATTCCCATTCCGGGACCAAAATGCGAACCTTTGCCCATACCCATATGGCGGGGACCGCCCCTGTCGCCCCTGTTTCTCATCCAGTCGCCATGATGGCCGCGGCCATCCGATCCCCAGCGCGGGCCGCCACGCTGGTCGCGCATTTCACGGCGCATCTGCGGGCCGCCTTCCGGCTTGTCGGGACGGCGGTTTTCGCCGGCAAAACCAAGGGAACCAACACAGGCAAGAGCCAACGCTGCAATAAGCAATTTCTTGGACATTTCTTTCTCCTGATAAAGGCACCGGCTGCGGTAAAGGATACAGGGGCAACCGGTGACAACTGATTTTCCAATTCAATACATACGATTTTGATAACCGGTAATCATCTCGGGAAAATGGACAACCCTTTTACCTCACCTTCTGATCATTATCCTTTTTCCTCTCTTCAAACTGTTAGTGGCGGCCGGGCGATCATTGTTACAAATATTTTTTATTTCTTTTAACAATCTGAGAAATCGTCGGTTATGAGAATAGTGCATAACCCTGTGCGCAATGATCATATTTTTTAGACAGTAAATACTTGAAACTATACCGTCCGGACGGTATAGTAATAAACGCTGGCGCATTTTTCCGATTTTTGCCAGCATCCGGAGGCAAGTCATGGTGAGAAAAAGCTCACGCGAAAGCGTTCTTGATGCAGCCGAGATCGTAATAGCCAGACAGGGTCTGACCAATACAACCCTTGAAGCTGTCGCCACCGAAGCCGGCGTCAGCAAAGGCGGTCTCCTCTATCATTTTGCAAATAAAAAAGAACTCCTTAAAGAACTCATACTCCGCAATGCGCGCCAACTCGAAGAAAAAAAACAGCGCATATTCCCCACCCTCCCCGACACTCCATCACGAGAGCTCAAAGCCTACCTATTCGCCCGTTTAGAAGAAAATTCCCGTCTCAACCAATACGCCTCAAAGATGGTGGGCATCGTCGAAGACGACGATCTGTTCGCCCTGGTATCGGAAATAAAACAACAACAAATCAATGCCGTCGTAAACAGTTCACCCTCGCCAGAAAAGGTCGCAGTTTTCCTTATGGCGATGGAGGGGTTCTGGATGTTTGACTTGTTCAAGCTGCCCGCCTTTACTCCGGAATTCCGTGATCGTATTGCTAAAGAAATGCTGGTCATGATCGACCAGGCATGCTGTTGTGAAGTATAAGGCGGAACCTTTTCGCAAAGGGCCATGTCATGAAAGCCAACCTGGGATTATGGACTAAAATCGTTGCAGGCGCGGTTTGCCTTGCCGTATTGGGGTTTTTCCTTACCGGTGTTGGCCATGGCGACGCCGGCACCGTTTCTGAAGCGGCGCGGCGTCCGGCGACGATGGTTCTTTTCACGGAAGCCAAGGAAATGAATTTTGAGGAATCCATTTCCTCCGACGGCAGCGTCAAGGCGCGTAATTACGCCCTCGTCTCTCCCCGAATCAACGGCATCATCGACGATGTTTTTGTCAGGGAAGGCGATATTACCGAGGCGGGAAAAACCAAACTCTTCCAGATAGACAATGAAAAACTGCAACAGGAAGTCGATCTCAACACCCAGGCCCTCATCATCGCGCAATCGACCCTCGAGGAACGCAAGGCAAACCTGGACAATGCTGCGGCTGAACTGCTGCAGGCTGAAAAGGATTTCGCCCGGGTGGAGAACCTGTACAACCAAAAAGTCGTCCACCTGAGCGAGTTCGAGCAATACGAAACGAAACTGACGCAGAAACAGGCTATGCACCGGCTGAGCGAAACGCAGGTAACCCTTGCCGACCAGTCCGTCGACAAGGCGGAGATCAGCCTGAAAATGGCGGTGAAGGATCTTGAGGATTCCGTAATGTACGCCCCCATCGACGGCTTTGTCAGCGGCCGTTTCTCGGAACCGGGCGAAATGGGCAGCACCGGCAAGTCAATCGTCAGAATAGACGATGTGAAAAACCTCAAAGCCGCAGCCTACCTCCCGGGGCAATTTTATCCCCGCATCTCCACCGGCACGAGCCGCATTCGATTAACTGTTTTGGACAAACAAATCGGCACCTTCCCCATCACCTACAAAGCCCCCGCCATTGACGCGGCGTTGCGCACTTTCGAAATATGGGCAGACGTCCCCGGCGACAGTGCCTACGTGGTTCCGGGCGCCCAGTGCGCCATCAAGGTAACGTTACGGGAAACGCGGGGCGTAGGCGTACCCCGTGACTCCATCCAGTTCCGCGCCGGAAAATATTGGATATTTGTCCCGGACGGCGATACAGCCAAAATGCTGGAAGTCACCCCCGGGCTGGAAACAGGCGGCTGGACCGAACTCGTCGACAGCCCGGTCCAATCCGGAGACAGGGTTGTCTCCCAGGGGCAGTTCATGCTGGACAACGGCGCTCCGATCCTCGAACGAGCCATTAAAGACAGTGAATAGCCAATAGAGAATAGTTAGGTACTATTCGCTCGCAAAGGGGCTTTTATGTTTCTTTCCGATGCATCAGTCAAACGCCCGGTCGCGATGAGCTGCCTCATTATCGCCCTGACGCTTCTCGGCTTCAATGCCTACCGCAAGCTCGGTCTCGAACTTCTCCCGAAGATGGACATTCCCTATGTCACCGTAACGGTGGAATATCCGGGTGCGACACCCGCGGACGTGGAAGTGGACGTGGTCAAGAGGGTCGAGGACGCCGTCGCCTCCGTCGACGGCCTTAAGCACACAACCTCCACCTGCCTTGAAAACTTCGCCCAGGTCATCCTCGAATTCACCCTTGAAACGGACGTCGACGTCGCGGCAAATGATGTCAGGCAAAAGGTCGACGCCATTATTGACGACTTCCCCTCCGGCGTCGAAAGCCCCGTCATCCTGAAAGTCGACATCAACGCCACCCCCATCATCAAACTCGCCCTCACTGGAACGCTTCCTATTGATGAACTGTACGATTATGCCGATCAGGAGCTGTCCGACAGGCTTTCCTCGATCCAAGGGGTCGCCAACGTCGACCTTGTCGGCGGCGCGGTGCGGGAGGTCCATGTAGTCCTCGACAGGGAAAAAGTCGCCGCCGCCGGCCTGTCCAGCCTTGACGTCGTAGGGGCGGTTCAGAACGGCGTCCTGACCGTGCCTGCCGGGCGTGTCCAGGACGAAACCTACGAATTCTCCATCAGGTTCGACGCCGAATACGAAGACTTCCGCCACATCGCCGACCTCCAGGTGGCTGGAGTGGACGGTGCGCGCCGCTATATCCGCGACCTCGGCCACGTCGAAATGGCTTCGGAGGAAATCCGTGAAGCGTCCTTCATCAACGGCCGCCCCTGCGTCGGCATCGAAGTGGTGAAAAGGGCTGACGCCAATGCGGTGGAAGTGGTCAAGGAGGTGCGCGCCCGGCTCAATGAACTGAGCGCCTTCCTGCCCGGCGGATCGGAGTTGGTGTGGATCTCGGATGACGGCGAATTCATCGAGGCGAATTTCAGTTCTACCAGCGAAAACGTGGTTCAGGGCGTCATCCTTACGGCCATCATCCTTTTCTTGTTCCTCCTGAATTTCCGCACAACCCTCGTTGTCGCGATCTCCATGCCGCTGACGATCATCGTCAGTATCTTCCTTATGCAGGTCTCCGGCTTTACCTTCAACACTTCGACCCTTCTCGCCCTCGGCCTGTCCGTCGGCACGCTGGTGACAAACTCCATCGTCGTCATGGAAAGCGTCGCCGCCCAGCTCGAAAGCGGCGCGGATCCATGGAAGGCGGCGCATGACGGCGCAAATGACGTCGCCGTCGCCGTCCTCGCTTCCGCCGGCACCAACATGGTGGTCCTGTTCCCCATTGGCATGATGGGCAGCATGGTCGGCATGGTCTTCCGGCCTTTCGCCATGACCACGCTCTACGCCAACGTCGCCTCACTGTTCATTTCCTTCACGCTGGTGCCTATCCTCTGCGGCGCGATCCTGAAAAAAGTCAACCAGGACGCCTACCTGACCCGCTTAGGCAACAAGGTGAACAGCGTGATCGACGGCGTCGCCCATAGGGTTGCAGGCGTCATGCGCTATATGGGACGCCACCGCGGTTGGGGGTTGTTGTTGCTGTTGGCGACAGTTGCACTGCTCTTGCAATCCGTTTCCATGGTTCCGAAAATCGGGTTTTCCATGTTCCCCGAAGTCGACAGGTCGGAACTCGGCGTCAAGCTGGAGTTCCCGACTCAGCAAAACCTCGAACAGACCGTCCTCCGCGTCAAGGAGGCGGAGAAGATCATCTGGGAACTGCCGAACCTCAAGAGCGTCTACACGGCCGTAGGCAAGATCAAGGCCATCACCGGCAGCCCGTCCGAAGGTACGTTCCTTGCCAACCTGTCGCTGAAATTCGTCCACAAATACGACCGTGAGGAAGACATCTTCGAGCTCATGGACGTGATCAGCCAGAAAATGGCGGATTATCCCGACTGCGTCGTCACCCCGTCCATCCCGAACATCATCGGCCAGGAAAGCATGCCCATCACTATGGGCGTCAGCGGCGAAGACCTCGACCTTCTCGAATCCATCACTACAACCGTCCACAGCCTGATCAGGAACGATCCACGTTATATCCGCCCGAGCACCTCCGTGCGAAACCCGAGGCAGGAAATACAAGTTAGGCCGCGCCGCGCCCTCCTCTTCGACGCGAACATCGCCGCTTCCGTCCTCGGCAATACTCTCAGGACAAACATAGACGGTATGAAATCGGCGCAATACAAGTCGGGCGCGCGTTCCTACGACATCAGGATCAAGTACCAGAAAGAGCTGGGGGCGCAGCAAGTGGCCGAATTCCAGATACCGCTCATGAACGGCCAGACCGTGCTTCTCCCGCAATACGCCGACATCGTTGTCGAACCAGCGCCCGTAATCATCACCCGCTACGACAAGAGGCGCTTGTCACTCGTATATTCGTCCCTCGACCCGAACTTCCCCCTCGGCAACGCCATCGCGGACGTCAGCCAAAGGATAGACGAGAACCGCCTCCTGCCTGCGGGCTATTCATATACCTTTATGGGCATGGCGGAAATGATGGACGAAGCGATAGGCGAATTTTCGGAAGCGCTCACAATCGCCCTCGTCCTGACTTACCTGGTGCTGGCGGCGGTATTGGAATCTTTCACTAGACCATTTTACATCATGCTGACAATCCCCATGGCGCTTATCGGCATGTTGTGGGCTCTTAATCTGTCGGGCTTGTCGATCAGTTCGTTCGTGCTTCTGGGGGCTGTGCTGCTGATAGGCATTGTCGTGAACAACGCGGTCCTGATTATCGACCATACCCAGCAGCTGATCAATGACGGCCTTGACGCCGGGGAAGCAATGCTCCAGGCGATTACCCTGGAATTCCGTCCCATCATCATGATCACGCTGGCGGCGGCTTTGGGCATGCTGCCGCTGGCTGTCGCAAGCGGTCTTGGCAGCGAAATGAACGTCGGCATCGGCATGTCGTCAGTCGGCGGCATCCTGGTGTCCGGAGTATTGACGCTGATCATCATCCCGGTCGTCTTTGTCATGTTCAATCCCCCGAAATCGGACAAGGAAGACAGCCGCGTTTACGAACAGGTGCGCCGCACCAGCACGCGCGTTATACAAAAGAGGGATTAATGCCTATAATTTGGTGAGTTTTTGGGTTATGATCCTCTTCTTCCCTAATCGTAAACCCTCGCCTTTTTCAGGGGCGAGGGTTTATAGCGTTTTCTGAAAAGGCTGGCCTTCTCTTTGCGCGTTTTGGTCAACTGTATATGCGCCGGAATCCGTTTTCACTTTCCGGGTGAGAAAAACACCGCCGACAGTTTGGCCGTGGTTTTCTTGAGTTCCTTGATGATGTCCTTTTTCGAATCGTTGACTTCGTCCGACATGCCGACCACGCACACCGCCGCAATAGGCCGCTGATCGCGGTCGAATATCGGCGCGCCAATGGCGTTGATGCCGACGAAAAACTCGCCTTCCTCGAACGAATACCCCTTGCGTCTCACGACTTCAAGCGCCGCAAGATAGTCTTCTATCGTATTGATCGTTTTTTTGGTAAACGTCTCCATCGGATTGACGAGAAACTTTTGCCGCTCCTCCGGCGAGAGGAAGGCAAGAATGCTGCGCAGGCCGGCGGCAATATTCCACGGCATGACTTCGCCTATCTGCCCTGCGACGCGCACTATCTGCGGCCCTTCCACGACGCAACCGAGTATCGTGTTGGTCCCCACCATCGTTTCCAGCGTCACGGTCTGCGATACCGCCACGCTCAATTCATCCAGATACGGCTTGGCCAGAGCGACCAGGCCGGACTTCAGGGACCTGTCGACGGCCCTCGACAGCTTGACGATCGACTCGCCGAGGCTGAAACGGCGTGTCGAAGGGTCCTGCCGTAAAAACCCGTGCTCCGCAAGCGTGATCAGGATGCGGGAAGTGGTGGCGGTATGAAATCCCGTCGAGCGGCTTAGTTCGGATGTGCTCATCGGACTGTTGTTGGGTGTGAACTCCATCAACAACTGCAACGCTTTTTCAATGGCATTCGCCTTGCCCGCCCCGTTGCCGTTTTCCACATCATCCGCCGTGCTTGCCATTACTTGCTCTCCATAATACAAAAGAAATAAGGGACAGGCTCGCCTGTCCCTTTGATACAGTATCAAAAGCAGTACAAGCATCTAGTATATCTTCTCACATGATGAGAAGCAAGATCGTGGAGAATTATTTTTGTGTTTGTCATGAAAAGTACTGGATACATATATTTTTTCTCAGAGCATTTCCACAAGAACCGCAGTTCCCATTCCCCCGCCGATGCAAAGAGTGGCGAGGCCTTTTTTCAACCCGCGTGCCTTAAGGCCATAAAGAAGCGTTACCAATATCCTTGCCCCGCTCGCGCCGATGGGATGGCCGAGGGCAATGGCGCCGCCGCTGACGTTGACCTTCGCCGAATCGAAACCGAGCTCCTTGCCGACCGCCAGGAATTGGGCGGCAAAGGCTTCGTTCGCCTCAACGAGATCAATATCGCCGATGTTCCATCCTGCTTTTTCCAGTGCCGCGCGCGTTGCGGGGACGGGACCAAGGCCCATCACCGACGGATCGACGCCACCCGAGGCATAGCCCTTGATCACGGCCAGCGGCTTCAGGCCAAGGGTTTTCGCCTTGGCGGCAGACATCACTAGAACCGCAGCCGCGCCGTCGTTGATCCCGGAAGCATTGCCTGCGGTAACGGTACCGTCCTTTTTGAACGCGGGACGCAACTTGGCAAGGGCGTCGGCGCTTGTTTCGCGGGGATATTCGTCGATATCGAAAACCACGTCGCCCTTGCGGCCCTTGATGGTGACCGGGACGATCTCTTCCTTGAACGCGCCCGACGCAATCGCGGCGGCGGCTTTCTGCTGCGACGCAAGGGCGCAGGCGTCCTGCTCTTCGCGGCTGATTCCGTACTGTTCAGCCACATTTTCCGCCGTGATCCCCATATGGTAATTGTTGAATGCGTCCCATAGCCCGTCCTTGATCATTTCATCCGTCAGGGTGCCGTCGCCCATGCGCAGGCCCTGGCGGGCTTTATCCAGGACGTACGGGGATGCCGACATATTTTCCATGCCCCCGGCGAGTATGCATTGCGCATCCCCGGCCCGTATCGCCTGCGCCGCCAGGCTCACCGCCCGCAGTCCCGAGCCGCAAACCTTGTTCAGGGTCATGGCGGGCGTGGTCACCGGAATTCCCGCCTTCACAGCCGCCTGCCTGGCCGGATTTTGTCCAAGCCCGGCCTGAAGGACATTTCCGAACAATACTTCATCCGGGACCGACGCGTCGACTCCGGCGCGTTTCAATGCTTCACCAATGACTATGGAACCGAGATCCACCGCCGGAACCGGCAACAGGCTGCCGTTGAAGGAGCCTATGGCTGTTCGTACTGCACTGACAATAACGACATCGGACATGGTTTCTCCTATTTATTAACGCCGAGGATCTGGCGCGCTTCATCCGGGGTGGCGGGCTGTTTGTTGAATTCCTTGACCAGGCGTGCCGCACGGGCGACAAATTCCGCGTTGTTCTTGGCGGGGACGTCTTTGGCGTAAAAGACATTGTCTTCCATGCCGACGCGGACATGGCCGCCGAGGGCGAGCGCCGTGTACATGATCGGCAGATGCCCGTGACCGATACCGAGGGCGGACCAGGTGGAATCGGCGGGGATGAGGCTCTTGAGAAAAACAAGGTTTTCGACAGTCGCGTCCATGCCGCCGGCGGCTCCGAGGACGAACTGGTAATGCAGGGGAGCCTTGAGGACACCCTTCTTGAGATAATAGAGCGAATTGGAGACCATGCCGCCGTCAAAAATCTCGATCTCCGGCTTGACGCCATATTCCTGCATGGCAAGGCCGAGCTTTTCCAGGAATTTCGGGGTATTGAGGAACACGCTCGAGTGCAGCCAGTTCATGCTGCCGCAGTCGTAGGACGCGAGTTCGGGGCGGATCAGTTCCAGGTGCGCCATGCGCGTTTCGTCAGTGGCATTCAGGTCGCCGGAGGTGGTGAGGTTGAGGACAATGTTGCATTTTGCGCGGATCAGGTCCACCGTTTCCTTGAACTTGTTTTTGTCCATGGTGCCTGCACCGTTGTCGTCACGCATATGCAGGTGGGCAACCGCAGCGCCTGCCTGGTAGCATTCGTAGACATCGTCCGCTATTTCCTGGGGGGTGTGGGGAATCGCGGCATTGTCCTTCTTGGTCGGCCATGCGCCTGTGGTCGCGACTGTGATGATGGTTTTGTTCTTCATGATGTGGTCTCCTACGGGTAAGGTCTCCGAATTGCCGTTTCTTGAAATTTACTTATTTCTTGTTTTTCAAAGCCATAGCCATCAGGTATTCGGACAGCTCGACTCGCGACTTGTCCATTGTCTCCTGGTTCCACTCTCTGAGGCCGTTGCCGCCAGTCTTGAAGCCAAGTTCTCCCTTGGCGATCTTTTCCTTCAGGATGCGGGACGGTTCGTGGTTTTCGGCAAGGTATTTAAGAATATATTCGTGGATGTTGTAGGTCAGGTCGAGGCCGATCATGTCAGCGTTTTCGAGAGGGCCCAGTTGAGGCAGGCGCAGACCGAACGAGTTCTTGACCGCGATGTCTATCGTTTCCGCGTCTTCCGCAATGCCTTCGTCAAGGATGTGGAACGCTTCCCGCCATAAGGCGTGTTGCATCCTGTTGGCGACGAAGCCGGGGACATCCTTTTTGACATGGATCGGCTTTTTGCCCGCAACGGCAAGCAGGGACATGGTCTTTTTCACCACGTCCAGGCTGGTGTCCACCGTCTGCACGACTTCCACCAATGGAATGAGGTGCGGCGGATTCCAGAAATGGGTGCCGATGATCCGCGAGCGGTTCCGGGACTGCGAAGCGATTTCCGTGATGCTCATCACGGATGTATTGGAAGCCAGAATCGTCTCCGGCGGGGTTATTTGATCAAGGTTTTTGAAAATGCCTTGTTTCAATTCCATTTTTTCAGGCGCGCATTCAAAGACAAACGCCGCTCCGTCCAGCGCCTTTTCCAGCGCCGGTTCCGTCTTCGCACGGCGATGCGCCGCAGCCGCCTCGGCGGAGGTGACGAATCCCGCTTCGACCGCCAGGGAAAGGTTGGCGGATAAACCGGCCATGCCCTTTTCCAGGGCTTCCGGGAAGGCGTCGTACATGCATGTTTCATGTCCGGCGAGGGTGAAGATCTGGCAGATGCCATGGCCCATCAGACCCGCACCGATTATGGTGATTTTTTCTTTCATTGTCGTTCTCCATACGGAGGGCAACTTCCCGCCGTCATATCATTTTCCCAAAAAACCGTTGGAAACACGGCAAGGGAAGTTGCCAGGAGTACCGCTATTGAACAAGGTGGTTTCAATAAAGAAACCGTTGGAGAGAGTAATTAGCCCGCTGTATAGCCGCCGTCCACGTAGAGTACATCGCCGGTGACGAAATCGCTGGCCCGGGAACTGAGGAAAATGCAGGTGCCGACGAAATCCTCCGGTTCTCCGAGGCGGCCGTAGGGAATACGGTTGAGGAAACGCTTGTAGGCCGCATCATCGTCAAACATCCACTGGGTGAGTTCCGTGCGGAACACGGTGGGGGCGATGGCGTTGACGTTGATTTGATGCGGCCCCCACTCCCAGGCGAGGGACTTGGCCATCAGGTCGACGGCTGCCTTGGACGGTGAATAGGCGGTGTAATTCGCCATGCCGAGCATGCCGCGCGTGGAAGAAATGAGGATAACCTTGCCTTTGATCTTCTGGTCGATCATCAATTTTCCCGCATATTTGCAAAACAACCAAGTGCCCCGGACGTTGGCGTCCATGATGTTCTGCCAAGTCTCCGGGGTCTGCTCGACAATGGGTTGCGGCTTGTTCATACCTGCAGCCGTGATAAGAATGTCGATGCCGCCGAACTTGGCTTTCGTTTCCGCGACAATACGCTCGACATCTTCCGCCTTGACGGGATCGCCGACGGAATAGGACATTTTCAGGCCTTTGGCTTCCATTTCCGCCTGGGTGGCCTTGAGTTTTTCTTCGGAACGGCCGGTCATCATGACGTTGGCTCCGGCAAGGGCGAGGCCTTCGCAGGCACATTTGCCAAGCCCGCCGGTAGCGCCGGTAATCAATGCGGTTTTTCCGCTAAGAGCCTATCCGAATAGACCGCATATTCAACTTATTTCGGATACACAACACTCCTGAAG
>DAIOFH010000113.1:0-12878 GCA_036745875.1 Planctomycetota bacterium | reverse complement strand
CCCCGGCCTCCCCGCCCACCTCTACGACCTCTTCCCCGACCGCCTCGTCGATTCGAAGTTGGGGGAGATTCCAGAGGGATGGGAGATTGGGACCGTTGGCGAAATTGCAACACAGGCGATAGGTGGATTATGGGGGAATGATACACCTTCAGCTGGCCTGGTTCCTTGCATTTGTCTTCGCGGGTGCGATATGGAAGACCTTCGGATGGTCGGCCATGCTTCAGAAGCACCGACCAGATATATCAAGGAAAAATTAATCGACACGCGTCTGCCCACTGAAGCAGACGTACTCATTGCAGCTTCAGGCGCTGGTCCCTGCGGACGTCCGTTATGGTGTTCATCACAACTTCATGAACTATTCGAGCATCCAGTGGTTTATTCCAATTTTGTTAAAAGATTCACAACGCAGAGTAGCGCACACGCACTTTATTTAGACCGCCTACTTATGGGTAAGTTCGTGGATCGTAGCATTACCGATTATATAAATGGCACATCGGTTCCAAATCTTGACGCCACAGGTCTCCTTGCTGGTCATACAATTCTCATTCCGCCCATTGATATTCTGGAACTATTTAAGCGACTCTGTGAGCCAATATATGTGAAGCTATATTCAAAAGAAAATGTAGATCTAGCCCAACTCCGCGATAACTTGTTGCCAAAACTTATCTCCGGCGAACTCCGAGTGCCTGATGTCGCTCGCATCGTTGAGGCGAGGACATGATAAGTGAGCAGGTATCTACTCGAAACCACGGATGTAGAAATTAAGGTGCCATATGCTTAGAAAAATCCGAGATATCCAAAAGTCATTGGAAGCGAAGGCGTACCTTTCCGCCTTGGCCTTGGCACTTACTTTACCGGACATATGTGGAAAAATTGCTTATCCAAATGTAAAAAGAAATGGCGAGCGATACGCAAAATGGTTTGATGAATATATAACAAAGAAAAAATACCCAGAATGCTATCCCGAAGACCATAAATTTAACGGGAAAAAATTTTGGAAATTAAGAAACGCATTTTTGCATGAAGGAAGTGTTCAAGGCATACCGGATACTGATTTGTTTGAGTTAAATGTATCAGAAACGCCTGGATTATATGGTATAAGCGTATATTCTGTTGTCAAACTTAATGACGATTCCGGTAAGTTTCGTGTTACCTTGGGTGTAGAGATGTTCTGCCTTGATATTTGTATTTCGGCAGAGGATTTTTATAATTCTTACGCGGACAAATCGAAATTTAATGATCAAAATGTAACCATAACTAAGGCCACAGCCCAAAAACCGGGAGAACGCTAATGGCCTTTCTGTCGGAAGCCGAAGTTGAAGAAGCGCTTCTTCAACAACTGTATACACTCGGGTATGGTATCGAGCGCGAAGAAGATATCGGCCCCGACGGACGCCGCCCGGAACGAGAGAGCCACAACGAGGTCATTCTCAAGAAACGTTTCGAAGAAGCTGTTGCCCGTCTTAATCCAGTCCTGTCGCTGGAGGCCCGGCAGGACGCCGTGCGCCGCGTCATGCAGTCGGAACTGCCGTCGGTGCTTGAAGAAAACCGGCGGTTTCACATGCTGATAACCGAAGGCGTGGATGTCGAATACTACGGCGAGGACGGCATCTTGACCGCCGGCAAGGTTGCTCTTGTCGATTTCGAGCATCCGGAGCGGAACGACTGGCTGGCGGTGAGCCAGTTTGTTGTAATCAACGGTCAGAACAACCGGCGGCCAGATGTGGTGGTGTTCGTCAACGGCCTGCCGCTGGCGGTGGTTGAACTCAAGGCCCCCGGCAGCGACAGCGCCACTCTTTTCGGCGCCTTTAACCAGTTGCAGACCTACAAGAGCCAGATCGCCGCGCTGTTCCACACCAACGCTCTCCTGATCATTTCGGACGGCATCGATGCGCGGATTGGGTCGCTCTCCGCCGACATGGAGCGGTTCATGCCCTGGCGGACAACCGACGGCGAAAGCATTGCTGCGAAAGGCTTGCCGGAACTATCGACTTTGATCGAGGGCGTGTTCGAGCAGCGGCGGTTTCTCGATCTCCTGCGCCACTTTACCGTGTTTGGCGAGACAGGCTCCGGCCTCAAAAAGATACTCGCCGGCTATCACCAGTTCCACGCGGTACGACATGCGGTCGACAAAACAGTGGTGGCTTCCGCGCCGGAAGGCGACAAGCGGGTCGGCGTCATCTGGCACACCCAGGGCTCGGGCAAAAGCCTGTTGATGGCGTTTTACGCCGGGCAGTTGGTCAAGCATCCGGCCATGGCCAACCCGACGCTGGTGGTGCTTACCGACCGGAACGATCTCGACGATCAGTTGTTCGCCACCTTCTCGATGTGTCGCGACCTGATCCGACAGACGCCGGTACAGGCCGAGAGCCGCGAGGATTTGCAGAAAATCCTGAACCGGGCATCGGGCGGCGTAGTTTTCACCACGTTGCAGAAATTCGGCGAAATCGCCGAGCCGCTGACCACACGGCGCAATGTCGTCGTTATCGCCGACGAAGCCCACCGTAGCCAGTACGGCTTCAAAGCCAAAATGGATCGGAAAACAGGCGAGTACTCCTACGGTTTTGCCAAATATATGCGCGACGCGCTTCCGAACGCGTCCTTTATCGGTTTCACCGGCACGCCCATCGAAAAGGAGGACGCCAGCACGCCGGCGGTATTCGGCGACTATATCGATATTTACGACATCACCCGCGCCGTCGAGGACGGCGCGACCGTGCCGATCTATTACGAGTCGCGGCTGGCGCGTATTGAACTTGATGAAGACGAAAAGCCGAAGATCGACGCCGAGGTCGAGGAGTTAACCGAGGATGATTCCGAAACCGATCAGGAGCGCTTTAAGCAAAAGTGGGCGACGGTCGAAGCCTTGGTCGGCACTGACAAACGCCTCGCTTTGGTTGCCGAGGATTTAGTCGCCCATTTCGAGAACCGCGTCGCCGCCCTTAACGGCAAGGCGATGGTCGTCTGCATGAGCCGTCGCATTTGCGTAAAACTGTACGACGCAATCGTCAAGCTTCGCTCTGATTGGCACGGTGCGGATGACAACACGGGCGCAATCAAGATCGTCATGACAGGAGTCGCGAGCGATCCGCAGGAGTGGCAGCAACACATCGGCAACAAGGCGCGGCGCGAACTCCTCGCCAAGCGCGCCCGCGATCCCAAAGACCCGCTCAAGCTGGTGATCGTCCGGGACATGTGGCTCACCGGTTTCGACGCGCCCAGCCTGCACACCATGTACGTCGACAAGCCGATGCGCGGCCACGGCCTGATGCAGGCGATAGCCCGCGTGAACCGCGTTTTCCGCGACAAGCCCGCCGGGTTGATTGTGGATTATATCGGCATTGCGCAAAATTTGAAAACCGCACTGCGGCAGTATTCGAAAAACGACCAGGAAAACACCGGCGTCGACGAGGCGGAAGCCATTGCGGTGATGCTGGAGAAATGCGAAGTTGTGCGGGACATGTACCACGGCTTCGACTATGCATCCGCGTTGAACGGAACGCCGCAGGAGCGGCTTGCGATGATGGCCGGGGCAATCGAGTGGATTCTGGCTTGGCGCCAGGACAGGGCGGCGAAGGAAACCACCCCGGAAGGCAAAAAGAAAGCCCACCGAACCTATCAGGACGCGGTGCTGGCGCTGTCCAAAGCCTTCGCTCTGGCGGCGGCGTCCGACGAGGCGCGGCGTATCCGCGAGGAGGTGGGTTTTTTCCAGGCGATTCGCGCCGCGCTGATCAAGAGCGCGTCCCGGTCGGGCATCGCCGATCAGGCGCGCGAACACGCGATCCAGCAAATTGTGAGCCGCGCGGTAGTCTCGACGGAGATTGTCGACATCCTCACCGCCGCCGGCATAGCGAGCCCCGACATCTCCATCCTCTCCGACGACTTCCTCGCCGAAGTGCAGCAGATGGACAAAAAGAACCTCGCGCTCGAAGCCCTACGCAAACTGCTCAATGACAGAATCCGCTCACGTAGCAAAGCCAATGTTGTGGAAACCAGAGCTTTTTCCGAACGCCTAGAAGACGCCGTCGCCCGCTACCACGCCAATGCCATCACCACCGCCGAAGTATTGCAGGAACTGATTCACCTGGCCAAAGACATCCGCGCCGCCCGCCAACGCGGCGAAGAGTCCGGCCTCTCCGATGAAGAAATCGCCTTCTACGACGCCCTGGCCGAAAACGAAAGCGCCGTACAGGTGATGGGCGACGACAAACTCCACCTCATAGCCCACGAACTTCTAATGAGTCTGCGTGAAAACGTCTCTGTTGACTGGACGCATCGGGAGTCGGCACGGGCGCGAATGCGGGTGCTTGTGAAGCGTATCCTTCGGAAATATGGCTATCCGCCAGACCTCCAGGATGCAGCCGTACAAACGGTATTGCAGCAAGCCGAGGCGCTGTCTTCTGAATGGATGACATCATAGCCCTACTTGCACAGGAGGTCGACCACAGATCGCCCAAGGTGCTCGATAGCTATCTTTTCGTGCTTGCTTCTTCTATTGCTTTCGTCAGTGTTGCGTGCTCCCATTTCACGGCTTTGCATTTGTTTTGGCGAAATGCCGGGGGAACATTTGCCGGGGCATTATCACCTTTGTAGACACCGATGACACCTTTACCACGTTTGATGCTTTCCTCGATTTCCCAGTTCACCCATTTGCTGGAAGCTGTCTTTTCGGTGAGGTACACCATGGTTACCGAGCAATGGTCGATCTTTTCGCGGATTTGCCGTTTGATGTAGTCAGCATTGGCGCTGTCAAATGGTTCTTTGACAGAATGATCGTCGAATTGCAAATCAACTTTGTCATTTTTCGATTGCCCACGCAGCAGGTTCACGTCATTCACGTCTTCGTGATCGAAACTGATGAAGACGTGTCTACTGGTATCATTTTGGGCTTCCGTGAGCTTTTGCTTCACTTTCTCCGAAAGGCTTTGGATATCCTGCTTGCTCAGGCTGCCGCCATGACCTCCACCCATGTCAGATCTCCTCGTTGACTTGAAATTCTAAACAGGCGATACACCGTCCACACGGTTCCGAATTACCAGTATGGCAGGAGTAGGTTCCTGTGACGCCTTTTGCGCGCGCCAATCTGATGACATCTACCTTGCCGAATTCGCTCAGTGGCGTGAGTATCTTAATTTGACGCCCCAGTGCGGTCGAAATAGTGGTTTCCGCTTGCACTATGAATTGCTGTTTTTGATCGGGGAATAGACTGAATTCCTCTGCCAGAAGGCCAATAGCAACCGACAAAGCGCCCTGCTGATATGCAAACGAACAACCCATCAGCAAGAACATCAGGTTGCGCCCCGGTGTGAATGCATTAGCGTTGACATCAAGTTCTTTGCGGGTCAGCCCAGATGCAATAATGCGACCAAAGCCAGACAAATCCATTCGTGTCGGTGCAGGAAGTCCCAACGCATCATGGACGAGCTTGCAAGTAGCCCATTCTTTGCTGGCTGCCCGCTGACCGTAATCGATGAACAGCGGGAAGTGCTCAATGCCGTCTTCCTTCGCCATAACTCCGATGAGAGTCGAATCAAGGCCACCGGAAACAAGGTTTACGAAGCTCACAAATATGCCTCCCTTTTGGCCACGCGCATCGTCAACCAAGTTGCGAGGTCGACGCAGCCCACTGAATAGCCAAAATCGGCAGCAATTTCCCGAAACATGTCTTCGATTTCCTCATAGAATGAAAGGCGGCCTAGTTTGCTGGATGGTAATGATAAACCATGAATTAGTTGCAGATAGTCCAGAACATGAACGTCCAGCACTGCGAGATCGGCACAGTAACCCACACGCCGTAGAAAAAGACTGGCCTGTTTGGGACCGAATCCGCAGACGTATTGTATCAGTATTTCGCGAGCATCCCTTGCATTGTTGGCATCAAGCAATAAATCACGGATCGTTCGAGACTGCCCATAAATTTTTGAGAGGGTCGTAGTGAGTAAGGACGCCAACCGGTTCTTGAAACGCGGTCGAATCCACCGCTGCGTCCCATCACAAAATGAAACGGGCAATGGTTCGGACAGGGCTTCAACAACCTTTCGTTCAATAGCTTGAACGCTTCGGTCGCATGACGCTGGCTTGAGTAATTCCTGCTCACGCAGATGATCTGCCGTTGCTACAGCATTTTCAAATACTATTTGACTGCCGAAAATGCAGATCGCTGCTTCGTACAAAAGCTCTTCTTCTGTCAACTGATTCCAGTTTTTTTTAGATACTGCTTGTGCTTTCACCTCAAGACACATTGCGCGAATGGTCTGATTGATAATGTATATGGTCACGGTTGACTCCAGCCAGCAATAGTGGCAAGGTGTCGAAACGCACGAAGAGGCAAATTTGATCGGCAGAATTCAGATAGACGGTCTTGATTAATCGCGTCACGCAGCCTTTGCATCCAATCAGAGAAAAATTCGAGATTATGGGCCAATGTGCGCACTTGAAACGATAACTTATCATCCATGCCCCATGCGGTCTGCCCAGCAAAAAAGTCAGCCTGTGAGAGGTGATAAAGCAGGCCTGATTCATGGTCAACGACAGTCTGACACCATTCCAATCCATCGAAGCTGTCAGCTCCAATCGCCGAGTACAGTGCGATGGAGGTAGGGTTGCCTGTCCCCAGCAGATGCAGAATAATGTATCGCCCGAGTTCGTTCAAGGCCGCCCTGATAGCTTTCAAGGTACTGGCGCGCTCCAGAATGCCGTCGCCTAATCTACGCTCCGGAACCGCCAGTATCGTGGCGCTAGTTCTGGAGGCGACTGCTGCGCACAACTCGGGCAATTCATTGGCTGAGGCGTGTACGATGGGAATGATTTGGCAGCGGCCAGCTGCTGTTTGATCTGCTTGCCATCGTTCCACAATCAACGCAACATGATCATCTGTGTTAGTCGGAGGCGTCTGTTCATCAAAACTGAAAGCAAAATCGCACGGGAAATCGGCCAATATTTTATGAAAGTTTGCTTGCTTCCAGTCTGCTTGTGCGTTCTTCCAGAAACTTTCGTAGTTGCCGGAGTCCATCAATGTAACGATGCCTGCCAGGTTCGCAGAAGCTAACGTTTGTTGTGCTTCTGATGACGATTCAAGATCGGCCAAATCAAAAGCAGATACCAAAAATTGATCGTTCAATCCAGGCAGCAAAGATAAAAGCTGTAAATATTCCTGCGGGCGCAACGCTGTTTTGACTGAAGAAATGGATGGAAAGTATATAGGCAGCGGTAAGGACTTCGCTCCGACAGTCAATTCCATGGGACGTATGATCGTCATTATGCGCCTTCCGTTTTTTTAGCCGCAGCTGCGTGGCAGGTTTCGTTGAACCAGTTGGCATGTTCAGTTGAAACATGTTCCTCGACTCTTTCTGCCAGTGTAATCAGTCGTTCGGGCTCAGCCAGCTCTCTGTATGGGCCGGCAATGGAGAGGAATAGGAATTTTTCGTGTTTGAGCCGTTCTGCCGTTGCCCGATAGCTGAACCATAGGGTTGAATATTGATTCATTTGTTGGATCGCTTCTAGAACGGCGATCAAAATACCTAAACCAGACGAGGTCCACTTGGCACAATTTCCAGACAACAAACTCGTTGCCGGAATAAGCGATGCCGAAATCACTTGAGCGACCTTCAAGCATTTATGCCACTTTTGGGCATTCTGGCTTTTGCTGTCATACCACTTCAGTTGATCGATCAGTCGAAACCATGCCGGATGTGACTTGACTGATTCTGGAGTAGGCGGTTCATGGTTTTCAGTGTCGTCAGGCATATTCGACTCCGATCAACTATAAAGCAGCTATGCAAGTGGCGCAGATAAGAATATGATAGATTATCATAAAAAAGGAAATAGGCCATAGACTTTCTGGATTTAAGACCGATTCATCAGGCTTGTACCGATGCGTCTTGAAATCTCGGTTTGTTGTTTTCGTAATCGTAACTATGCCAGGGCGGTTGGGATTGACTTCCCATTTGGCAAACAGGGCGAAGCGGTGTTTTGCGCACCTGCCGTGCCGTGGCAGGGTGTACCCAAAAGATACAGGTTGAGCATTTTTTTACAGACGACAGAAGCCCAGGCGTCGACTTGCAGGCTAGGCGAACCTAGGATGTCGGCCGGACCCTAACATGAAATCCTTTGACATGAATGACGTATGGGGGATAATTGAAGCCACTACGACGTGATTTGGCGGTTGACTGTGTTCCTCTATTTTGTATCAAATAATGGAGTTTTCAAGAATTCTGGAATCAGTTTTCACCTCAGGGTTGGGTTCGCAAAGCAATGGGTAGGCAAGAGATTTTTTGATGAGCTTTTCCCAACGTGGTTAGAAATAGGTTAGAAAACGATAAAGGGGTTACGAGAGCGTTCTCGTAACCCCTTGGTAATATTGGTAGCGGGGGCAGGATTTGAACCTGCGGCCTCCGGGTTATGAGCCCGACGAGCTACCAGACTGCTCCACCCCGCGATCAGTTTTTTTTTGCCTTCCTCAGAAGGACTTGAATACTATATGGATTTGCCGCCTTCATGTCAACCCAATAAAAAAATAATTATCCTGCATTTTTTGCTGGAGGGCAAATAACGCGGAAAAGTTGTTCAAGACTGTTTTTTGCTTAACCCTTGAGGCCGTTGCGGCCCATCCAGATTACGATTTCCTTCTGTAGCGCTTCGTCCTTCGGCCAGATCATCTCAATCTTGCCGCCCTGATGACGCTTGATCATGCTAGCGCGCTCGAACGTCGACAACGGATCTTCCGCCATTTTCGCACCGACACCGAGTGCGCTGGCGATCTGCGGCAACGTCGTCGTTTGCCCGGCATTGGCATAGACGTACCGCAGCAGCCTTTGGTGAATGGGCGTGGCCGTCAGCGGGCCAATAGCCATGGGGCCGGATAGCCGCATGCCGCCGCCTTTACCGGCCTTCGGCACCGGCTGCACCTTGATGAAGGTAATGCCCATGACCTTAGTGTCGTTCCAGCGCACCAAGCCAAGGCCGGAATATTCGTCTTCCTTCCCCGGAATCATGAACCGCACTTCCACCACTGTATTCAGCGGAAACGGATTTTCACTCTCGATGGAAACGCCGGTGTCTCCCGGAATACTCGTAATCATGCGCGTCAACACATCCGCCGATGCCTCGACTCTAAGGATGCGGGTGATACGGTTCAAGGGCAGAGGGGTGAAGTTTTTCCTGTTCTCGACGGATACTTCCGATACCTCCGCCAGCGATGGCGGCGGTGCGGCCGGCTTCAGGATCTGCTGCACCGCTTCCAATTCCTTGAGAAGTTCTTCCGGGTTCTGCTGTCTATTGGCTGGATTCTTGTCCATCATCCGCATGACAAGAGCACCGAAAACAGGCGGCAGCGAAGAATCGATGGCGCATGGGTCGGGACGGTCGGATGAGATCTGCTTCAGCAGTACGCCCACAACGCTGTCAGCGTCGAAAGGAACATCGCCTATGACCATGCTGTACAGTGATACCCCGAGGCTGTAGATGTCTGACCGGGAGTCCATCTCCTGGCCTTTAGCCTGTTCCGGGCTCATGTAAAACGGCGTACCCATGATCAGGCCGCTCTGTGTCGCGGCTGCGTCCGCCTGCATGGACTTGGCAAGCCCGAAATCGGCGATCTTGAGAACGCCGTCCTTGGTGAGCATGAGATTGTCGGGTTTGATGTCGCGATGAATAATGTCGGATTTACACGCCTCCATCAATCCTTTTGTGACCTGGATGGCGTATTCGATGGCGAGTTCCGGCGTGAGCGGGCCTTTTTTGTCGATAAGATCCTGTACCGAACCATTGTCGATGTATTCATTGACAATGTAATAAAGCCCTTTTTCATTGCCGAAATCATACACTTTCACGATGTTCGGGTGGTTGAGTTTGGCGACTGCCCGCGCTTCCGTTTCGAACCGTCCGATATATGAGGAATCGCTGCTGAATTTTGGGTCGAGGATTTTGAATGCGACTTTGCGCTGGAGCTCGATCTGTTCTGCCAGATAGACAACACCCATCGCCCCCTTGCCAATTTGCCTGAGAAGCTTGCAATCGCCGATTTTTTGATCGGCCAGGTTGTCTATATCGATAGTATGTGATGACATTATACCATTCCATTGGTTTTTTAAATAAAACCGAGCGGTGGTTTGCTTGATGTTCCTTTAGTACTCTCCATAAGAGTGTAGCTACTCTTTATGAAATGGCAATGCTTTTTCCGGTGCGGACGAGGTCAGTACCCGGGCTCCCCGATCGATGGAGGATTTGGGGAGCAGTTTGAACCTGGATACCATGCGACGCAGCTCTTCCGCCTGCTTGGAAAGCTCCTGCGCCGAATGGGCGGTATTGTCGGCATTTTGCGAAGTCGACTGTATCGTGACATCGATTTGCTCAAGGCCGCGGGATATTTCGGCGATAGCCAGCGATTGCTCGTTGGATGCGGAGGTGATATCCTCGAAGTGTTGCGCAACCTGCATTGTCGCCTTTACGATTTCCCGCAACTCCTGGTCGGTCTTGGTCGCGAGCACGGCGCCCGCATCGACTTTCGCCCCCATAGCTTCCACCATGGCGCTTGTTTCCTTGGCAGCGCGTGCGGACCGGCCGGAGAGATTACGCACTTCCTCCGCGACGACGGAGAAGCCTTTGCCGTGCAATCCGGCCCGTGCCGCTTCGACCGCGGCGTTCAGGGCGAGAAGGTTTGTCTGGAAGGCGATATCATCGATAAGCTTCGCAACCGAGGCGATCTTTTTCCCCGCATCCTGGATTTCACCCATGGCGACGACAAGTTCGGTGACCGCATTGTAGCCGCGTCTGGCGGCATCGCGGCTTCCTGTCGCCAGCTGGTTGGCTTTGGTGGCGTTGTCGGCATTTTCGTGGGCCTGACCATCGACGTGGCTGACGGAGACGGTAATTTCCTCAAGCGCCGCAGCCGATGTTTGCGCGCCCTTGGAAAGCGAGCTGGATGCGTCGGAAACGGTCATCGCGCCGCTCGAAACGCGGTCAATGGCTTTGCTGAACTCGCTCAGGGTGTTGTTGCTGTTGATAAGCATTTTACTGAGGGCGCGGCCAAGGTCGTCCGATTCCGAGCGCACCGGCATGAGAAGGGTGTAGTCGCCGTTGGCCATGGCGTTTGCCATGTTGATTTCCCGCCGGTTGGAACTGATCATATCCTGCATCGCCTGGGCGAGCTGACCTATTTCGTCGCAACGTTTCAGGTCTTTCTCCGGAACGTCCGCCCGCAGGTCGCCTATTGCCAGGCGTGACATGTGATTCGCCATGCTCCGGACCGGAGTGCTGATTTTGATGGAGAATGCAATGCCAAACACAACCGCGACAATGACGCCGATCACCGAGACTATCAGGAGGAACCAAAAGCGCCGAGCCGAGGACGACAGTTCGCTTGCGGCCTGTTCGGTCGCCGCGGTTGTGGCGGATCTGACGTATTCGATCTGGTCCCGGAGGTCGTTCGCTCTTTCCGATGCGATCCTGAAATCCTTGTCAAGGCTGTCTATGAGTTCGTTGGACTGGTTTTGCGACTCAAGCGCCTGGTTGACATTGGATTCCGCCGTCATGGCGATGGCGTCGTTGAGAACGCCAAGGCTGTTTTCGCAGGCTTCCCTGGTCGCTTTGCCGGCGACGAAGGCGGTATCGTAGGCTTTGCGGACGGCGGAGACGAATACCGGGCCTCCGCGGATCAAGTCTCCGAGGAGTTCCTCGAGTTTGACGATCTCGCCCATGAACAGGTCGTGGTTTTCCTGCCAGGCGTCGAGGTTTTTCTCCAGGTTTTGCCAGGCGGAGAGTTCCTCTTCGGACTGTATGAGGGAAGGATACGTTTGCCGCGATGAATTGAGCGTTTCCATCGCTTCACTTATGATGCGGGTTTGGTTGTCTTTCGTTTCCTGCAGTTCGCCCTGCTCAAGGTGGCGCATGTTCAGGGTCAGGAGGAGTGCGCGTTCTGCTGATGCCACGTCAAGGAGGGCGAAGCGCATCCTGGCGATGACGAATGTCCGAGGCAGCAGAATCTCGCTCATATTTTTGATAGAAGTGTATGTATCGCTTTGGGCGGAGACTATTTTATTGGCGGCGGCATATGCGTCGTTCTGGAGCTTGGCGTTGGCGTTGATCGTCTCACCGACTGCGGTCAGGAGTCCGGAGAGGTTGTTCAGGGATTTGGCGCTGTTCGTGAGTGCATCTTTCGCGTTTTGCTGTGCAACGGAACCGGCTGTTCCGATGATCAGGGGAATAAGCGAAATGGCCAGAAAAATGATAGCTAGTTTATAGGTAATGCTTTTCATGTTTTTCTCTATCTATCATAAAATGAATAAAGAACAGCGGTAGAGATAGCGCGCGGCCGGAGTTTCCCGGATGTACGGAAAACAAGAACTTGGTGCGATAATGCCTCTCGTCTTTTATCCAGAACCACAATCATATTTTACTCAAGTTGCCTCTGGATAATCAACATGAAAAGCGGTATAACGTTATATTATTAAATAATAACCTCTCATTCGCAATGTATAGTTTAAAAGTCGTTCATTTTTTCACAAAGTGCCGCCGTATTGACTTATTGGAGATGGTAATGGCAGTCGGTTCGGGACTGTGGAAAAGTTTGGTTTTTGTTACCGCTTTGCTGGCAGTCGGCAATGCCTGCCTGCTTGCCGCTGATACTAACGATAGGAATGACGGTTTTTCCGGGGAAATCATTCTGGGCGCGACATTCCCCCGTTCGGGCTATTTAGAGACATACGGCCAGTCCGCCTATTATGGCGCGCAAACCCGGGTCAGGATGATCAATGAAGCCGGCGGCATCAACGGCAAAAAACTGGTGCTTGTCTGGCGCGACAATCGAAGCGACCCCCGGCAGGCTGTATTGGACGTACGGGAGTTTGTGGAAGAATACAAGGTACCGGCTGTTCTCGGCC
>DAIOFH010000112.1:0-13012 GCA_036745875.1 Planctomycetota bacterium | reverse complement strand
CCCATCGAGAAGGGAATGACGTACATGGTCCGGCCCTTCATGCAGCCGGTGTAGCTCTTGGTCATCTTGGCCTTGAGTTCGTCCGGGGCGACCCAGTTGTTGGTCGGACCGGCGTCCTCTTCCTTCTTCGAGGCGATGAAGGTGCGGTTTTCGACGCGCGCGACGTCGGAGGGGTGGCTTCTGAAGAGATAGCACCCGGGGCGTTTTTCCTGGTTGAGCTTGGTGGCCTGGCCACTTTTCACCATAGTATCGAGGAGTTCCTGGTACTCCTTCTCCGATCCGTCGCACCAATGGATGGAATCGGGCTGGCACATCTTGGCCATTTCGTCCACCCAGGCCTTCAATTCCTTGTGTTCGGTTGTTCCTGCCATGCTGTCTCTCCTTTCAGGAATTCCCGGACGGTATCGTTTCCGGCTACCGCCCACCGCCGGAAACCATTCCGTCATGGTTTTCCCGCGTTTCAAAAAAACCCGGCCTACCAGGGCCGATAAATAACAATTGTCAATTATCCATTGCTCTATTTCCCCGCCAGGATCTTCCTGGTCATCTTGGTCCCGGTATGGACCCTTGTCGAGAGGTTCCTCTTCTTTTCCTCCGCGAGTTCGGCGCGGTACGGTTCGGAAATATAATGCATGACCGGCACCAGGCTCTGGTTCGGGTTGCCGGAACCGTCGTAGAAGTTGCAGATGATGGGGACGTTCAGTTCCTTTTCCATGCTGGGGAAGATCGAGGTGGTGATCGTTCCCGGCATGCAGAACATGGGGCTGGCATTGACGATAGCCTTCGCGCCGTCCTTTTTGACGAACAGCGCGGCGCGCCCGAGCGTAAGGACCGCCTCCCCCTCGAACTGCCAGGGAAGGTACTTCATGCCTTCTTCAAGGACATCCGCCATGGAATGTTCGTGGCGGTCGTGCAGGACGTCCGCCGCCATTTCATAATAGTCCTTTTCGATCTTTTCGAAAAAGAGGTTGGTCTCCAGCCAGTGCCGCAGTTTGCTCCACATGGCCTTGACGCCCTTGCCCTGTTCGTCGTTCAGAAGCTTCTGCAGGTAGTTCGTGTAAAGGATCCATTCGTTGATGGGGGCGAGCCAGGCTTCGCCGCCGAGTTCCTCGATGCGGCGGCAGAGGTCGTTGTTGAGGAACGGGTCGCAACGGACGTAGATCTCGCCGACAACGCCCACGAGCGGCCTTGGCGAGGAGAATTTCGGCAGCAGGGCGAGTTCGCGGGAGACCGCCACCACCAGCTTGCCGACCTTGGACTTGTCGCCGGCGGAAAACGCCTCTTCCAGGCTTTTGGCGTATGTTTCGACCAGGACGTCCACAGAGCCCTGTTCTTTTTCATACGGCCTGGTGCGGTGGGTGAGCTTGCGCATTACGTCGGAGACCACGAGGGCGTGGTAAAGAAGCATGCGGGTGGAGTTGTCGATGCCGGAGTAGGCGTTTTCCGCCGACGGGGACATGATGTCGATGCCGTCCCAGCCTTTCCTGGCGAAAATCATGCGGTCGAGCTTGGCGTACTGGCCAAACCGGCACGGTCCGCAGGCGGTTGGCATGAAAAAGATGACGTCCTCCGGCTTGACCTTGTCCGCGGCCATTGCCGACAACAGCGCGCCTGTGGTCGAGGGACAAGGGACGCATTCGCCGCCCGCCGTGTTTTTCATTCCCTCGGCGAGGGTGGTTGCGTCTTCCTGGAGGGCCCTCGCGTCGTAGCCGATGCTGCGGAAGGCTGCGGCGAAGAACCGGGCGCCCCACGGTTCCATGGGAGGAATGTACATAACCTTGCCGTCGCCGCGGCCGGAAATCCGGGATTCTTCCAAACGTGCCATAAAACCTGGTTCCTCAACTCGTTGTGATGTAAACTATCGTCCTAGTGCGTTTTCGCAAATATTCGACCCTCGGACCTTGCGCGTTTCGGTTGATTCCACTTGAGCCCGGAAACGCGACGAGGGAGCCTATGTTTTCCAAAAACGCGCTAGAGGCTCGGATTGATGAGCCATTTCAAAGTCGAACCGCCGTGCCCGGGGCGTTCGCACGAAAAAGCGGCGACAGCGCCTTTTTTTATTTCTATGTTGGTCGTGCCCGCGCCTGCAAGCCACGCCGCCAGATGGTCCAGGTCGGGCGCATGGCCGACAAGGCAGAGCCGGACGGACTCGCTGCCGAAGTCATGCACCAGGGCGCTTGCCTCATCCACCCGCATGCCGCTTGCGAGCCGCTCGTCCGTTTGCGGCGGTTCGCTGCCGCAGGCCGCGGCAACGATTTCCGCCGTTTCCGCCGCCCGCGGGTACGGGCTTGTCACAAAGCGGATAGGCCCTTTGTCCAGCACTTTTATCCACTGGCCCATTTTATCGGCTTGCCGTTTGCCTTCTTCACTGAGGCGGCGGTCGAAATCGTTGCCGTGCGACCGCTCGGCATCCGTGTGCCGCATAAGATAGAGGCGCATAGCCATATCCTCTCTTTTCGAGAAAGTAAACCGCTTTCAAGACGAGAGACCCATGCAGAACCCCGCTCAATAATGCGCGGGCCTTACATGAAGAACGGCAGGTCGCATAACCTGCCGTTCCCTAATATACCATAAATGTTTTTTGCTGCCAAGATTCTTTTTTCCGTCAGGGTACAGCGGAAAATATCGTTATCATCTTGCGCGTCAAAAATCCGGCGCACAAAAACGAAAGACCCGTCACGGTATTTTATAACGCGCTTTACGCTACGCGTTGGCCATGAGGGGGGCGAGAGTCTGTGCAGGGATAATTTCAGTATTCGACTTGATGACGCGCATGGCGGTAGGATAATCGTGGAACTGGCCATTGACGCGGAACAAGGGGAGGGTGTCCATCATGGTGTGGGCGGCCATGACGTCGGTGGAACCGTCCTGACGCCAGCCGTCATGCAGGGACACATGGTACTCGAGGTTGTGCTCTTGATAATCCAAGCCCATGATTTTCAGTTTTTTCTTCGCGGCTTCACATTTTCCGCAACCGGGCTTTGAATACACATCGATAGTCATCGTTTACTACTCCTCATCTATTAAAAATTCCCATCCCGTGACGCAAAAATACTTCCCCCAGACCAGTGTGGCAGAGGCTACATAGTACTGATTTTTTGTTTTTTATTCATTTCGGAGGTGACAGGTATTAGCGCAGTAAAAGCGGCGGGGTTTTTTTCCCAACTATCCCCGTGAGCGGTACAAGCAAGAAAAGTGGCTAGGGCGGTGCAATAAAAACTTTTCCGCATTTCCCGCCGCCATGCGCTTCACTGATTTTCTCAATCATACGGAAATGCAGCGACATGTCAAGAGCAAAAACAAAATACAGGCAAAAGGATGTGCTTGACCCCAATATATAGTAGTATTGAGTCATACATAAAACGTATCGTTTCTATAAGTCAAATGAGGCCAATAGTCTCATATCAACTTCAATCGTGTCTAAAATGTTACGAAGATGTGAGATATTTGGACAAATAGCAAGCTACAAATAGAAGATTTATGTTTTTCTTCAACTTTTTCCGAAGCTGCGCCGCGGGAAAGTACGGGTGTTAAAACAAACACATGGAAAAGGAAGTTCAGAGAGGGCTGTTTACCGCGTTTTTTTTCCCCTATTCCTTCCGGGGCACTGTACACGACTATTTTTTTGGGATGCGGCTGTAACGTATTATCGCGAAGGGAAATGCTCTGACTAACCGTAGCGGAGGCAAACGTAGTCGCATTACTAAAAATAGTCGTGTACTGTGGCCTTCAGGGGTTAAACAGCGCCGTGGATGTAGGCGAGTTTTCTCTCCCGCTGCCAGGAGCGTTCCTCGTTGTTTTCGCTGCGCACAATGAAGAGGCGGTAATCCAAACCGTCCTGGCTGGTCAGGCCTTTTCCGATGTCGGCGAGCGCGCGGGCAGCGTGGGCAGCGTCAAGAAGGGATGTCGCGTCCCGCTTTTCCTTCCTGGCCTGGTAGGAGGCAAGGCCCGCGATTTGGGCAGCTTCCTCGGCTTCGGCCACGGATCCGTGCAGGCTGGAAACGGATTCGGGACCGGCGATGAACTTCCGGATCTCCGCCAGCAGCGCCTGGGGACGATGGTCGTGCGGATAGGTTGTTTTGAAGGTGGGCAGCAACCGTTCTACGCAGTCGCAGGCAAAGGCTATCATGGACTTTCTGGTCCACGGCGTTATTCTTTTGACCAGGCGGGCCTGGCGGCAAACCATCTTGTCGCCGTCGACGTCCGGCCGCCAGCCGTCCTTGCTTTCTATGAGCCAGAGTTCCGGGCCGGTCCAGTCGACGATGTTGTCGAGGGTGACTCCATAGTAACCCTTGCGTTTGACGGAGGTTCCGGTGCGGATAAAGGCCGGCATCCAGTCCGCCGACTTGTCCTTCCTCGGCGACGGAAACGCGTAATCCCCGTACAGTGCGCGAGCGCCCGCCAAGGTGAACTTGTACAGGTATTTCTTGCCGTCGTAGGAGATTTCCGCCATTGTCAGGTATCCATACAGTATTTTCTTGAAATATTTTAGCACAGGCAACCGAGAGCGCTTTTCAGTTGCTCGAAAGTGAATGGCTTGGAGATAAAATCGTCCATGCCGGATTCACGGGCTTTTTGCCGCATAGCGTCCGAATCCGTCCCGGACATGGCGATAATGCGGACCGTGCCGAAGGGCGGCGGAAGGTGTTTGATCGCCTTGGCGGCCTCGTCGCCGTCCATCTCCGGCATCAACATGTCCATCAGGACGAAATTATAGGCCGACGCGCGGCATTTTTCCACCGCCTCCACACCGTCAACCGCGAAATCCGGCATAAAACCGGCGGTCTTGACAATATTCCCGCATACCGTCCTGACAATGGCGTTGTCGTCCACAACAAGGACCCGGGGCGAATTCGGATCGGGGGTGGCGCGCCTGCCCGCCATTGCCGCCCGGTCGGCAAGGCTTTCCCCGGGAGGCGAACCAATGGATTGGGCCATGGCCTTCGCATCGAGAAGTATCGCCAGTACCTTGTCAAGTGTCATTTCCCGCCCCTCACCTTTTTTTAAAACCTCTTTCTGGTTTACATATTACCTCATGTAAGTTGCACGATACCAGAGCTATCTTTCAAAAAAAGCGCGATTAATGCCGGTGTGCCCGCCGAGCCGATATCCTCATGTTTTTACTTTAAAGTGCTTAACTTGCCAGCTTCGATACGGTATAATCCCTTTTTTCCGTAAGAACCAGGAGAATCGATGCCCAAAGGCTATCTCGCGGTGGTGTTGCACGCGCACCTTCCCTATGTGCGCCATCCGGAGCACGACAACTTTCTTGAAGAGACATGGTTTTACGAAGCCTTGTCCGAGACGTATATCCCGCTTTTGAAAATGTTCAGCCGCCTCGAAGACGACAATGTCGGGTATAAGGCGCTCTTGAGCCTGTCGCCGACATTGACCAGCATGATGGCGGACGAATTGTTGCAGGAACGCTACGTCCGCCACGTCAAAAAGGTCCTCCGCCTCGCTGACGCGCAGCTTGGGAAAAACGCGCCCGGCGGCCCGCCGCGGGAACTCGCGGACTTTTATTGCAATTATTTCAGGGACATCCTCTACTGGTTCGAGGAAAAATGCGGCCGCGACCTGGTCGCCGCCTTCAGGAACCTGGCGTCGTACGGCAACCTGGACTTGATGACCTGCGGCGCGACCCATGGGTTCCTGCCGATTCTCCAGCACAACCCCGCGGCCGTCAGGGCGCAGATACTGACCGCCCGAGACCACCACGAAAGCCTGTTCGGCGAGCGCCCGACCGGGATCTGGCTGCCGGAATGCGCCTATTATGCAGGAGTGGAGAAACATCTCGCCGACGCCGGCTTTTCCTACACCTTTGTGGACAGCCATGGCATCGAAAACGCCGACAGCAAGCCGAAATACGGTTTGTACGCTCCCGTCGTTTCGGAGGAGGGCGTCGCGTTTTTCGGCAGGGACAGGGAAACGGGATACCAGGTCTGGTCGGCGGAACAGGGCTATCCCGGCCATTCCGATTACCGGGAATTTTACCGCGATCTCGGCTACCAGCTGGACGAAGAGGAGCTCGGGGATTTCCTCGTCGACAACCATATCAGGGTCAACACCGGGCTGAAGTTCAACCGCATCACCTCCCGCCAGGCGGGAGACAAGGACTGGTACAATCCGGCCAGCGCCCGCGAACAGGCAGCCCGCCACGCCCAGCATTTTGTCAACAACCGGGTCGGGCAAATCGAACGCCTGGCCGGCACGATGGACCGCCCTCCCCTGGTGGTCGCTCCGTATGACGCCGAGCTGTTCGGCCATTGGTGGTTCGAGGGGCCGCGGTTTTTGGACTATGTACTGCGCAAGTCTTTTTACGACCAGCAGGTTTTCGAAACGCTCACGCCCAAGGGCTATCTGAAATTATTCCCGGAAAACCAGCACGCGCTCCCGGCAGGGTCAAGCTGGGGCGGGGACGGCACGTACGAGTTTTGGGTCAACGACACGAACCAGGATGTCATTCCCCGCCTGCACCAGGCGTCGGACCGGCTTAGTGAAATCGTCCGCGGCAGGAAGGAATTCGGCGCGTACGCCCAAGGGGGCCATTCCGACCAGATAGTGCGGCAGATGATGCGGGAGCTCCTTCTCGCCCAGGCGTCGGATTGGCCGTTTATCATGCGAACCGGCACCAGTCCCGGCTATGCGACAAAACGGATCGACGACCACCTGAATCGCTTCTGGCGTCTCGACGCCATGCTTTCCGCGCCCGAAAGCGCGGAAGATGAAAAAATTCTTGCCGCGATCGCCGCCGCCGACAACATCTTCCCCAACTGTGACCCCGGCTTGTATTTGCATTAGCTGTTACACAGCGGGAGAGCGGGTTTTGAGTCACCCCCATACAAAGGTTACCGGAAGATAACTCCTTGTCTTTTATCCATTTCCGGGTACAAATTTATCATCTTGACAATTGATTCGATTTTTGTATGCTCCGTTTTTGCGTAGATAACAACAATTTAAGCAGACGTGTATCGTTTATATGTGATCCTGATGTCGCATTGTCATGCAATGGCATCGAGGAGGAAACGAAATGACCATTCGCAATAAACTCTTTGTCATGGTTCTTGCCTTCTGCATTATTTTAATCGGCGCCATCACCTCCCTCGTTGTCGTGGAGATGAAGAATACCGCGATAGAAAATTTCGAGACCACCGCCGAAGGTCAGTTGCTTCGCATCGACGACATCTTCGCGCAGTATGCGGACACCGGCAACCAGAGTGTCGAGTACCTGGCCAAGCTTCCGGTCATCGCCAACGCGCTCGGCAATGTCGTCAATACATTCATGGACAAGGAACAAGCGACGGAAAACCGTTATGAGATGTACAGCGACTACGAACGGCAAATATATGACGAGTTCCGGAAAATGCAGCTCAGCCATCCCTATTACGGCCTGATCTTCATCGGCTTTTCCGACGGAACCATTATCGAAGCGAACGAACCCGGCAAAACCAACGACAGCTTCGGTCCCGGCTACGATCCCCGTGAGCGCCCCTGGTACAAGCAGGCGATGGAAAAACAGTCCGACGCCAGCATATCCGTGCCCTATGTCTCCTCCTCCGGGGACGTGGTTTGTTCGGTCACCCATAAAATTTACAACTCGGTTCGCCAGCATATCGGCGTTGTCGCCATCGACTTCAACCTTTCCGGTTTGACCAACTACCTGGCCAACCTGAAAATAGGCAGCACGGGGCATGTGGTGGTGCTTGCGCCGGACGGTCTCATACTGGCCAATCCCGCTTCGCCCGATACGGTGTTCAAAAATGCGGGTGAAGTCGCGGAAAAGGCGTTTCTTGAAAGGGTGCTGTCCCCGGACGGGCCGTCCTCTTTTGATTACACCAACAACGGCAAGACGTACCAGGTGCAGACGCACAGCAACCCCAGCTTCGGCTGGCGCTCCGCCGTGCTTATCGAACAGCAGGAAGTGCTGGCCAAAAGCGTGGATGCCCGCAATAAAATCGCCATGCTGGGCTTGGGGCTGGGCGTCCTGATGCTGGTCGCCGCCTTCTTCCTCTCCCGTTCGATGACCCGGCCGATCAATATGCTGGTGGACGCTTCGGCGCATATCGCGCAAGGGGATTTCGATGCCTTGCCGGACAGCTCGGGGTTCAGCGGGGAAATGCTGGAACTGCACGGCAGCCTGGAACGGATGGTCGACAACCTTTCCACGCTGATAGCCGACGCCAAGGCCAAGACCGGCGAGGCCGAGGAGCAGTCCCGCCTCCTCAACACCGTAGCCCAGGATGTGGCGCGCAGCTCCACCGAAGCCTCCGAAAGCGCCGCCGAGACCACCAAAAAAGCCGAAAGGGGCGCACACACCGTCTCCTCGCTCAAAAACGCCATTACGGAAGTCGACCAAAAAACCGCGGTGCTCAAGCGCGCCATAAACGATCTGGGCATGCAGGCGCAGGGCATCAGCCGGATCATGGGCGTTATCACCGGCATTGCCAACCAGACCAACTTGCTGGCGTTGAACGCGGCTGTCGAAGCGTCACGCGCCGGCGAGGCGGGCAAGGGGTTCGCCGTCGTCGCGGACGAAGTGCGCAGCCTGGCAGAGAAAACCAGGAGCGCCACCCAGGAAGTCGGCTCTTCCGTGGACGCAATCCAGAAAGGAACGCGGGAAAGCGTGGCCGGCATGGAAGAAGCCGCCGCTTCGGTGCAGCAAAGCACGGAACTCGCCAACACGGCGCAGGAGGCGCTCACGGAGATCGTTTCCCTGACCCAGATGACGGCCGAGCAAATCAGGTCCATCGCCAAATCCACCGAGCACGGGTTGACCTCGCACCGGTAGACGGGGAGGGGCCGAGTTTTTCGTTTGAAAAAAAGCGTGAAATGATGTAATGTATAGATACTTGTGCAGTCCGGCGGGTTTGCCGCCGGCTGCGTTGTTTTTGGCCGTCAATTTTCGCAATAAAAGAGGATTAGCCCGTGTCGATGGATCTGTTTCGCAGAAAACAAAAACTCATTTTCTGGATCGTAACTATCATTATCGTCCCGTCTTTCGTCCTGGTATGGGGCTACAGCCGCGGGCCTTCCGAAGGAGGCGGTTCCGATCCGGAGATCGCCACCATTAACGGCCAGAAGATCACCTTTACCGAGTTCGGCAAGCTGCGCCAGCGCATCCAGGCGGCTGTCGGCGATCTGCCGTTCCATGTCATGGGCACGGCCGAAAACCAATCCATCCCCGACCTCTGGACCTATGTCTGGGCGTCCTATCTGCTGACGGAAGCGGAAAAGGCGGGTATCGCCTCGTCCGACCTGCAGGTCGGCACCTACCTCAGGAACATCCACCTGGGCCTCGCCCAGGCCTACAAGGACAACCCGTCCAACTTCGACTCGGCGGTCAATTCCTATTGCATGCGTTACCAGATCAGCCGCAGTGAATTCATGCGCGGCGTCAAGGAATGGACAACCATCATGAATTACGTCCAGGCAGACAACAACACGCTTGTCGCCGACCGCGAGACCGCCTATGCGAAATACGCCTACGATCGCGCTGAATTCGACTTCAAGCGTATCCGGGTCGACCCCACCGACACCATCCGCGAACAGGCCAAGAAGGAAGTCATGGAACGCCCGGCGGAAGAACTCGAAGCAGACGTTCGCCAGTTCATCGCATCCCGCGCCGATGATGTGAAATACCGCGAACCGGCCAAATGGCAATTCGACTACATCCTCATGCCGTATAACGAGGATTCGGAAGTCGCGGTCCCGACTGAACAGGAAATCACCGCCGACTACAACGCCAACCGCAATGCCCAGTATGCCGGAAAGTCCCTGGACGACGCCCGTGCCGAGGTCATCCAAAACCTCGAACGCAGGGAGCGCCAGCGCCAGACCCTCCGCAATCTTTCTTTCGACGTCGACCCGGCGCTTCGTTCCAACGGCGAACTCCCCATCGACGAGATCGGCAAGCTTACGCCGCTGGTGAAATACGGCGTCAGGTCCGGCTCCACAGGCCCGGAACTCCACACCGCCGTCGAACTTGCCACCGACAGCGCATTCGCCCCCCTCGGGCCGCTCGTGGAACTTTTGAACATCCTCGACAACGTCCCCGCCGAGGCGCGCGCCACCGAAACGGAAAACTGGAAAAAAGGCTTCATGGTCACCACGAACGCCTTCCCGGCGGAAAAAGGTTATCTGCGCCTGCGCCTCACCGAATACGTCCCGTCCGCGCCGGTGGAGGTCAACGACGCCGTCGGCAATATCAGGGCGGACCTTTTCGAAAACGCCGTGGCCGACCTGATCTTCAAGAGGGTAGTCGAAATCACCGAGGAAAAGGCCGAGGGCATCGCCGAGGAAATTCGCACCCTCATCACCGCCCGCCAGGCGGGCGAGGAATACTCCGAAGAGACCGCGACCCTGCTCGAGGAGTTGCCGACGGAAACGCGCACCTACCGCCAGCTGACCAACACCACGGATTTCGAGTTCGGAAAGATGGGCATCGGCGAGGTCAGGGGGCCGCTTATCGTTCCCGACGCCGACGGCCAGCAGACCGGTTCGTGGGACGCGCTCGTACTGACCGAACGCCGCATCCCCAGCCGCGAAACGTTCGACAAGGAACCGGAGGCCGTGAAGACGCAGTACGAAAACGAGATCATCCAGAACCGCGCGGCCGTGATCCAGCCGAACATGAACGCGCAGAACAGTTCTTTCATCATGGCGCTCCAGCCCAGCGAAGCCATGACGGTGGATTTCTGGGAAAAAATCATGAACCAGGACATCCGGATCAACGCGGAAGTCCTCAACCCGGCGGGGTCGTGAAACCTGTTGAAAAAATTGCCCCAATAGGTATAATCAAAAATCATCTTAATTTGTATTGTATAGGGGTTGGCGCACTGGCGAAGGAAATTTGCGCTATCCTGGCATAGAATAGCAATGCTTCTTTTGTATTTATTTCTGAATAGGAGACAACTATTATGTCAGCTGGAGGGGAACGCATCTTCCTGTTGCCGGGCGAATATCATGTTTCTCGCTCCCCATGCCAAATGGCCACCTTGCTGGGCAGCTGTGTGGCGGTTTGCTTGCGGCACGAGACAAAGCCCTATGCGGCAATGAACCATTATCTTCTGGCCACAAACCCCGGCGGCGGCGATCCGGACAAGGGCCGCTACGGCGATACATCCATAGAAACCATCATCTGGTTGATGAAGAAGCTGGACGAACACGGCAAGATCACCGCCAAAATCTACGGCGGCGGCGCTGTGGTCGGCCATCTTGGCGCGGCCTCGGATATCGGCAAGAAGAATATCGAAATGGCCCGCATGCTCCTGAAAAAGAAGGGCATTCCGATCACCGAAGAGGATGTCGGCGGCACCCAGGGCCGCAGAATCTATTTTGACACCGCCGCCAACAAGGTTGTCGTCAAGACGATCCAGAAGACCGAGGAAGGCGCCCGCCTCGAACAGAAGCGTCGCGACCTCGCCAGCCGCAAGACCAAGGTGCTTGTGGTCGACGATTCCCCGCTTGTGCGCAAAATCCTCGTCCAGGCCATTTCCGGCACCAAGGATATGGAAGTCTGCGGCGAAGCCGGCGACGCCTTCGAGGCCCGCGACAAGATTCTTGAGCTCGACCCGGACGTCATCAGCCTCGACATCATCATGCCGAAGCTCGACGGCCTCAAGTTCCTGAAGTCACTGTCACAGCACTACCCGAAGCCGGTCGTCATCTGCTCCACCATCGCCAAGGACCAGTCGCAGGTCGCCGCCAAGGCGAAAGAGTACGGCGCGGTGGATGTCATCGACAAGGATACCCTGCACCTGTACAAAGGCCTCGACGTCGTCCGGGAAGCATATATCCCGAAGATCCGCATGGCCGCCGGCAAGGTGGTCCGCAAGATGATGTTCAAGGATTAATACGGTCCGATCGTATCTGCCATTGTCAAGGCGCCGGCCGCTTCGCGACCCGCGCCTTGTTTTTTATCTGGAACTGACGGGGAACATCTATCATGGCTGAAGAAGCGGTCGCACCCAGAAGAAGCATTTCCATCCGCAACATCCGGCTTACCGCCCTGTTCAAGCCGGAAGACATCGTCCACCATACCACAGCCGCAACGGCGGACGACGCCATCCGCGAGCTCCTGGAGCGCCTCGCGCTCCGCTACGGCATCGGCAACGCGGATATTGCCTTTGACGCGGTGAGGGAGGTGATGGCCAAGGGGGATATCCAGATCAGCCCCGGCCTCGCCCTTCCCCACGCCCGCCTTGAAAATCTCAACCAGTTGCGGATAGCGGTGGCGACTTCCGAGGAGGGGATCGACTTCGGTTCGACAATGGCCAAGGTCGTCATCCTCATCCTCATCCCCACGGATATGCCCGGTGCGTACATGCAAACGCTTCAGGGCCTCGCCAAGGTGTTCCAGAAGGAGTCGAGCGTCGCGATCGCGGCCGAGCTCAAAACCCCCCTTGCCGTGTGGCAGCATTTTGACGCGGGCGGCCACCGCCTGCCGGACCATCTGCAAGCCAAGCACATCATGACCGAGGTCAAGGCCTACCTCAACGAAAACGACAGCCTCGCCAAGGCGATTGACTTGTTCCTGGACGAGAATGCGAGTGAACTGCCGGTCCTGGATTCCGAAGGCGAACTGGTCGGCGTCGTCACGACAAGCCAGCTAGTCAAGGTCTGCATGCCCGAATATTTGATGTGGATGGAGGACATGACGCCGTTCCTGAACTTCGAACCGTTTGCCGAAGTTATCCGCCGTGAAACATCCACCTGGCTTAACGACATCATGATTGACGATTATGCCGAAGTGGAGGAGGATTCCCCCGCCATCCTCGCGATGAAGGAAATCGGCAGGAAACAGAACGACTACGCCTATGTCATCCGCGAACGCAAGCTCGTCGGCGTGATCCGGCTGCATGAGTTTTTGAAATGTGTGTTGCGGTAGGACCGTACACGACTATTTTTCGAGGTCGCGGTTGCAACATGCCATTTTGGGAGAAGGTTCCGTGTTTTGCCCGTAGCGGAGGCAAGGCGACCTGGATCCCGGCAGCTGCGGACGCTTTTTCGCCCG
>DAIOFH010000111.1:0-13315 GCA_036745875.1 Planctomycetota bacterium | reverse complement strand
CAGCCGGAATTGGCTTCGCCTGGGCTGTTGAGGTTTTTCAGGTCCGACTAAATTACGTTAAAAACACAACGGCCCGGCAATGCCGGGCCGTAATAATTTTTAATTGCCAATTATCAATTGCTGTTACGCTGCGCCTTCGCCAAAATCATCAAGTTCCAAAAGGGTCTCTCCGTCGATAACCACGCGGATTATTCCGGTGACCGGAACTTCTCCGCTCATGACGGTCTGTACCGTGCTTTCCTCGATTGTCGTTTCAATCGTCACGGTGTCGTATTCTTTGCCATTGATCGTTTCTTTACCCGTGGTGATGGTAACTGTATTGTCGTCACCCATGCCGTCCTGTTCCTCGATCGCCTCTTTCAGGGAAAAGACATGGGTCATCGACTGCAGGCTTTCGCCATCCATCAGGAGGTCTGTCTGTATGGAAAAGGAGGTATCATCGTCCTTGTCCGTGATGTCGACAATCGTTTGTTTCTGAACCATGCCGGCGGCGGTGTCATACTGGACCCATTCCCCTTTTTTCGCCTTTTTCAGCCGGAGGGGGATATCTTTTACTGTCGCATCAGCGGCAACCGCGAGAGTCGCGCACGCGCATACAGCCACGACACAGAGAATCGCTTTCTTGAACATCATGAACCTTTCTGCGGAAATGGAAATTTATCTGCTCAATTCACGGAATATCTTGAATTTGCGCAATTGTAATCAAATACCGATTTCTCGAAAAGGTAAAAAAAACTTTCTCCCCGTTCTTGATGATATACTATGAGTGATGCCTAGCCAACCTGAAAGGAGAACAGATGACAACCGACCACAATATGGAGTTTTGCCAGTCCTGCGCCATGCCGCTGGATGACCAATCCCTACACGGCACCAACGCAGATCAGAGTAAAAACAGCACCTACTGCTGCTATTGTTTAAATTCACCGCCGACGTAGATTTGGAAGGCATGATTACCATGTGTGTTCCCCATATGGTCGAAGCCCATCCCGATATGACGCCGGAAAAGGCAACCGAAATGATGCGCGAATTTCTCCCCAAGCTCGAACGCTGGCGCCAGTAAAAAGCGGAACCCGACAGACGGGTTCCGCTTTCCGAATAACAAGATACAGCAGTATGAAATTCTAGCGCTTGATATTGTAGAACGATGACATGCCGCCATAGGTCGCGGTCGCGCCGAGTTCTTCTTCGATGCGGAGGAGCTGGTTGTACTTGCAGATACGGTCGGTGCGGCAGAGGGAGCCGGTCTTGATCTGGCCGGCGTTCGTCGCGACGGCGATGTCCGCAATGGTGGCGTCTTCCGTTTCACCGGAGCGGTGACTGATAACCGCCGTGTAGTTGGCTTTCTTCGCCATATCGATTGCGGCGAGGGTTTCGGTGAGGGTGCCGATCTGGTTGACCTTTATGAGAATCGAGTTGGCGACGCCCATCTTGATGCCCTTGGCGAGGCGCTCGGTGTTGGTGACGAAGAGGTCGTCGCCGACGAGCTGGACGCGGTCGCCAAGCTTCTTGGTCAGCAGTTCGTAGCCCTTCCAATCGTTCTGTTCGAGGCCGTCTTCGATGGAAATAATCGGGTATTTGTCGACGAGCATGGCCCAGTAATCGACCATCTGCTGGGCGGTCTTCGTTTCCTTGGTGGATTTCTTGAAGTGGTACTTGCCGCCGGAGTAGAACTCGGACGCGGCCGGATCCATGGCGATGGTGATTTCCTTGCCGGCCTTGAAGCCTGCGCCCTTGATCGCTTCCATAATGGCCTTCAGCGGTTCTTCGTTGTTGGCGAAGTTGGGCGCGAAGCCGCCTTCGTCGCCGACCGCGGTGGAGAGGCCTTTTTTCTTCAAGACAGCCTTGAGGGTGTGGAAGATTTCCGTTGCCCAGCGCAGGCCTTCGGAGAAGGTCTTGGCGCCGACGGGCTGGATCATGAACTCCTGGAGGTCGACGGAAGAGTCCGCATGGGAACCGCCGTTGATAATGTTGCACATCGGGACGGGGAGCTGGTTCGCATACGCGCCGCCGATATAACGGTAGAGCGGAAGCCCGCAGCAGTCGGCGGCGGCCTTGGCGGTGGCGAGGGAGACGCCGAGGATGGCGTTGGCGCCGAACTTGCCTTTGTTCTTGGTGCCGTCGGCCTTGATCATCAACATGTCGATGGCGATCTGGTCGGTCGCGTCCATCCCGATGATGAGGGGAGCGATCTTTTCGTTGACGTTTTTGACAGCCTTGAGGACGCCCTTGCCCATGTAGCGCTTCTTGTCGCCGTCGCGGAGTTCGACCGCTTCGTGTTCACCGGTCGACGCGCCGGACGGGACGGCCGCGCGGCCGAAAGCGCCGCAGGCGGTAAGGACATCGACTTCGACAGTGGGGTTGCCGCGGGAATCAAGGATTTCACGGGCTGTGACATTGATGATCTCGGACATTCGCTTTCCTTTCAGATAATGCTTATACTCTCTCAATTATGGCGTATCGCAAGGACTTACCGCTCCCAACCTTACGCCCTCACAATATGCAGTCACCCTTCCCCTCTCCAACCCTACTTATCAGAGAGAGGCAAATAATAAAATACGTGTATTTATTTCCCGAACTATTGTCTGCGTAACAAATACCTATATCGTGCTTTACCCGAAATTTGTCAACGGAAAAAGTTGAGCGCGCCCTCGTAAACCAGAAAAAAACTAAAGTGCCGCCCTGCACTACCGATAACACTAATACGCAGGGTAATGAGCACTGCCAACACTACTAGTATTCTCAATGGATTGAGGAGCGTAGTCATGGATGAGACAGCCAAAAACACAAGCCGTAATCCGGGTACATACGACGTATGTACCGTACTTCCCCATTCCAACGGGAAACAAAACACCTGTTCTGTTAATGTCGACGGATATCTTGCGGAACTGAGAGGAAAATTCCCCGATGCGCTTTTTTCAATCGAATCGGATGGAAACAACGCCTACCAACCAGGCATACATAACTTCAGGATCGCACGGAACATTCTCGAGCACATGGCGACGGACGACCAGTTCAGGATGGTTTTCGAAGACCTCTTCGCAGCGCAGATCGATTTGAACAAAACTACGGCGAATGCCCATGAACTGGCCGGCAGGGAACTCCTCGCGCACGGCGTGGTGGTGAGGCCTGACGGGTCATTCTCCACCTGGAGTTCGGTGAGCGTTTCCGACAAGGCCCAAAGTAGGCAGTTCGCGCAGTCGTCGGACAGCACCACGACTACAAGAAGAACGGGCAGGAATTCGTATTTGGAAACCATTTCCTGGGGTCGCCGCACAGCGTGATGACGGAGAAGCAATGGAGATGCAGAAAGTCTCATCCAGTGTTGTTCAGCCCGTCCAGACTACGTTTTCACGATCCGCGACAAAAGTCGAAACCACTCCGCGCGGTTTCATACCCGGTGATCCAAAAAACAACGGCATGCAGTTGACTATCATCCCCGACAAGGTGGAAATTACCACCTTGACAGCGTTTCCCGCACAAGATGCCGAAGGTAGCAAGAAAATCAAAGAGCGCGCCAAAGCGGTTACCGAAAAAAAGATGGACATCGATGCCCGCATCAAGGACGCACTGGATAACGCGGGCTATACTGCCAATGTTCATGACAATCTCAAGATCGAAGTCGACAACAGCGGCAAAATCGTCATCTCCGGCATCAAAGACCGGAACATGGCCAAGCAGATCGAACAGGAACTCAACAAGGACAAAAAGCTCGCCAAGGACATCAAGGATTTTCGGATGGAGCGGAGCAATTTGTCGGTGGCGCTGAAAAAGGAAACCGGGCAAAGCCTTGATGATTTGCAACGCCGCAGGAAAGAGCTCGATGATCCGCCACGACTGACCCTCGCCCTTATAAACGCCAACCACCCTGAAAAAGAGGGTCCCAAAACCACCAAAGATGACCTGCTGGCGTTTAACGACGTTTCCTTGCTTGCCGAAGACGAGGAACTGATGGGACTGGTCAGGGGCCTTGTCGCGCCGGCAGATATGGATTACGCCGCCGAGAAACCGGGTCTCGTCGATCCCGTGGGGACGCTCGAGCGGACCGGCAGAAACATCATGCAAAACGTTTCCTATCGCTTCCAGGAATACAACAATGCAGTTCGCGACAAGTGGAAGAACGACGAGGAGGAAATACAAAGGCGCGTTCTTCGCATCGAGGATTTCCATATGCGCGTTGGCATGAACGGCGAGATCGCTGTCGAAGGCAAATTCGCCCAGGATCCCGAATCCAATCAGGCGGGCATTAATATAATCAAATCTGAACTGGAGGATACATTTATCGGCTACGACTTCGGCGCTGACGACAGCCCGCTCAAAACAACCATGGGCCGTTTCTTCGAGCTGCATGAAGATAACTTCGGTGATACGGACGAATTTGATCACCAACTCGGTTTCGAGATCAAAAACGGCGGACGATCAATAGAGGCCTACGCCTACTCCCCCGAAGCCGAAGCCGCCTCCACCGCGGAAATAAGCGCGTCCACCACCAAATACCTCGAAGCCAGCGGAATTTTAAAGGACAAGGCGCAACAACTCGAATTCGAGGTGGATGAAGAAGGCAAAATCGCCCTGACGACACCCATCGCCGACGCGGAGCTCGCGGAACAGGTGGCCGACCTGCTTGACGAACTCAACAACGGCCTTGCCAAAGCCACCGGCAAAAACGCGGAATCGACCGGCGAATCGAACGGCTCCGCCCTCGGCAATGCCCTTGCCGAAATTACGCCACACCTGAAGCATGTCTTGTCCCACCGCCCCGGCGGCGGGAAATTGTCTGTAGTCATACCTGACGATGACGCCAAGGAGGACAACGGGAAAGCAACGGAAAAGAAGGACTTGTTCGACAAGACTCTCATGATGCAAAAAGGCACCCTGCCGGGCACGCGTGCATATTTCAAACCCGGTATTGTCAGGGCATTGGAGCGTTTGGCATAACGCATTTCAGGAGGAAAAAGGGATGGAACCCGTTTCCAACAGCGTACCCCAAAACTGGTACCGCCCGCCGCAGTTTTCCCGCTCCGCTACCAAGGTCGCATCGACGGATCGCGAGCTGGTCTCCGACGAATCGAGCCTGGTGATACTCTCCCCGAGCACGGACCCCAGGATTGAGAAAACCAGGACAGTGCTCCGTCTTGAGGAAAGACCGGTCGATAAGGCAACAACCGAAAGCATCAAAACCCGCGCCCTGGCGGTCGGCGAACAAAAGGCGAATATTGACCAGCGCATCCGTGATGTACTCACCAAGGTCCGCTACTCCGAGGGCGTCGACGACAAACTCAAGATAGAAATCGATGCCAAGGGAAAAATCCTCGTCTCCGGCGTCAAAGACCGGGAAAATGGCCAGGCAAATCCAGCGCGAACTCAACAAGGACGAATTCCTCGCCAAAGACATCCAGGATTTCCGAAGGGACAGAGGCAACTTCTCCCACGCGTTGAAAGAAGCGGCGGGGTTTGGGCTGGACGATCTCACTCTTCACTTAAACTTGCTGGAAGACCCTGAGACTCTTTCGGTTGCCGTTAGGATAGTAAATATTGAGATCGAGTCACTGCGGGAATCCGAAAAAGAAGCTATTGCCGCCCTCGGCCACAGCCTGCCCCTATCCACCTCCGAAGATGTGCTGAACCTCCAGCACATTTCCCTGTTTAAAGGCGAGGATGAACTTCGTAACGCGATCGTTGGTCTTACCCAAGCGGCGGAAGTGGACTATGCCAGGGAAAATCCCGGCATCGTCGATCCGCTCTCAAGTATCGAAAAGAATGGCAGGGATGTGTTGCTTGCCGCTTCAGAGGCATTCAAAAAATATAACGAAGGCATTCGGAAGGAGTGGGAGGGCGACGAGGAAGAGATTAAAAAACGCCTGCTGCATCTGGGTGACTTCCAGATGCGTATCGACGAAAACGGCATTGCCCAGGTCGAAGGTAAATTTGCGGAAAATAGGCGCTCCGACACTGCCGGCCATGATATTATCGAAGGGTTGTTGAAAAGCGCCTTCGAGGGATCAAATTATCTTCAGGCTCTTGGCATCGATAGTTCATTAAAAACCTCCATGGGTCGGTTTCTCGAGTTGCACGAAGACAACTTCGGCGACACCGACGAATTCCATCATCAACCCGGCTTTGACGTCAAAAATGGGTTTTCGATCAGCGCCTACGCCTACTCCCCGGAGGCGGAGGCGGCGTCAACCGCCGAAATTGGAACAGCCGTCACCAAATATCTTGACGCCAACGCCGTTCCCAACGCGGACCAACTTGAAATCGAAATAAACGACGAGGACAAAATAGTCGTCGCCACCCCCATAGCCGACGAAGCCGTTGCCAAAAAGGTTTCCAGCCTACTGGAGGACCTTAACAATGAGTTGGGCAAGACACTAGGGAAGGACGCCGAACCAGGGTTTGAATCAGACGGCTCAGCCCTCGGCAACGCGGTCGCCGAAATCGCCCCCCACCTGAAACACGTCATGTCCCATCGTCCAGGCGGCGGCTATCTCTCCGTAGCCATACCTGACGATGATGCCGCCGCGGAAGGCGCGGAAGTTGAGGGAAAAAAGAAGGAACTGTTCGACAGGAACTACCAGATTCTGAGAGGCACCGTGCCGGGCACTCGTTCCGCCAGGAAACCAAGTATCATCAGGTCGCTCGAGCGCTTTGCATAGTACTGTAATTATTACTTCAGCGCCTTTTTCTGAGCTAAAAGCAGTTTCCTGATGCCTGCGGCTGCCAGGTCCTCCAGCTTGTTCAACTGTTTTCTGGTAAAACGGCCGCCCTCGGCGGACGCCTGTACTTCTATGAACTCGCCGCGCGCATTCATGGCGACATTCATGTCGACTTCGGCGTTGCTGTCCAACTCATAATCCAGATCAAGCGTTTCCTTGCCGTCTATCAAACCTACGCTAACGGCGGCGACCGGACTGATAATAGGATTTTTCTTCAACTCCCCCGAGGCGATCAACCCATCAATAGCCATCGCCAGCGCAACCATACCGCCGGTAATCGAGGCGGTGCGGGTACCGCCATCCGCCTGGATGACGTCGCAGTCGATGGTGATCTGCCTTTCTCCCAGCTTCTCCAAATCGACAGCCGCACGAAGCGCTCTGCCGATCAAGCGACTAATCTCAAGGGAACGCGAAGACGCCTTGTCGCGCTCGCGCCGCATGCGGGATGTAGTCGAACGGGGCAACATTCCGTATTCCGCCGTGATCCAGCCTTTTCCCCTACCCTTCAGCCAATCGGGAATGCGCGTCTCAACGCTTGCAGTGCAGATCACCTTGGTGTTCCCCATACTTATGCAGGCCGAACCTTCCGCATGTATGTTGACGTGCGTTTCAATCGTCACATCGCGTAATGCCGAATTCCGGCGTTTCGGCATGGCTTTCTCGCTCCTCATCGTTTTGCCGCTCATTACAGGCGTCTTCATTTTGTTCGCTTTCTTTTTCTTCTCTTTTGTTTTCATCATAATTATCCTTGTTATTGATAGCATCATCCTCTGGAAAACGGCCCAAGATGCGGACAAAATGCCAATATTTGCTTTTATCTACGGGCATGACAACTGGATATAGTAATGACTCCTCTGTCAGCTGCACGATAAGAATCCAGCCGAGAAATAATGGAGCGCCGTAAATCGGGAGAAGTAAGGCACAGACCAGCGACAACACCCCGGAGATAGCCATCCGCTTGTAAAAACCGAAGGAAAAAAGGCTGTCCCTGGTTTGCAAAGTCAGCTTCCCGTTAAAATAAACCAGCCAAAGGCCAAGGAAGAAGAGCACCGTGCCGATAGCAGCAACCGCATTCGGCCCCTCGATGGTAAGAATAAGCCAGAACACCGGGAGCATGACAAAAAGATAGGTGCCGTATTGAAGATAATATATCACTCTTCGGGTCAGAGGGATATTCGGTTTTTTAGGAAGAAGAAGGGACAGAACGCCAAGCACCAGCAAAAAGGCTGCAAGGCCTATCCCGAGCTTGTCCCATTTGAACAGCCACAGGAAATAAATAGCAGCCAGGCAATTGATGCCGAGATTCAGATACCGCATCCAGCGCAAATAGCGATATCCCGAAGCAAATACAATAACCAAATTGGCGACAGAGACCAGGACAAAAGGAAGAATTCCAGCCAGAAAGGATAAGATTATAATTAGATTTTTAAATATCACAAACAATCCGGCCGCCATCGCCGCCGGTCCTTGACCAACGCTCAGTGCAGTCAGCCCTCCCGCCATTGCCGCGCTTATCACGAAAAGCAGGTAAAGCAGTAATATATGGAATGTTTGCAGAAAAATACGCATTCGCCGCCTTCACACATAAAAGGTCTTCACCTACTATTGTGCCATGTTTCTTTGCTCATTGATAGCTCGCTTTTCTCCACCCATATTCACTGACTAAGAACAGATTATAACCATGGAGAAAATGCTAGACATTTTTACATATAACCATATTATAGTAAAGCTGCCACGGGAACTTCTGTGCTGCGAACCGGACATTGTATAACAGTTTAACAAAATGGCTAATGCATAAAGCTTGGTTTTATCGACATAGAGAGTAGTTTAGCAAAACCTACAAGTACGATTTCAGCATAATGACACTCAGCATAACGGTTGGTAACTATGGAAACAATTATCCGCGGCATTCCGGTATCACAAGGCATTGCAATAGGTCCAGCGTATGTACTCGGCTCCACCGAGACAAAATTACCTCCCTCGTACCTTCCCGATGAAGAACTAATCCCTGCTGAAGTCGAACGCTTCCAACAAGCGGTCCAGGTCGCCCAGGCGGAAATAGAAGATCTGAAAAACCACGTTCAATCAGAAGCGATGCAGGATGTCGGCTCCATTTTCGAGGCGCATATCCTCATTCTTTCCGATCCGTCCCTTCACAACGAAGTCCTACGCCGCATCCAACGAAACCGCATGACAGCCGAATACGCCGTCCAATGCACCATCGGCGAATACGTCAGGGGACTCAAGGGAAAACCGTTCCTCAATCCCCGCATCAACGATATCCAGGACATCGAACGCCGCCTCCTCAAGGCGATCCTCGGAAAGCATTACGAAGAGCTGCACGCCCTGACCCGCGAGGTGATTGTCATCGCCCATGACCTCACGCCTTCCCAGACTGCAGGCATGAACCGCGAGCATATCCTCGGCTTCGCCACGGACATCGGCGGCACCACCGGCCACACGGCAATTGTCGCGCGCGCGCGGGAGATCCCCGCCGTCGTCGGCCTCGGTTCCGTTTCGGACACTGTCAAACCGGGCACCGAGATCATCCTGGACGGCAGCCGCGGAATAATTATTATCCAACCACAGGAAAGCACCAAGCGGACCTACGAAAAACACCAGTCCGACTACATCAAGTTCGGGGCCGAGCTTCTTTCCGAAGCCAGCCAGCCTGCAGTAACCCTCGACGGCTGCCGTGTCCATGTCCAAGGCAATATCGAATTCCCGCAGGAAACGGAATCCGTCATCCGCAACAGTGCAGACGGCGTCGGCCTGTACCGCACCGAATTCATCTATCTGGAAAGCCAGGGTATACCGGACGAGGAAACGCACTATGCAGCCTATGCCCAAGTCGTCAAGTCGATGGCAGGAAAACCCGTAACCATCCGCACCCTTGACCTCGGTTCAGACAAGGCATTTCATCTCCAGGAGAAAGACCATTTCTCCGTGGAAAAGAATCCAGGACTTGGTTGCCGCGCGATACGCTATTGCCTTGAGCATCCGGATATTTTCCGCAGCCAAATACGGGCGATCTGCCGCGCTTCCGCGCTTGGCGAAGTCAAAATGATGATTCCGATGATTTCCAACCGCGAAGAGGTACAGAAAGTGATGCGCATCGTCAGGAGCATCCAGGAGCGCCTCTCTGACGAGGGCAAACCTTTCGATCCCGACATGAAGGTCGGAATCATGGTGGAGGTGCCGTCTGTCGCACTGACTATAGACCAGTACTGTGATATCTGCGACTTCTTCTCCATCGGCACCAACGACCTTATCCAATACCTGTTGGCTGTCGACAGAACGAACGAACAGGTCGCGCACCTGTTCCGTGCCGACCACCCGGCAGTTATGCGGACGCTGAAATACATCATCGAAAACGCCCAAAGCCGCCACGTGCCGGTAAGCATGTGCGGCGAGATGGCCGGAGATCCTCTGTTCGTCCTTTTTCTCCTCGGACTCGGCCTGAGGAATTTCTCCGTCAGCCCGCCGCAAGTTCCGGAAGTGAAAAAGATCATCCGACACGCCTCACTCGACCTGGCGCGCAAAACAGCCGACAGCGTCATGCAGCTTTCATCCTCCCGCGATGTAAGGAACTGCCTGCGCGGCGCGGTCAGCGGCCTGTACGATGGGCTGAAAGTATAAGCCAAACAGGCATGCACCAAGGGAGATGAAAAAACACCCTGCGCTCGGCGTCAGGGTGTTTTGTGGAAAAGTAATATGTTTGGGAAAATCGAAGTTTGGAATCCTCTTACCTGTTGCCTTCCAAATATTCCATCCTTGTACGGATGGCGTTGGCGTGGCCGGTCAGGCCTTCCGTCTCGGCCATCAACATGATATGGCGACCGGTTTTTTGCAGGCGCTCCGCCGTGTATTCGATGACGGAGATGTCCTTGACAAAATCGGCGACGCCAAGGCTTGAGGAAAAACGCGCCGCGCCGCCGGTCGGCAGTACGTGGTTGGTACCGGCAAAATAATCGCCTACTGGCTCCGATGACCATGCGCCCATGAAAACAGCCCCGGCGTTTTCCACCTCGCCAAGGAGTGATTCATTATCCTTTGTGTGCAGCTCCAGGTGTTCGGGGGCGATGGCGTTCGAGGCGTCGACAGCCTCCATCACATCACGGCAGATAAAGATCGCACCGTAGCGGGAGAGCGCTTTTTCAATGGCTTTGTTCCTGTCGAGGCGCTCCAGCATTCTGCCCGCCTCGATGCGGATGGCTTCAGCAAGCATCCTGTCGGTAGCAAAAACAACGCCAGCTTCGTAACCGGAACCATGCTCTACCTGGGACAGGAGGTCTGCCGCGATGAACTTGGCGTTTGCCGTTTCGTCGGCGATGACCACTATCTCTGACGGTCCCGCCACGCTGTCGATCCCTACGGTGCCGAAGACCAGGCGTTTGGCGGCGGCAACGTAGGCGTTGCCGGGACCGACTATCTTGTCAACCTTGTCAACCGAGCCGCAGCCATAGGCCATGGCGGCGATGGCATGGGCGCCGCCCATTTTATAGACATTGTCCAGTTCCAGCATTTTGGCAGTAGCCAGCATGTAGGGGTCGATCGAGCCGTCACGCCGTGGCGGTATGGCGGCGACGATCTTCTTGACTCCGGCGATCTGCGCCGGTACGACATTCATTATCATCGACGAAAACAGCGGGGCGGTCCCGGCAGGGCAATAAACACCGACCTTCGAAAGGGGAATGACCCTCTTAGCCAGTCGAACACCGTCGCCATCGTCATGGATATATCCTTGGCGTCTCTGGTATTCGTGGAATTTGCGGACATTGACGCGCGCGAGGGAAATTGCTGCAAGGAATGAATCGGAGACCGACTTTTTCGCCGCGTCAAATTCTTCCTGGGTGACCGCGAGGGAGTCGAGGCCTGAGATCTCGGCGTCGAAGCGGCAAATGTATTCGAGAAGGCTCGGTTCGCCGTTTTTGCGTATCGATTTGACAATCTCCCCCGCCCGTCCGCCGATTTCCTCATCCATATCCTCAGCGCGATTGATGATATCCAGAAAACGCGGATCGCTTTTGCTGAACGGTCTTACTTCAAGCATGATGCATTACCCCTCATGAGAGTGAAAAAAAAGCGAAGGCAAAAAGCTTTGCCATGCCAAGGCTTTTATATAGAATAAAAATATTAAACCCATAACATGGCAAAAATACAATGGTAATGTTCATTGCTACTTTAATTCGGGGATATACAATGCCAGACGCAGACCCCTTATCGTTGCGACCGCTGCAAGCGGACGACGTGGACCTCGCCCTTGGTATCGCGGGAGTCTCCAGCGTCGATGATCCGGGCACGGAATCTTTCGGTACGGACAAGCTCACTACGCCCCTGCCAAGCCTTGGATGGGGGGTATGGCTCAACGGCACCCTCTCGGGTGCGGCATGGATGAGTGTGTCGGCTGGAAAGGCGGAAATCAAGGCGGTAGCCATTCCCAGAGGACAAAAAGGGCTTGGCCTGACTGAGTGGATTCTCAAGGAGCTTGTCAAGGCGGCAAAGGAAAAGGGTTGTAAGGTCGTTTCCCTTTCGATCGACAAAGGCGGCGAAATCCTTGGCGAGATTCTCACTGATGCCGGTTTTCTTGGAACAGACCCTGCGTCAGACGACTACCCACTGGGAGTGTGGAGCAAGCCATGTCAATGAAAGTTTTCGTTACCGGCGGAACCGGTCTTTTGGGAAGCTGTATAGTGCGGGAACTCTCGGCGTTCGCCGAAGTGACGGCGGCAGTGCATAGCGCCCCGGCGCAGGACGGAACGCGGACCGCCCCTATCGACCTCGAGGATGAAAGGTCGATCCGCGCCGCTCTGCACGGCAAGGACTATACTCATGTCGTCCATTCGGCGGCGATCCGCAATCCGGAAGAATGCCTGAACAACCGCGAGCGCGCCTACCGGATAAATTCCGTGGCGGTTGAGTATGTAGCCGACTGCTGCGCGTCAAACGGCACGAAGCTTGTCTATATTTCCACCGATTATGTTTTTCCGGGCACAGCCGCCCCATACCGGGAACAATGCAACCCACAACCCATCAACGTCTATGGTAGAAGCAAGCTGGCGGGTGAATATGCGGCCAAGGCGGTGGAGAAACATCTCATCGCCCGTATTCCGGCCCTTTGGAGCAACGATCCGGACGATGCAAAGAGTCCGCTCATGGGCTTTATAGACAAATTCAAGGCGGGAAAACCCTTCCCGGTCGAAAACAAACTGGTGCGCCATTATACCTTGGCAGAGGATATAGCCAAGGCATTGGCATTCTGCATAGAAAAGGACATGGCAGGTATAATCCACCTCTCATCCGGCGAGAGCCAGACCAAGGCGGATTTTGCCCGCGCGCTGGGCAAGCAATACGGGTTCGACCCGAGCCTGGTCGTCAATGCAGGCCAGTCGGAAAATGAAGACACGCGACCCTTCGACTCTTCACTGGACACCTCACTATACCGTTCCCATGATGGCCCGCATATTCGCGGCTTGTCGGAAGTTCTCGCCGACATACGGCAGGTTGATTCTTGAGTCGGGGAAGTTTTTTACTAACAAACATAAAAGCCGCCTGTAAAAGGCGGCTTTTATGTTTTCGGTCACTTTTTGGATGAAGATTAA
>DAIOFH010000110.1:0-13325 GCA_036745875.1 Planctomycetota bacterium | reverse complement strand
TTGATTTTTCAAGGGATTTCGATAAAAAAGGAGCAATCGCACCGGGAATCTCTAAAAAAATTCTACAGCATAGTACCGGATCCAGGCTCAAGCGACTGGAGTCGGCTAACGTCTTATTATCACGTAAATTCTTACAATGCTTTAGGGTCGCAAAACAATCTTACCCGGCTGTTTGTCACCAAGCACCCTCTGATGGGCGACAGACGCATGTTCCAGCGGCAATTCACCGCCCACAAGCACTTTGAGGCCCGTCTCCAGCCCGGCTTTGAGCCTGAACATGTTCATGCGGTATTGTTCATACGACATGTTTTTGACAAGCATCCCGAAAATGGCCGCATTCTTCGCCATTGTATCGCGCGGGTTGAAGTCGACGCTGCCGCGACTGCCGACAATCACAATACGCCCATTTTTAGCAATAAGTGACAGGTCTTTCGCCAGGTTGACGTTGGCGAGCATCTCAACGACCACGTCAATCCCGCCGGGGGAAACGGCGCCGGCGATTTTTTGCATATAGTCCTGGTCGTGATGGTTGAAAACATGATGCGCCCCAAGGTCTCGAACCACTTTCAGACCCTCTTCCGAGCCCGCCGTGCCCACCACCTTCGCCCCGCTCCGCCGGGCTAGCTGCACCGCCAGCGTCCCGACCCCGCCTGTCGCACCATGGACCAGGACCGTTTCGCCGGGCTTCATTTTGGCGCGTGTAAACAGCGCTGACGCCGCCGCCTGGCCGGGTATTCCCAGCCCCGCGCCTTCGGAAAAGGATATGCTGTCCGGCAGCGGTTGCGTCGCTTCCGCGTCGCAGGCCATGAACTCCGCATAGCTGCCGGTGCTTCTTTTCGCATAGGCTGCTGCGACCCAGACCCGGTCGCCTGGAGAGACGCCCTGGACGCCGGGACCGACCTTGTCTATGACGCCTGCTCCGTCCTCACCCGGAGTGTAGGGCAAACTTGGCACAGCGCCATACGCTCCCGAACGGATATAAGTATCCACCGGATTGACGCCGACCGCTTCCATACGCACCAGCACCTCGCCCTCTTTCGGCTCCGGCACGGGGGCATCAACATAGTGGAGTACGCTCTCGGGACCGAATTCGCTGACGACTATCGCTTTCATGGTATCGCCTTTCGCATTTCAAAATGCATAGGGAGCGGGTTTTTCCTGCACTGTCACCCAATGCAGCGTCGTCATTTCCTCGAGAATCCAGTCGCCGTTGAACCGGCCTATCCCGGAGTTTTTCTCGCCGCCGAAGGGGGCGTTGGCGACATCGGCGACCGGCGTGTCGTTAATATGGGTCATGCCGGCCTGCACTTTTTGCGCAAATCTGGCTGCGCGTTCCAGGTTTGACGAAAACACGCAGGAGGACAGACCGTAGTTCGTCATATTGGCGATCCTCAGCGCTTCCTCCTCGCCATTCGCCTTGATAATGCAGGCGACGGGGCCGAATGTTTCCTGCATGGCCAACGCGGCGCGCGGATCGACGTCGGCGAAGACGAACGGGGTCACCAGGAGGTTGTCGATCTTGCCGGACAAGGTCTCTTTTGCACCGTCGGACCGGGCTTTTTCAATCGTGGCTGTCAATTGGTCCACCTGTTGGCGATTGATGACCGGGCCGACAATGGTCTTTTTGTTTTCCGGGTCGCCGGAGGGAATCTTCGCCGCGTGCGCGGTGAAGGCGTCGACAAAGCGGTCGTAGATTTTCGCATCGACGATGATGCGGTTGATAGCCATGCATATCTGGCCTTGATGGAGGAATTTCCCGAATATCGCGCCGTTGACGGCGACGTCCAGGTCGGCATCGTCAAGCACCACGCACGGGCTGTTGCCGCCGAGTTCCAGCGCGACCTGTTTCAGCATCGGCCCATTCGCCGCAAGCGAGGCGAGGCGTTTTCCCACCTTGGTCGAACCGGTGAACGAGACAAAGTGCGGCGTCTCGTGCAAAACCACGTAATCACCGATTTCCCCGGACGAGCCGACGACAACATTGAAAACCCCGGCCGGCAGGCCCGCTTCTTCAAGGATTTTGGCGATAAGAAGCCCGCCGGTGATCGGCGTGTCCCCGGACGGCTTGTGGACGACCGTATTGCCGAGGGCGATGGCGGCGACGATAGACCGCATGCTGAGGTGAAGCGGGAAATTCCACGGGCTGATGACCTGTATGACGCCGATGGGAAGGCGGTAGATTCTGCTTTCCTTGCCGTTGCGGTCGGCAGTGAGGATACGCCCATGCAAACGGCTCGGAAAGCTGGCGGATTCGAGGGTGATGTTTCGGGCTGTGGCCCATTCAATTTCCGACTTGAGGTAGGAACTGCCGCTTTCGACCGTCAGCCACTCGACGATTTCCTCCTTGCCGGAAAACGGGTTGACGTCTTTTGCCGACTTGCCAGAGGAACCGGCTTTCCAAGTTCCGTTTATGTATTGTTTATCCAAGTTGTCGTAGCGTTTGCTTGATGATGTGGGCATGGCAATTCCTCGGTTGTATGATTTCCCTCCCCTTGTCATGACGCAACGTTAATTTCTGTCGTAATTTGCCGCCGTTCCCGTCACGGCTTTCCCGCTCACCAGCTAATATTCAAAACAGCGCTTCCCAAGTGGGTTGTTGAACGCCTCCCGGCCGTGAATTCATATTCAGCGCCGACGCTGATGTTGTCACGCAGCGGGATGGAACATTTCAACCCCAGGACGACACTATCCTTGTCAGCGCTGTGGCCGGCGTTGGCAAAGACGGCTCGGTCCGGGTCCATCGTAAAACGGGTTGGGACGCGCATCGCCCTGTCACCGTACAAGCCCTGATACCAAACGCCGGCAGACAATTCCGCCTGTCGTCCCATTTTCCATGCGGATTCTACGCCCGTCCTAACCCTGTGGAAGGATTGGTAAAGCGAATCCAGCGTCAATGCATAATATCCACCAGATTCGGCGTAGCTATCCGATTTCATGCGAAGGAACTCATAGGTCAAACCCGGCCTGACCGTCCAGGAAGGAAGTATTTCCCACTTCCGGGCCAACCCGGCTCCAGCGGTATAGACATGCGTGTTGTATTTTGCCTTGTAGACCTCCTCCCGCGACATTCGCTGCTGGTCGAAGCGGGTCGCGCCAAATCCGGCCAATAGGGACAAATCGACATCCAGCGGAAGTCTCGCGCCGCCGTAAACAAAACCCCGATATCCGTCGGCGTCGAACCGTGTCCTGCCGCCCTTGAAATTCGGGCTGGAATAGGCTGCTGCGATGCCGGCAAATGTCGAGCAGCCGAACTTCCGGTCATAACCGAGAATGGCGGTATAGTCGTTCAGGTCGTAGCCCGGAAGCCCACCCGTATCGCGATAATCGGTGTGGCTTGCCGAACCGGCCAGCCAAATGCCATTGTCGTACGGCAGGCAACGGTCGACGGCGGAGCCGCTTTCCGGCTGGGCGCTACTCAGCCGCTGCGCCGCGCGGCCGAACACCAGCTTGCTCCCCGAGTTCGACAACACCGCCGCCATGGGGCCGGTGACGGAACAGACGCAGGTGAAATCCGGGTTGACCTTGGCCTTGCCGATATTCACCACCAGCCTCGTATCTCCGTTCATCCAGCGAAGGTTGTCGTATTCATAAGAATAAAAACCGGCGTTCAGGACTCCCTCCGTGACGGGGATGGAACTTGCGTTGGTGAAATTCCCGCCGGCAACGGTGAAGTCCCCCCGTGCATAGACAGCGCCGCCCAATCCCGTTCCCGCCCCGCCGTCGCCGACGCTTCTGTTGCCGGTAAATGCCGATTCCACCACAATCCCGCCGCCGCCCGCGAACAACGCTCCCCCTGCCCCGCCTGAACTATTATTGGCGAAATACGAGCCAGCTCCGAACTCAACCCTGCCGGCCAGGTTGAAAACCGCGCCGCCTGAAAGGGCCGCATTGTTGCCGCTGAAGGATGCACCCGCGCCGACAAGCAAATCACCGCTCCCCATGGCAATCGCGCCGCCGTAACCGCCGCGTGAGCTGTTTTCAAGGAATTCTGCTCCCTGCCCGAAGGACACAGTGCCTTTTTCAGCAAGTATGCCGCCGCCGGAATTGCCTGCGCTGTTTTGGGAAAAAGAGGCATTGTTTCCAAAACGCACATTGCCGTTGACCGCATGAATGCCGCCGCCGCCCCTGGCCAAGTCGTTTCCGGCGGAAATATTGGCGCTGTTTCGCGTAAAGGAAACGCTGTCGCCAAAAACAAGCCCGCCGTCACGCGCCCATATTGCACCGCCGGAAGACTTGGCGAAATTATTACGAAAAATCGCACCGCTGCCTACGCCGAGTTCGCTTTCGGCCAAATAGAAACCGCCGCCGACATTCGTTTCCGCGCGGTTGTCGGCGACAAGGGCGGACGTCCCAAGTGTGAATGCGCCTTTTTCCACAAACGCCCCGCCGCCGGAAAGGGCGGCTGTGTTGCCGACGATGCGGGAATCGTCGCCCAATGCCACAAAAGTGGAGTTGACTATCATCAGGCCGCCGCCGCTGTCTATTTGGGAGCTGTTGCGCTCGACGCGGGCGCTATTCCCAAAAACGACACCGCTGCCAAGCACATAAAGCCCGCCTCCCTGGCCGACTGCGGCATTATCCAGTATGCTGACGCCGCTTCCCGCCTGGACATTCTGCCCTACCCAGCCGCCGCCGCCTGTCTGGGCGGAGTTGTTGGCAAGAGTTACGTTATTTCCGGAGAAAAGACTGCCTTCCCGAACATAGAATCCGCCGCCGGAAACAGCGGCCCTGTTTTCAGTAAATGAAGTTCCGTCCTCCAGCCGCGCATCGGCTCTCGCCACATACACGCCGCCGCCATCCCCGGTGGCGTAATTGCTGCGGATGTTCATGCCGTTTTGGAAAACGATGTCCTTGTCTTCCGCATACACGGCTCCTCCGGTATAGCCATTGCCGCCGGAAAGGGTCAGATTGGAAAAAATAAACGGAGCGGTCGCTCCGGCGAGGTAAAATATCCTATCCGTGTTGTTCCCGATAAGAGTGGTGTGAGGTGATTGCGTTGTTCCGATGGAAAGGCTTTTTCCCGGGATGTACAATGAACCGGTTACGGGAATGGGCCCAGGCACGGAAAAGGAGATTACATCATTATTTTGTGAATTATTAACGTCTTCTACCAACGTTCCGCCACCTGAAATCCGGCTGTCCGTAACGATGAATTCCTGCGCAAAAATAAGCTCAAATGTCAGAAAAATCGATAAAATGCAAGAAAAAACCATCCTTGCCGGCATGACTGCACCCCGCTTCCCCCCCTCTTTCAACAATCAATACTTAACGTTTAATGTTATTAATACGACATTCCATTTCAAGACTGTTATGAGAATTACGAATAAAGTTGAGGTAAATAACGGGAAACCTGGCTGGAAACGCATCGAGGCAGGGCCGCATGCCCTGCCTCGACGGATGGAATGTACTTTGTTGCGCAGTTATGCCTGGATCAGGCGGTAACCTGTTGCTGTTGCTGCGCCTTTACAATATCCAATACTTCCTGCGGCAGCGCGCCTTGGCCGATGAGGTTCCCGGCGAGGTGCATGCCGCTTGCCACTGCGCGGTGCAGTTCGTGGAGTTGTTTGTTTTCAGGGGAGTTCAATTTTTCTTCGATTTCTTCCTGGCGGTCATGGGGAACGAGGAGGCGCAGTTTGCCTTCCATATCTTCGTAAATCCTGATGGCGGAATGGTCTTCGACGCCCATTTCCTCCAGGGTCAGGGACAGCAGGTCCTGCATGGTCTTGAGGAGGGCCTGGGATTCGGCGAGGGCATCGCCCATTTCGTTCCAGTTGAGGAGCGGTTCGGTGATGGCCGGGACATCGGCGATGCCGGTGTCGATGTATTCATCGTCGACGGCGAATACCAATTCGATAAAGGCGGCCAGCGTCTCCGGGTCGACTCGTGACGCATCGATATTCGATGTCAGGACGTCGCAGTAATTCGTGATCTTCGCATCCTGGTAGTCGGGCGTTGCTATATACGCCTCTTCTTCCGCGTCGATCAACAGTAAAATCGGCTCTGCCGCAAGCGCCGTGTCCTGAACAGTCGTTTCTTCAAGCATTGTAGTCATGGTTGCACCGCTCCCTAATCCATGGGTCCAGAAGAGCTTACCCGGAAATGCCCGCCGATCTGCCACCCAACGGCGGGAAAACCCGGAGCAAGCCCTACATATGTATCGTCCATTTTACAGCAAAATCTTTATTCAAAGCACAGAAACCGTCGTCCCTGTGATTGCACTTCTATTGCGTTTTAAATACATATCCCGGTTGCGCCGTAATACGCCACAAGGAACTAAGCATTATTTAAAAAGCGTTAACTATGCAGCCTCTGTTTCCTTGTTCGCTGCTGCCGAGCTCCAGGATACCGTGGTCTCGGAATACTGGATCGACGCGGAGAACTGACGGACAAAGCCGTAGCTCATGCCGGAGGGATCGGCAACGGTGCGGAAGCCAAGGAGCCGTTCCTTGAGGGCGTCAAGATTATCGGTTATGGCGGCGACCGGGTCCTGGGAGTAGGAGGAATCGAAGCCGTCGACAGTGCTTCTGGCGTCGACAAGCGCCGCGCGGGCCGCCATCACGGCGAAGCGGCTGACCGCGACGCTGGAACCGCTGAAGGCGGTCTGGATCTTGTTCGCCGCGCCTTCTTCGCCTTCGACCGTCACCCCACCCTTGCCGTCAAGGCCCATGGTGATGCCTGCGGCGCCGAGGTCAAGCCCGCCGAAAAGGGAGCTGAACTGGCTGGAAAAGCTGTTGAAGTCGGCGAAAAAATCGTTCTCGACATCGTCAAGGCTTTTGTATTGCTTGCTGACGTCGTTGTTGGGGAAAATGCAGGAAAAGATATCAAGACTCTTGGACCGTTCCAGCAATTCCTTGGCTTTGTCGGAAATGCTGGTCTTGTCGGCAGAGGTGGTTATCTGGTTGCCGGTGATCTCCAGGTAGCTGCCGCTGACGGAGAACTGGGATTGGGTTTTCTGTATGTTGAGCGACTGATACGCAGCCTGCACGGAAGTAGATGTAACGTTCATAGTATTTCCTCCTCAGGAAAACAAGTACAAAACCAATCTCTTGGATTGCAACCGTTTTGCCAAAATGAGATTCCCCTGCCGGGAAACACTTCCCGGCAAGGGATCCGTTGGGGAGGAAATCGCGTATCATTTATGGGGATTTTTATAATGCATTATATTTTCATATGGTTATATCGAATCCATAAATACGTTTAAAGTTGATGGTTAGAGTATTTCTTTACTTTTAATCACGATCGAAAAACGCGTCGTCAAAAGAAATCCAGGGATCACGCTCACGTTCCGGCAAACTTTTCCCCTCGGCGTACATAATGTCCGGATTGTCTTCGTCGACGTTGAGGAGGAGGTCCGAGTCTTTCGCGTCGCCCGCCATCTTGAGCCCGGCTTCCTTGGCCCATGTTTCCCTGGCCTTGTCTTCCTTCTGACGGATATACTCCGCATTCGTCATGATGATGACCTTGCCGTCGGATTCGGCCCGCATCTGGATGCTTTCGTTCACCACCAGGTCGTACACGGTCTGAAAAGCCTGTTTGCGGCTCATGCCCACGAGCGCCAAGCCTTCGCGGTCGAGAACCAGGCTGTTGTTCGCCTGGAGGTATTCCATCAACTGCGTCGCGCGATCACGCCGGACATGGGCGGTTTTTTCTTTACTGCGGAAGCGATCGACGACTTTCTTGAACATGATGGCTGTTTTCCGTTCCGTTTTCTCGCGGCTGATAACTTTCCCTATAGTTTTTTTATCGGCCATAAAAAAAAAGAAATTCAACAAAAACCAGAAAAAGAAATAAAATCTGTTGTTTTCAGCCAACCGTACATTAATATTCAGGTAAAGAGTAATCCGCCCTCAAAGGTTACATATGTAATGGAGAGCGGGATAGAACGCTTCGACCTTCCCTCCTTTCCCATGGATGTCCAGGGGAAAGGGTATTTTTATGTAAGGGGAGTTTTTGTTATGGAGAGGAAATAACCGTGTCAAAGAATGTTGCGGTGGTTGGCGTCACCGGCGCTGTTGGTCAGGAAATGTTGGCTTGCCTCGAGAAAAGGAATTTCCCCATTGGGAACATTACCGTCATGGCTTCCGCCCGCTCGGCCGGAAAAACCATTAAATTCAAAGGCAAAGACCTGACTATCACCGAAGCCACCGTAAAATCGTTCGAAGGCGTGGATATTGCCCTCATGGCGGTGGAATCCGACCAGTCCCAGGAATTCGGCCCTGCCGCGGTCAAGGCGGGCGCGGTGGTGGTGGACAATTCGTCCGCTTACCGCATGGATCCGGAATGTCCCCTGGTCATACCGGAAATCAACCCGGAAGCGGCGAAGAACCGCCCCAAGGGCATCATCGCCAACCCAAACTGCTCCACCATCATCATGAACGTCCCGGTCTGGCCGCTGCATCAGGTCAACCCACTGAAGCGCATCCTGGTCAGCACCTACCAGGCCGCCTCCGGCGCGGGAAAACCCGCCATGGACGAACTGGAAGCCACAACCCGCGCCTGGGTCGAAGGGAAAAAGGTCGAACCCAAAGTATTTCCCTACCAGTTGACCATGAATGTATTTTCACACAACTCCAAGCTGTATGAAAATGGCTACAACCAGGAAGAGATGAAGATGACCGACGAAACGCGGAAGATCTTCGGTGCGCCCGGCATCATGGTCGCGGCGACCTGTATCCGCGTCCCGGTCATGCGCGCACACTGTGAATCGATAATGCTCGAATTCACCAACCCCATGACCCCGGGAGAGGCCCGCGCCATTCTGGAAAAAGCCCCCGGCGTCAAGGTACTGGACGACCGTTCGCAAAACCGATCGCCCCAGCCCCTGGACGCGGCGGGACAGGACGATGTCCTTGTCGGCCGCATCCGCGAAGACATCAGCCTCCCCGGGCGCGGACTGATGCTTTGGGTCGCCGGCGACCAGATCCTCAAGGGCGCGGCCCTGAATGCCGTGCAGATCGCGGAATTGCTGTAACTTTCCGTTCAGGTGACAACTGTGTCTTTTTCAAGACAAACCAATTCGGTTATCCGCCTCACCCCTTGTCGCAGCCGCGACAAGGGGCGGCTTTTATGGGCCAGGATCGATGCGCGGGAACGGATCGGCGCCCTGGTGGCCCGCGTTCGCGACCAGCATGCGGCCAAAAACATGTTTGACCTGCTGGTGAAAACAGGGAGGGAAGTACGCATCCTTTCCCGCCTGCAGTCGGAACCCGAGCAGGCGCAATGCGAAAGCTGGTTTCAAACCGCAGACCGGCCCGCCCTGGTCGCGGTCGGGGATACCCCGGTCCCGGAGCGCCGGGACGTCAGGCAAATGTATGTGATGAACATTCCCCCGGCACTGCCTGCCGCCCTCGCCGACATCGAAGCGACGGGAAAGGACGGACTGCTCGCGGATATTGAATTTTTCGCTTCCGAACGCGACCGCAATCTTCGCCTTTCCGAGATAGACGCACTTGCCAAGGCTGGTCCCGGCTGCGGCCAACTTCATCCGGAAAAGCTCCGAAAAGAATTGGCCGATTCAATCGAATGGATCGAAAACAGCGGCTGCGCCCGGCAATTTTTGCATAGGCGGCTGTATGACCTTGATACCGGTGTATGCGGCAATTGTGGCTGGTGCCTTGGTAAGCGCGGCGGGCTGTTGCCGAGGGACGAGTGATTTTTTCATTGCCCGCCATGCCCTTTACCGCATAATACATATTTAAATATATTGTATTGCCGGATATACGCCTGTATAGTTAAGCGTCGGTGATGGCTTGTTTATCGGAAGCGCCATAGCATATAAGGGTCATACATGGATTTCCTTGCCAAGTACACGACGGAAAAAGATGTTCGCAGCGCGATCGAGGATTTGCAAAAACAATTTTCCGGATTTCCGGTCAAATTGTTGATTTATTTTGCTTCAACAAGTTATGACAGTGCTTATATCAGCGCCATCATTCCCGAAGCATTTCCCGGAGCCTTGGTGTTCGGCTGTTCCAGCTACGCGGAAATCGTCAACGCCGGTATTCACCACAATTCCATCGCCGCCATGGCATTTTCGGAAGACGCTTTCGAAGAAGCTGCGGTGACTGTCGCCAAAAACATATCCTCAGACCCGTGGTCGTTGGAAAAGGCTTTCGCCCGGCTGGAAAAGCAGCTTGACGCCAAAGTAATGGACCTGAATTACAAAGAATACTTCGGGCTGACCCTTTTCGACGGCGGCTCGGCGGGGATAGAGCACTTTCTGGAACGAATCGGCAATATTTCAGACATAACCTTCATCGGCGGCTATGCTTCGGACAATTTCACCTTCACCGACGTCAAAGTTTACTATGAAGGCCAAACCCATTCGGACGCGGCGGTACTGGCGATCCTCAAACCGAGGCGCGGCTTCAGCCTGCTGAAAACCCAGAGCGCCGTTCCCACCGAACACTCGTTCCTGGTCACCTCGGCTGATGAAAGCAACAAGATCATCCACACCCTCGACAACCGTCCCGCAGTGGAAGTGTATGCTGAAGCCATGGGAATGAAGGTCGATGACCTGACGCCCGAAGTGTTCCTCTACCATCCCTTTGGCCTTATGGTCGAGGATCAGCCATTTATCCGCACCATCAGGCAAAAGCTTGACGATGGCGGCGTGCAGCTGTTCTGCGCGGTCAAGGACGGCCTCAGGCTCAGGCTGATGAAACCGTCGGATATTGTCGAACGGACGGCCAAGGACCTCGCCTCTGCCCGCCAAAGCCTGACCGGTATCCGCGCCATACTGGATTTCGACTGCGCCCATCGCGCACTTATGCTCGCGGAAAGCAAAAACTACCCGAAATACGCACAGCTCTTCGACGGCATTGAAACGGTCGGTTTTTCCACTTACGGCGAGACATACATCGGCTTTATCAACCAAACTTCCGTAATGGCGCTTTTTGAATAAAGTAACGCCATGGCACCTTCGGAAGCGTTATCCATACACCATCCGAATTTCGACATGTTCGACTCAAGGGAGCACGCATGGATTTTCTGGCCAAACACAGCGTTAAAAAAGACGCCAAGGAGGCGGTTGACGATCTCGCGAAGCAATTTTCCGGACAGGCGATAAAGCAATTGATGTTTTTCGCCTCATCCCGTTTCAAGTCCGACAATATCGGGAAATTGATGGCGGATGCATTCCCCGGCGTCGTCACTTTCGGCTGTACCAGCTTCGAGGAATACAGCGGCTGCAAATTATATGACGGTTCCATTGCCGCCATGGCCTTCGGCCCGGATGCATTCGACGAATTCGTCGTTACTGTCGCCGACGACATCGAGCATAATCCGGACGGCATCAACAATGCCCTCACCCGCCTGGAAAAAGACCTGGCCAAGGACATCGCTACACTTGATTACACCGAGTATTTCGGCCTTATCCTCTTCGACGGCGACCCGGTCAAAAACATCGACACCATCATTGCCAGTTCCGGCGACCGCTCCGACATCGTCTTCATCGGCGGCTGCGCCAGCGACCACTTTACCCATTCGGACACCGCCCTGTTCCTGAACGGCGTAAAATACAACCGGGCCGCGATGCTGGCGATCATCAAGCCGAAGAAACCTTTCGCGCTGTTCAAGACGCAGAACGCCGTGTCGACGGGAAAGGAGTTCATGGTCACGGGCTCCGACGAAGACCGAAAGATACTGAAAACCCTCGATGGCCGCCCGGCAGTGGAAGTGTACGCCGAGGCCCTTGGCCTGAAGCCGGAACAGTTGACGCCCTCAATACTCGGCAGGCATCCCCTGGGTATCGTGAACTTCAACGAACCGTTCCTGCGCGCCATCGATTCGCTGGTTCCCGGCGGCGGCATACGCCTTATCTACCCCCTGGAGGAAGGTGTGCCGGTATCGGTGTTCAGCACCACAGACCTTATCGAAACAACAGCGCATTCGCTGGCTGAAAAACACAAGGAAATAGGGCCGTTCCGGGCGGTGATCAATTTTGACTGCGCCCTGCGCTCCATCGTATTGAAAAACAGCGGCGACCTGGACAAGTACGGCAAGCTTTTCGGCGATGCGGAAATGATCGGCTTTTCGACTTACGGCGAAGCGTATATCTCGTTTTCGACGCAGACCGCGGTCATGGCGGTGTTTTCGTAATTCGTAACCAATAATCCACGGTCCATTGTCAATTTAAGAGAAAGGCGAAGGAATGAACGAGTCAGAGCTATTGGATGTGATAACCAAGCTTTCGGTCGAATTCGGCGCATGCCGCTATGTTCGCGGCGGCGGCGGCAACACCTCTTGCAAGAACGACGTCACCATGTGGATCAAGCCGTCCGGCATCTCCCTCCTGGACATGACCGGCGATAAATTCGTGGGCGTCTCCCGCGAGAAAATGACCGGGCTGTACGGCCAGACCTTCCCCGAAGAGGACCAGGCGAGGGAGAGCGCCGTGAAGGACTACATCACGACGACCATCCTTCCCCAGTTCGACGGCAGGCCGTCGGTGGAAGCGCCCCTGCACAATACATTCCCGCAGCGCTTCGTCGTCCACACCCACCCGGCGGTGGTGAACGGCATGACCTGTTCCCAGAAAGGCGAGGAAGTCTGCAGGCAAATCCTCCCCGACGCCCTCTGGGTCAATTTTGTCGAACCCGGCTACAAGCTTTCCAAGGTCATCCGCGACGAAATCGTCAAGCACCAGAAGGAAAAGGGCAAAGCGCCGGAGATTCTCTTCCTCGCCAACCACGGCGTCTTCATCGCCCACGACGACGCGGACGGCATCCGCCGACTTTATGACGAGGTGATGACCAAGATCGAAAAGATCATCAAGGACGCGGGCCTGTTCTCCGATCCGGAAAGGAAAGCCGAACCGGCGAAGGACCGCGCCGACATGGCGAAGAAAACCGCCGCCGAAACGATGGCCGACAATGCCAAAGCGTCCGCCGCCTCCGGCTGGTTCTCGGTGCCGGAGGGTGCGCTGACCCCCGACCATATCGTCTATTCGAAGTCCTACATGATGAAGGGCGAAGTCACCCCGGAGGGGCTGACGGCGTACCAGAAGAAATTCGGCTACTGGCCCAGGGTCGTCGAGACCAAGGACGCCGTGTACGGCTTCGGCTCCAGTCAGAAGGTTGCAGACCTTGCGCTCGAGATGGCCTGGGACGCAGCGCAGATCGTCAAGTATGCGGGCGCTTTCGGCGGGGTCAAATACCTCGAACCCCGCTTTGTCAAGTTCATCGAAGGCTGGGAAGTCGAAAGCTATCGCCAGCGCTTTATGCAGTAACAAACTGTTGATCTATAGCGTTTTCTGAAAAGGTTGGCCCTACCTTTTGCGCGTTTTGGCTTGGCATAGTTGTGCCGGAAAACGCAGTAAGGGGCCT
>DAIOFH010000109.1:0-13389 GCA_036745875.1 Planctomycetota bacterium | reverse complement strand
ATAGTTGTGCCATGCGGCATAATACGAGTACCACTGGCCGTCCATGTACGGCCAAGCTGCCCAGACCTGTTCCCGGACCTGAGCCCGGACCTGATCCCGGACCTGATCCCCGACCTGAGCCCGGACCTGATCCCGGACCTGATCCCCGACCTGATCCCGGACCTGAGCCTGGACCTGATCCCAGACCTGAGCCGAGACCTGATCCCGGACCTGATCCCCGACCTGATCCCGGACCTGAGCCTGGACCTGATCCCGGACCTGAGCCGAGACCTGATCCCGGACCTGACCCAAGACCTGATCCCAGACCTGAGCCCGGACCTGATCCTGGACCTGTTCCCGGACCTGATCCTGGACCTGTTCCCAGACCTGATCCCAGACCTGATCCCCGACCTGATCCCCGACCTGATCCCAGACCTGATCCCCGACCTGATCCCAGACCTGAGCCCGGACCTGATCCCGGACCTGATCCAAGACCTGAGCCCGGACCTGATCCCCGACCTGAGCCCGGACCTGACCCCCGACCTGATCCCGGACCTGATCCTGGACCTGAGCCCAGACCTGAGCCCGGACCTGATCCAAGACCTGATCCTGGACCTGATCCCAGACCTGATCCCGGACCTGATCCCGGACCTGACCCCAGACCTGACCCAAGACCTGATCCCAGACCTGTTCCCGGACCTGATCTCCGACCTGAGCCCGGACCTGATCCCAGACCTGATCCCGGACCTGATCCCAGACCTGATCCTGGACCTGATCCGGCTTGGCGGGCAATATCGTGTTTTCGATGATTTTCAAAAACGGAAGCGCACAACATGCGGACAGTGGGCTATCGACGATGACCGTCCCCGCGTAATCCCTGCCAAGCCAGTCCATGAGTTTTTTGGAATACGTCCGTGCCGCATCTTCATCGATTGGATCGCATGAGAGCCCTTTTTCAATGCCCATTTGGGCGTACAGTTTGAGTTTTTCCTCTTGTTCCGATGTAAGTTTTTCAATTTTCATTTTTATCCTTTCCGCTGTCTTACCATGGAATTTCATCGGTGCCCAGTCCATCCATCTCTGGAAGGTTTTTTAAGAAAAAAAATGATCCCTAAAACATGGTTTTCCCTATCGACCAGATGCTTCAAAATGGTAAATCATTCGCATCCACCAGCTCGTCAACTGGGTCAGCGGCGAAAAAGTCTTCATCCTCGGCGACGTCCTGCCATTCTGGAGGATCGCCGTACTCATGGCCGATTATCTCCGGATATTTCTTGCCAGGGCTGAACCGCAAAGTAATGCCGGTGGTCCTGGCAACGGCGTCGGCCTTGGCGAGTGCGACAGCGTCCATGACCGTAGCCGGGACCGGCGCGCGGGAGCGCTGTCGCCACCATTTTTCGGCATTTCCCCGGGCCCAACTTCCCAATGGATGATTAAAGCAGAGAAATTCCGACTCCGATTTACCCAGGAGTTTGTCTACTACGTACTCCACCCGCAGGGTGACGGAGTCGCCTTCCGGCTTGCGCTTGACATTTTCGTGATAGCGGACGCCGAAGACCTCTTCTTCAATTATGGTGTCTTCGCCCGACAGAATAGGCGCGTCGCCTGCTTCGCTGTTGTGCCGCGATGCATAATTAACCGGGAATTCGTATTCGCAATTCGGGCAAATCCGGTATTGCGCCGCGATGACTTCGTGGCAGTTCGGACATTCCTTGCCCGGCGCTTCCTCCGCCTTTTTTTTCTTTTTCGAACGGTCGTGTACTTCGATTTGGTCAATCGGGCCATGGCGCAGGGCGTTGTCGCCGTAGTCGAGAATCAGGCAATCAGGCTTTGACGAATGCAGGCGCAAGCCACGTCCGACCATTTGGCAGTACAGTCCCGCCGACATGGTGGCGCGCAGCAGGACAACGGCGTCCACATTGGGTGCGTCAAAGCCGGTGGTCAACACGCCGACATTGACGAGAAATCGAATCTCCCCCGCGCGAAAACGACGAATCATATCAGCCCGTTCCGCCTTTGGCGTATCGCCAACAACGATTTCGCCGCCAAGGATTTCGGCAACCATCCGCGCATGCTCGACGCCGGCGGCGAAAATCAGGATCGATTTTCTGTCGGCGCACAACTGCAAAATTTCCGTGCAAGCCGGTTTGATGACCGATTCAAACGCCGCCTGCATTTCGTCCGTGGCGAAATCGCCGGTTGACGAAATGCGGACATTATCCAGGTTGGCGCATTCAAGCCCGCGTTTTGTCCGGAGAGGGCACAGCCAGCCGTCGAGGATCAGTTCCTTTACGTTTGCTTCGTAACAGACATGGTTCAGGATATTTTCCGGTTTGCACAAAACGCCGGTACCGAGGCGGAAAGGCGTCGCCGTCAGACCGATAACCCTGACATTCGGGTTTGCAACCTTGGCGTCGCGTAAAAAGGTAAGATACCGGCCTTCGCCCGACTCCGGGATCAAATGCGCCTCGTCGACCAGGATCAAGTCAAAGGCCCCGAGGTCGAAAGCCTTGTTCGCCACTGTTTGGATGCCGGCGACAATGACGGGATGAACCGTGTCGCGGCGACTAAGCCCCGCGGAGTGCAGTCCAACCATATTGACCGGCAGGAACGACGCCAGGTGATTCGCCGCCTGCTCCAGTAGTTCCTTGACGTGGGACAATACCAAAATACGACCATGCCATTGTAAGACAGTGTCCGAACAGATTTGCGCAAGCAGGGGCGTTTTGCCCGAACCCGTTGGCAACACCACGCAAGGGTTGTCGTCCCGCCGGCGGAGGTGCTCGTATATTGCGGTCAAGGCGGCTTGCTGGTAGGGGCGGAGTTGAAGGATCATTATTCCATCCCCGGCAATTTCCGCTGCATCTCATCGCCGCGCAACCGGCGATCCTCGATGATTTCACCAGTGTCAAGCCGTACAATGGTGACGTTTTCGGTTTTGTAATTGCGGGTAACTTTACACAGGACATCGTCAAACCGATAGCCGTCGCGGACAAGGCCCTGGAAGTGGTCAATATCCGCCTGGATGCGACTGCATTCGCCCTTAAACTGGTTTTTGATCGCTGTGAGGTCGTCCTCCTTGCGCTTCAAGTCCTCCATCGCCTGGACCAGACTGGACGCGGCTTTTTGCTTCTCGTCATCGGAAAGGAAGCATTTCAAGCGCTTTTCGTATTCACTGAATTCGATGTGCGGCTCTTCCTCCTCCGTGCCGTCCTCGATCGAGGCGTCGATTTGGGTTGCCTCTGCTTCGGCGGCCTCGTCCTTGCTTTTTTTGCCGCGTCTTTTTTTCGCTTCCTTGCGGTCTTGTTTTTCGCCTTCCGCCTGGTAGGTCCGGCGCATCCCTTCGGCAATCTGCATGGCATGTGTGATCAGTTCGGCGTCGTTGCCTTCGAAAGGCGAATCCATGACATGCACCCGTTTGCCAGTGATGTCGATTTCGCCTTCGAACTCCAGTTGCGTAATTTTTCCGTCCTCATCGGGGGCATAGGAAAGAGATAGTTTTGCGCCGTCATTCAGCACGAGAGGTATATTCATGATTGGTTTTTCTCCAGTTCGGTTATGGTGATGTGAACGAAGCTTTCCTCCGCGTCGACGAATTGCGCTTCGTCTTCGACTATAAACTTGTCATCCGCGATAACGCCGTGATGGATAACTGCCGCGCGCTTCTTGCGGTCGGAAATGGCGTCATAGACGGCTTTGCGGATGTTGTCTATATCCCGCGTGCGCCTGTCGGGCGGCGCCAGCAACAAAGTCACCCTGACATTTCCGGACAAGCGCGGCCAACCCAGGCGGGAAAACTCCGCCGCCGCATGCCGACGAAACAGCCTCCCCGCTTCTTTAAGATAAACCCCGCCTTGGTGCCGTCGCCCATAGTAGTGGTTCACGGACGGCGGCCAGGGCAGGCGAAAGGATAGAGACCTCATCAGAACGGCACTTGATCGGAGGCCGCGACCTGGTCGGGGGTCATCCCGATCGTGGGCTGTTGCGGGGCGTTACGCGCATAGGGCGGATTGCCGGTGTTTTGCCGCGGCGCGGCGGCGTTCTCGTCCTTTTTCATATAGCGGGTGATTCGGTTTTCATCCTTCGTTGGATCGTCTTTGCGTTTGGCGCATTTCAGCATTACCTGGAATCGGATATTGTGCAGCTCCTCGGGGTTTTTGGGTTCCCTTACGCCGGTCGCTTCCCTGATGCCGGCAAGTTCGCCTCTGGCGATAACTACGGCCTGTTTATTGGGGTTGTCCAGGTTGAGCCTTGCGACAATGATATTGCCGGCGTGTTCGCCGTCGGTGACCGCTAGATTCAACTGGAGGTACTTGCCGTCGCGATTTTTAGTTTCCTTCCACTCACTACTTACGATTTTTACCGTGTACGTACCGTTTGGAAGAACGGCAACGCCTTCATTGGGTTTGTCGTCTACGCTGTAATAGTTGCGAAAATCAGTAGTCATTAACAATCTCCTCTAAATAATTATGCGTCGGGTGTAGTGTGCATCGAGGCGACCGCTTCCGCCTCGTCCCGCAATTCAATCAACCGGTTACGGAGTTGCGACAGTTTGGATCGGGACGCCTTGGCGATGTCGTCAAGGTTGGAGCGGCCAAGCCACGCCAGCGTCTTGGCCGCGCTATCGGGCGGGAGGTAGCGCCAGAGGTCGCGAATCTCGGCCACAAGCTTGTTGATGTTGCCAAGGTTTTCGCGGATCGCCGCCCAGGACAGGGGAAGGGTTGCCGGCAGTTCATAGCCGACGCGGGTCTTGCAGTCGTCCTCGGCGCCGCCGGCGAACGTGAGCCGACGCGCCTTGACGCGCGCGCCGTCGACAATTTCCTCGTCGGTTGATGCCTTGGCCTTGGTAGTCCGCCCGTCCCTGTCCTTGCTCACGGTCGAAGTGCTGTAGACATAATCGGCGCGGCCGATGACGTCGAAATCGCCATGCAGCTCAAGCCAGACCGGTTTTGGGATCGACGGCGCGGAGACAACCATATTGTCCCCCAGGGGATTGTTCCGGGTGTATTGGCCGGTATGCGCCAGGACCAGCACCAGCATGCCGCGCCGCTTGCACGTCATCAGCAGGGGGATGACTTCGCGGCGAATGTCCTTGGCAACAGCCGTCCAGCCGGATGTTCCGCCATAGCCGACGAAATCATAAAGCGGCTTGCCTTTTTCACCCGGAATGTCTTTCTTGGCCTGGTGGTAAAGATCCATAAGGCGATTCAAGGTATCGATGACGACTGTCTTATACCCGTGGTCGCCATGGGCAACGGCCTTGAGGTTTTCAAGAAACTGGTCAAGGGTTGTGGCGACGGGGAAGCGGTGGACGTCGATATTTTCCACGCCTTCCTCAAGCGGAATAAAAATCGGGTCTTCCGTCTGACTGCCGGTTGTGGATTTGCCGACGCCGGGCACGCCGAAAAGGCACATTATCGGTTGAAGGTTTTGCGCTTCGGTAATGATCCCCGGAAGCGTCTTTAACGGTGTTGTTGTCATACATTCCCTCTCTAATTGAATTTAAAGGACGCTGTACGCGGGTCTTCGTATCCCGTCGGCCAGACGTCGGCCGCCAGGCATTGGGCATAGTTGGTCAGGGCCAGCCGGTTCATTTCAGAGAAATAATCAAGGTCTTCCGGACTGATATTCCATACGCCCACGCGGAATGGCTGTTTTTTCTCCGCCGCGAGTACGACGAAGCCGGCGTCGATCCCCGTCGCCTGGCGGAGGACATCGCGGTACAGGGCGAATTGATGCGGGTATTCATAGCGTTTTGAATCCTTTTCAAACCAGGTCATTTCCTCCGCTGTCTTGAGGTCGACAATGACATGGTTGCCGTCGGCGTCATGGGTCAGCCAGTCCATGCGGATTTGGCAGGGGACGCCGTGGAGGTCCGCGCGGACCACCAATTCCGGCCAGCCGAAAGCGAGGTAGGCGGTCGCTATTTCGTGGTTGTCCACCATCCGGCGCATGGCGAACAGCGCCGCCGCGTCGTCCGGGGAAACAAGCTGATCGCGGGTATAGCCGTTTTCAGCCAGCCATTCGTCATGTTTTTGCGTCCCGACGCCGTAGGTCTTGCCGGTCTTGGGGTTGATGGGGCCGCCGATGGCATAGGACTTGCTGAACGCCTGTTCGCCTTCGAGAAGCATTTTATGGACGGCGCGGCCGAAGCGGAAAGCGTCCGTATCCTTGGCCGCGATCTGTCCGGTGACTTCCTGCCGGTAGGCGTACGGGCATTGCCGGAACTTCTTGAGCATGCCGGACGACATGTATTCCCCGGACTTCGAGCGGGCATGATAGGTTTGATCATCTTCCAGAATTGCCCAGTCGGGCGGGGGAGGCATGGTTGTTGTCATGCATGCTCCTTTGCGAAGCGGAGGGCCTGGTTGACTGTTTCTGAAATGGTGAGGTTGTGCTTGTCGGCAATGGAACGAATCCAGTTTTGCAGGTTTTCGCCGACATTACAGCCAAAGTAATACCGTTTTGGTCGCGGCGGCAGGTGTTTTGGTTGAAATTTTCTGGTCATGCTTCCTCTCCTTATTAATAGTCAGGTATGTAAAAGCGGCGTCCCGCTATTGAGATAAAAGGGCAAAAGGCACATCGATACCCAGGCAACAAATGGGGGGCATGTCGGCAACTCCCGGCTTGATCAATTCGAGCATTTCTCCGCCATGGTAGATTGCCAAATCATCATCAAATTCCGGATAGTTACGCCACAGGTGGACGCCGGTCTTGTCATTGGTCATCCAAAGGCGAACAGTCAGCATTTTTTGAGTTGTTGCGTATTGTGCGAACAATTGACTTATTGCGGGGTTAATCATCTTGGTGTCTCCCAGGCTATCTCGTCAGTTACGGTTGCCAACGCCGGCAAGACGCCCGCCGCTTTGGGGGTTGGCGCAGGGGGATGCGCCAGCGGCAGACGTTTCGAATTCGGGAATCGTGTCCTCCTTTTATGAACAGCTCCACCTCAACAAGAGGCAGATAAATAATATGGCGATAATTCCCCAATAACCGACGCCTTCGACATGTTGCGCATGCCGGCGCCATGAGTATTCCCGTTGTCTGGCATAGGTCTTGTTGATGCGATGTCTCATGAAAAACTCCAAAAACTGCACTGGCGATGGAAAATACGACTAAAGTTGAAATCCCAGTACGTATTAATAATTAATACGTTGTGTCCGTGTTGATCGCGTGGCGGTCAACCATGGTCAGAAAGCTATAAAAGGATTGTGGTTGCCGCGAAAAATGTGGTATAGTCACGGAGAGGCGCGAGTGCGGTAAATTCGACGTTTGGGACCAGACTTTACCGGCATGTACCCTGTCAGGAATTGCTCAAAGGTAACGCGGTCGACAGGGACTTTCCGTGACGGCGCGCCATGCTTGAACCCCACTTTGACGCCGCGCTTGATGCAAATTTCTCGCAGATTGTATTTATGGCTGTATTGAAGCCCGACATGGTTGGCCCAGGCGAAGCAGAAATCCCAGGATAGCCATAGGATAGTTTTGGCAGGATATTCAAAAGGTGCCCCGGCGAGTGTGCCACCACTCGCCGGGACGGTATCCCCGTAGGTCGCCAGCGCGGAGACATTGGGGTGAGTTGGGTTAGTGATTGTAGTCATGTTGTTCTCCGCGCTAAACCCGTGGCAGGGTGGTTAATTTGTCCAGGCAATCCGAAATGACCGCAGATCACGCCGGGTTTTGCCTGGACGGGAAGAAAAGAATTAAAGTGCCGGCCGGAGCAGAGTTCCCCCGTCCAAAGGAGACGATTTCCGTTCGCGACCGGCGAAAGGTGTGTTGCGATTTTGGTATTCGACCATAAATGCGTCAGTTTCGGCTATCTGGCGGTCCGCCTCGGCATAGTCGTCATCGCCGAACAAATCCGACGCCTCGCGAATCTGGCATTCGGCAAAGTCATGGGCGTCGGGACCGTACTTGAAATCATACGCGGCCGCCCATTCGGACCCTTCGGTCGTCGCAGCCGCCACGACGCTTGCGCAATGGTCGGCGTACTTTTCGGCGGCGCTTGCCGCGTCGAGGAACGCCGCGTCGAAGCCTTCCTGCTCCGGTTGCAGCGCCAGCGCGGCCTGCTTGTATGCCTTGGCGATAAGAAAGTATGCCTTGGCCGTTGCATTGTAAGCGGGAAGACTGACGATAGTGAAGTTTTCGTGATCGATGGTCATGATCGTCTCCTTTTTAGTGTGGACGGGGTTGTTTTATGTCGATGAAAGAAGAATAGCACCAAGAGTTCTAATAATCAAGGAGAAAATAGAACTAAAAGTTCTAACATTTATAACATGTTGAATTGGACAGAGATAGTAGACCGACTTTTTTTGCTTTATGACGTTTCAACGCAAACTGCGTTAAGCGACAGGATCGGCGTCAAGCAAACGCTCATAAGCAGATGGACAAAAGATCCCTCAAGGCGGCCATCATGGGAAACATTAGAGAAAGTCGTTCAAGACAAAGGTGTTACATGGGACTGGCTCCTTGAAGGCAGAGAGCCGAAATACAGGTTATAAATTCGCCGCCTAACACCGTCCACGCATTCCGAGATGACCAATGTGACCGCAGATCACGCCGTGAGATGTCTGGCTTGGGAAGTATTTTTATTGGAGATCAAAAAGTTGGCGTTGCCATTCGGTCGTTTCAGTGATGACGGTTGTTTTGACTGATCGCCAATAAGGTTTTATCAGGTGATCACGCGGATTGCCCGTTAACTTACTAGGAGTACCATACGGGACTGCTGGCGTCAGGTAGTGCAGTTTCTTTTCGACGTCGATTCGCTTATTACGCTCGTTGATGATCGCCTCCGCTAGTTGATAAATAACGTTTGGATCGTCGGCGATTTTATCAATAGTGGCATCGGTCATGTACGCGCCAGTTTTGCGGATGGAGGGAAGAACTTCATGGGTAACCCACCGTTTAAACGCCTTAAGTGACGCAATGCGTTTTTGGTATTTAGCAACGGGCTGATTACTTTTTCTCTGCGGCTGCATATTGAAGAGTAATGAGTAAAGTCCGGACTCGTTTACAATACTCATTTGCTGTACGCCGCCAGGGGTGGGCAAAGGTGACACACCCTTTTCGTCATTATCAAGGCGAGAGATAGAACGACGGTAATCGGTATCCCCGAAAACAGCACAAATATCTTTGGCGACAAACCACGGTTCGCCGTTTTGGTTAATTACGCGGATTTTTCCAAATTGTTCGTGATCGAAAACAGCAAGGTTATTTTCCATAACAAGTTCTCCTAGAAAAAGTTGCCGCCACAGTTGTTCGGCGACTGTGGCGGCGGGTCTCCCCGGCACTTGAAGGGAGAAAAAAGACTTGTCGTTGAGTGCCTTGTGCCCGCCGTGGGCTTTTTCAGTTTTGGTTCGATTGAAGTTGATCGATTTTGATAAAACGACATATATCACAAAAACGTGAAATGTCAATTCGCAAATTTGTGATATTTTTATTTGGAATCAACAACATGATTAATAACAAAGAGATAGCGGAACGGTTTTTTTTACATTTTTGCGATATTCCGCAAAAAGACATAGCTGCCAAGTTCGGAGTACAGCAATCGGTGATAAGCGAATGGAAGTCGGGGAAGCGCCATATCCCAATAGAGGTTCTTGCCCATGTCGCCGAAGAGAAAGATGTGACCCTGGATTGGTTTTTATTAGGTAAAACAAAAGATCAGATAATAAAACAATATGAGGATGATATGGCGGCCGAATATGAAGCCGACATGCGAGCCGAGATGGCGGCGGAATATAGCGGGGAAGCACAGGCTTATTATGCTGCCGAAATTGTTGAGCAACATCACGCAGAACGGAAGGCACAGTCCCAAATAAAAACAAAAAATACTCAGGCGTCCGCGAAAACGCAAAAGCCCTTCTCCTCCTCCGACCCCATCAACTTCGTCCTCGAGGCAAAAAACATCCCCGTGGTTGGCGAGGCGGCAGCGGATGAGTCGCAGGGGCAGCGGGCGGGTTTTTTCCCATCCGACTCCGAGGCATACTATGACGAAATATCATTGCCGGAATCAACTGCGGCGGTTAAAATAATCGGTGACTCAATGTCGCCGGTATTGCTCGATGGACAACTTGCAATAATCGGCCCGGAGGTTTATAATCCTCACAATTATGATATCGTTGTTGCAAAGGTCGAGGTTGTCGATGAAAGTTATGCTGGAACAGATAAGCACTGGGAAGGCGTTTATTGCAAGCGGATCGTTGACGGTGGCGATGTCTGGTTTTTCTTGTCAATCAATTCTGTTGGAGTGCCATTTACTGTCGCCAAAAGCAATTGTCGCTTATGGCCGGTTATAGGTGTTTATTTTGCGGGCAAGGGGAAGCCGCCGGAGGATGACTGAATTAATGCGGAATTTATTTTCTGTCATTTCTTTATTTGTCTTTTTCGGTGTTGTGGCTGCGGCCGAAGTATCTGTTGCGGCGAAAGATGCAGCAAACGGAGCAGGGGCTGTGGCCGGACTGCTTGCGCTCCTTGTCCTTATATTTATTGTTCTTCTTCCTCTTATTCTGCTTCTTCCCATTTATATCAAATATCGACGTCTAAAAAAGAGGGTTGCCCTTCTCGAAGCAACCAGGGTCGAGGCGGAGGCAAATCTTCTCGCGTCTCAAACCGTATTGCACAACGCAAAGGCCGAAGCGGACGGTATTATCCAATCAGGACAGCTTATACTGAATGATGCAAAGGCCGAAGCGGACAGGATCATTCAATCTGCCAATGAATCCAAGGATGCAACCATTCAATCCGGGCAATACATACTGAATGACGCGAAAATGAAAGCGGAAAAGATCATTCAGGCGGGCAATACCGAGAAAACTACAATTCTCCAATCCGCTGAGGATATGAAGCAAGAGATCATCAACAGCGCCAAAGCGGAGGCCCAGGCGATTGCAGGCGAGGCACTGGAAGCAAAGAGCAAAGCGGATGAATACGAAAAAACGGCCAAAGCGTTCCAGAACATAATCAAAGGCTATGGCGACGAGTATATTATTCCTTCCGGTAATTTGCTTGACGATCTGGCTGACGAGTACTCTTTCGCAGACGCCGGAAAAGACTTAAAGGCGGCACGGGCGCGGAGCAAAGATATGGTCGCTGATGGCGAAGCGGCTACTTGTGACTATGTGGAGGAAGTCCGTCGAAAAACAGCAATATCATTTGTCGTTGACGCATTCAATGGCAAGGTCGATTCTATCTTGAGCCGGGCAAGGCACGACAACTTCGGCACCTTGGCACAGGAAATCCATGATGCGCGTTTGATGGTCAATAAAAACGGGGAAGCATTTCGGAGCGCTCGCATCACACAGGAGTATGCGGACGCCAGGATCGAAGAACTCAAGCGCGGGTGTATTGCATTTGAACTTCGGAAACGTGATCGCGCCGAACAGCGGGAGATCAAGGAGCGCATGCGCGAGGAAGAAAAGGCTCGTCGCGAACAGGAGAAGGCAATCAAGGATGCGGCCAAGCAAGAAGAGACTCTTCGCGCCGCGATGGAAAAAGCAAGAGCTGAAATTGCCGCCGCCACTGCGGAGGAAAAGGAAAAGCATGAAGCAAAGTTGGCGGAGCTTGAGGCCAAACTTGCGGAAGCCGAAGCCAAAGGGCGACGTGCGCAGTCAATGGCAGAATTGACCAAGTCAGGGCACGTTTACATTATATCAAATATTGGCTCTTTCGGCGAGGATGTGCTGAAAATCGGTATGACTCGACGGCTGGAGCCTATGGATCGTGTACGCGAACTGGGTGATGCCTCTGTCCCGTTTCCATTTGACGTTCATGCCTTAATTTATTGTGAAGACGCCCCGAAACTCGAGAATGCCCTACATCGCCAATTTAATGAGAATCGCCTCAATAAGGTCAATTATCGCAAGGAGTTTTTTAAAGTCGGCATTGCCGCCATTCGGGGTATGCTCGAAAGCATGAATATTAAAGCAACATTCACGCTCAAGGCGGAAGCTCTGGAGTATCGGGAGTCACGATCCATCGATAATATGCCCGAGGAACAAAAGCACAAAGTTCTCGAGCATTTAGTTGAAGAAGAGGAAAAGCACGAAGAAGGTGCTTTTCATTAATCCAACGGAGCGTTGCCATGGCTTACCACAGACTAGACGTAAACGGGAAGCCGATCAAGCCGCGATCCCGGCAAAAGGAGGCGGAACGGATTGAAGGCGGCAAATCTCTTTACCATTATGCGATAATAGTGGCGCTCAAACAGGATGATGGAAAATACAAACATATTCGCCGCCACGCGTGGTTGCCAGGCGACGCCGAAGCGGAGGAGTACCAAAGGGGGCTGTTGCGCAAGCCGTCGACTAAGGCCATGACATGGGAAAAAGCGCACGAAAAATGGCTTGGCGACGTCAACAACAAGAAATCCATCCGCCACTTGGCCAATGTAGCGGCAACGATCCAGCGGTGGATCAAAGTATTCGGCAGCGCAAAAACGATCGAGGATACAACCCTTGGAGAATTTAGCGAGTGGATTCTCGATCGGTCGAAAACAGGCAAGGGGAGAGGGGCGCAACTTGACTATGCGCATTTAATAGCCATTGCAAAATGGAATCGAAAACGGGGTTTTGTAACCAAAGTTCCCTTTGAGTTTGCTCCCAAACCTGCCAGCCGCACACAAAAGCGAGAAGCAGCCGCCCGCGACGAGTTCCATCAAATCGCCGATGCGTTGCCGAAACATATTTCCCTTCTGTGGCAATTGCTCGGAATGACCGGTATGCGCCTTGGTGCTGCGTGTGGCTTGCTCGAGGCGGACATAGGCAGAGACAAGTTTACCGTGACCACCAAGGGCAGCAAACGGGTCACCTACCCAATTACTCCTCCTGTCACGGAGATAATCACCCAGGCGCGTCTGTGGCGCTCTGCACATGGGTTTACTGACAAACCCTATCTGTTTTGCAACATCCGGGGCGAACCGTGGAATTCTCGATCAATCGGCGGGCGGATCAAGGCTATTATTGACAAGAATAACAAAACGGTTCAAAAGGAAGGCGAAGGGGTTTTACTGCCGTCGGTAACCTCTCACCAGTTGCGGCACATGGCCGGAACAATATTAGGGGAGCAAAACCTCGAAGTTCCGACCATCATGGCTGCCCTCGGCCACGCCAACCCGGCATCCTCGCAGGTCTATATTGACAAAACACAAAAGATGCGGAACGAGGCGATGAATGTGCTTATCAAAAATTTATCAAAAAATGACATCGATAAACCCCAAATCGAACTTGAGCTATCCCCAGAAAGCCTAAGCAAACCAAATGGAAAAATCGAAGTCGAATGTCCGTGCTGTCACCGTAACGTATTGATAATACTAAAGAAAAAGGCCTAACCCTTTTAAGGTTAGGCCTTATAATAACTGGTGGGGAGAGGTGGGTTCGAACCACCGTAGGCGTATGCCGACAGATTTACAGT
>DAIOFH010000108.1:0-13506 GCA_036745875.1 Planctomycetota bacterium | reverse complement strand
CGGTCATGATATTCGATAAACTGAGAAACAAAAAATGTCTATTGGGATAGGCTCTAAATGTTACCTTATGGTAACAATACTTAATTTAAATGCAATTTATTATTTATATTTAAACGGAACTTATACAAACACAATGCATGATTATTTGATCCCATTGTAGTTGATTATATTATTTTTTGGCACTATTTATAAATACAATGATACCATACTCAACTCATTCAATGAATCAACGGAGAATGAATGTACTTCGTAACTTTACTCTTCAAAAACACATAACACGAACATTAAACAAATCTGAAAAGAACGAATCGACGAAAGGCCGCGTCGAAAACTTGCCTGCGCCAAAGGACCCGCGCGTAAGCAGCGCACAAAACGCCGAAAAAACCAACAAATATAAGACGGAACGCGAAAGAACAGCCCCGATCTCCGAGGCGCGAAAGGAGAGTTACCTTGCCGCCGACGTCGCCGACCTCCTCATCCAGCAGATCGGGCTTGAACTCAACAATCAATACCTGTATTACAATTTTGGCATCTGGATGGACATCAATAGTCTCTTCGGACAGGCCGCCTACTTCTACCTCCGCGCAAATGAAGAACGCGACCACGCCCAATGGATCATCGAGTACCTGACCCAGGCCGACTTCCTCTTTTCCATACCCGGCACTGACGCACAATACATCGACATCTACAAAAACAAGAAGGAGCTGACGGTCAAGGATCCGCACGACGAAGTACTGATCCGCGAAATTGAAACAACCCGCGCAATCAACAACATCAAGGCGGTCGCTGACGAGACTCACGACTACCTTACCAGCCACTGGCTGCGGCGTCTCCTTTTGGAGCAGGCCGAGGAGGAGGAACTTTCCCACACCGCCCTTGATATTTTCTCCCACACGGACGATCCGCTGATGGTCGACAAATATTTCAAGGATGTGGTCATGGCGCAGTTGCAAGCCCAGGACTGAAGAATTTACCGTAGCTCACAGTTCATTCGGCAAGGCACCTTCTGTTTGGAAGATGCCTTGCCTTTTTTTGTACTTTGCCATGAGACTTACTATTAACGCATTCCGTGCTCATTAAGCATGCATTTCATTTTCTGATTTCACACCACAACTCACATCGGAAACATATACGAGAATCAAACTAACATCTTAATAATAAAGATATTATAAATTTATCAAAAACGATGAAATTGCAGCAAAATACCCTCCTCCGCATGACATTAGTCTGATAGATAAGGCGTTTACGTCTGCATAAATTCACGGATTGGTATTTTTTGGGGAACATGAGGGAAATCAAACGACGTACCGCCGCCATGAAATTCATGGCCATACGTCGCGCGGCTTTATCCATTCGGAGGAATTATAATGCACGTTTTTGATAAAAGACTGCTTTTGGGCATCTTCATAGCATCCGTCCTGTCGGTAATAGTGCCGCAAATGGCGTTTTCGGAAGACATCGCCATCAACGCCGAATTGCAGACGGAATTACAAAAGATAGAAAACCGCTACGACGACGTCAGGAACGAACTCAACGAAGAGTATGCGGCGCTCATCAGGGATCATGACGAAAAATCCAGCGCCATCTTCAACGAAGTCAAGGCGATCAAAGAAGAACAGGTCGTGAACCAGCAGAAGCTGGAAGCGGATTACTTGGACTTCCAAGGTAAGATGACTGCCGCCAACGTCAGCAGTTTCGACGACAAATAAAAATCGGAAGCAACCAAGCTCGCCAACCGCAGCGAAACGAACTCAAATATTTATGACGCTTCCATGGCAAACCTCCGCCACATGTACCTCCTCAACACGCAGCGCTTCGAAGAGCTGATGAAAATCCATAACGCCAGGGAAGCGCTCGAGGAAAGGAAATATCGCCAGGAAAGGGATTTCGCGCGGGACGAGGTGCGGCTTCAGGACCGTATCCGCGCGGCTGGCTCCGACTCCAGCCGGAACGATAGCGTCAAATTCGCGGAGCAGGCAATGCAGGAAAGAAAGAATATGATCGACCAGAACTACCAGAACAGCCTTGCCGCCCTAGATGAGTACAAGGACCTGGTGGAAAAACGCCTGAACGACCAGGAAGACTACCTTAAACAGGTCGACGGGATCAGGCACAACATGGCCCGCGCCGACGTCACCCCCGAGGATATGGCCCGTTACCGCGAGCAGCTTGTCAGCCTCGAGGACAGGAAGAACATGGACGAAGCGGCATACAATAATAATAGCGAGTTCATCGAGGAAAAGCTGTCCCTCGCCCAGATGCGGGACCGTGAACTCGCCAATCTCGACAACGCCAAGCTCGAGATGGAACGGAGGCATTCGGCGGCATACCAGCGCATCGCCGACCAGCGCGAGCAGCTGAACCACCGGCTCGCCGATGCCAGCCTGACGATAGCCGACAGGACCTCCCTGGAAAAGCAGCTCGGAAATTTCGATGCGTTGAAAGAACGCGAAGACAAGATTTACAGCGAAGCGGTAAGCGCCTTTGACGATCGCAGGGACATTATCGAACAAGCCTACAAGGAGCGCCTGGCTTATGTCGAAGACCGCAACGACATAAGGATCAACATGGCGGAAACACCCGTCACAAGGGACAACATCGGCCAATTCCGCAGCGATGTCGCCAAGCTCGAAGAGCGCCGGATCAACGAGGAAAAGGCCATTCGCGACAAACTGATGTCTGTCAGCGACAAGGTTCCGAATGTATACCGGGTTACTGTCTACAACGTCAACACGGGCCCAGAAAGGCAAAGCCGTTCGACCTCCAGGATGGACAGCATGAAGAGCCGCCTCGAATCCCGCTACAACAGGGAACTGCAGGAATTGCAGGACAGGAAAACAAACCTGCAGGAACGCATGAACATTTCCAACATCTCCGACCAGGAAAAAACGAACATGCAGTCCCTGATCGACTCCATCGACTCGCAGATAGCGAACAAAAAAGAACGCTATGAGAACGCCGTCAAAAAACTTGACGACCGCTCGGCCATGGACCAGGAAATGATGTCGGCCCGCGCCGACTACATGAAGCAGCGGGAACAGCTCATGCAGAGCTTAAACGAGAAAAACGCCTCTTACGACGACATTATCAAGTACGAGACGGAATTGAACACGCTTGATTCCAACTGGGACAAGCAGATGAACGAATACCGCACGAAAATGCGTTCTTTCCGCGGCATCATGCCGTCCGACGGCGACAGCCGCCAGTGGCGCGCCCGCGCTCAGCAGGATTGGCAGCGGGGCGTCCAGGACGCCGAGAACGCCGCCCGTCAGGCCGAATCGGACGCAAACTCCGTGACCCGCCGCGTCTCCACGGAGACGGAAAGCATTGGCGACAAGATCGTCCGCGAATACCACGAGGTCGTGGATTATTTCAAGAACTGAAACACGCACAATAGCATGCGGTTAATTATTTGGCCAGTTTTCCAAGTGCGCGCGGACATTCTACTACAGAAGACAAATCAGTCGCGTGCTATTTGGGTCACACCCCCTTGGCTGGTCTAAGGGGGTGTGTTTTTGAACCGGGAGGCGGAAGGATGAGTGATACAATAATCAAAAAAGCATGGTATGCGTGCTCAGTAGACGCGGTGATCAAGACGCTCAAGACTGACCCAGAACAGGGTCTCGCGGACGAGGAAGCGGTCAGGCGGCTGGAAAAGTTCGGCCAAAACCTCCTTCCCGAAACGAAGAAAACCGGGTTGCTGATGAAATTCCTCAGCCAGTTCAACAATATCCTGATCTATATCCTCATCGCTGCCGCCATCCTGACTTTTGCCATGGGACATTACGTCGACACCATCGTCATCCTCCTGGTGGTGGTCATCAACGCCCTCATCGGCTTTGTCCAGGAAAACCGCGCCGACGCCGCGATGGATGCGATCAAGAATATCCTCGCCCTCGAGGCCCATGTGGTCAGGAGCGGAACGCGCATGGACGTGGATGCGGACGGTCTGACCCTTGGCGACGTGGTCAGGCTCAAGCCGGGCGACAAAATACCCGCCGACCTGCGCCTCATCAAGGCGGATAACCTGAAAGTCGAGGAATCGGCACTCACCGGCGAGGCAAACACGATGGAGAAGCAGACAGAGGCGCTTAAAAGCGGCACCACCCTTGCCGACAGGACCAACCTGGCTTTCTCCGGCACCACCGTCAGTTCCGGCACCGGGACGGGCGTTGTCGTGGCAGTCGGCGAAAACACCGAAATCGGCAATATCAACCGCATGCTGGACGAGGTCGAAACGACGACGACTCCGCTGCTCAAGCAGATGAACCGCCTCAGCACTGTGATATCGGTGGTGATAGTAGGAATTGCCGTGGTGGTGTATGCTTTCGGTTATTTTTTCCGCGACTACGAACCCGGCGTCCTGGCGCTGTCGGTGATCGGCCTCGCCATCGCCGCTATCCCGGAAGGCCTTCCCGCCATCATGTCCATAATTCTCGCCCTGGGCGTACAAACAATGGCCAAAAGGAACGCCATCGTCAGGAATCTTCCCTCGGTCGAGACCCTGGGCTCCGTTTCCGTCATTTGCTCGGACAAGACCGGCACGCTGACCAAAAACGAAATGACCGTGAAAAACCTGGTCACGCAGGAAGCGGATTATGCGGTTGGCGGCCTTGGCTATCAACCGGAAGGCGATATCACCCGCAACGGCGAAAAGGCAACTCCCGAAAACGACAAGCTGCTGGCCGAAACGCTGACCTGTTTTTCCGTCTGCAATGAATCGGAACTTGCCGAGGGCGAAAACGGCCGTTGGATCGTCAAAGGGGAGCCAACGGAAGGCGCGCTTATCGCGGCCTGGGAAAAATCCGGCTTGAAAAAAGACGACATAGCGAGAAAAGACGTCATTCCCTTCGATTCGAAATACAAATATATGGCTGTGCTTGTCGAAAAAGCCGGGAAGCAGGTCATCTATGTGAAGGGAGCGCCGGACAGGATCCTCGGCATGGCGGACAAGGTGGAAACGGAATCGGGAGAAAGCGCTCTTGACCGCAAATTCTGGGAAGAGAAAATAGTAGGTCTGGCGCGCACGGGACAACGTACCATCGCCGCCGCGTACAAACCGGTGACAGGCAGCCGGTCCGAACTGCGTCATGAAGATGTCGAAAACGGCCTTGTTTTCCTCGGCCTTGCCGGGATTGTCGATCCGCCGAGGGACGAGGCGATAGCCGCGGTGAAAGAATGCCATGAAGCCGGCATTACGGTAAAAATGATTACAGGCGACCACGTGGAAACAGCCATGGCCATAGGGCAACAGTTGGGAATCGGCAACGGCAGGGACGGCCTTCAGGGCAAGGACCTGGACGGCATGGACGCGAGCGCCCTTCGGGATGCAGTCTGCAAATACGACATCTTTGCCCGCACCAGCCCCGAAAACAAGCTGCAACTCGTCGACGCGCTCCAGGCCAACGGCAATGTCTGCGCCATGACCGGGGACGGCGTCAACGACGCTCCCGCCCTGAAAAAAGCAGACATCGGCATCGCCATGGGCGTCAAGGGCACTGAAGTCACCAAGGACGCGGCCGGCATCGTCCTCGCGGACGACAATTTCTCCACCATCGCGGCGGCGGTGGAGGAAGGCAGGAAAGTCTACGACAACCTAAAGAAAACCATCCTTTTCATTCTCCCGACAAACGGCGCGGAATGTTTCCTTATCATGGCCAGCATCCTTTTCGGCACCTTCATGCCGCTGACGCCGGTGCAAATCCTCTGGGTCAATATGGTGACATCCGTTACCGTATCCCTTGCCCTCGCCTTCGAGCCGCTCGATCCGGAAGCAATGGAACGGCCGCCACGAGACCCGGCGACGCCGCTGATCGACGCCTATTTCCTGTTCCGCATAGTGTATGTCTCCATACTCATCGGCGGCGGGACGCTGTTCCTGAGCGTCATGCTCCACAACAGCGGGCGTTACGACGATGCGACGATCCGCACGGTAACGATGCAGGCGATCGTCATCAGCCGGATGTGCCACCTCTTCAACAACCGCAGCCTGCGCCGCTCTGCCTTCTGCTGCGGCTTTTTCACCAACAAGGCGATTTTCGTCGTTGGCGCCCTGATGGTCATTCTCCAGCTTTCGATTACCTATATTCCCTTTATGAACAGCGTTTTCGGCACCTCGCCCTTGCCGTTTCGCTACTGGGGATATCCCATAATGCTTGGGCTCGTCGTCTTTTTCGTCGTGGAAATTGAAAAGTGGATCATGCGCACCATTGACAAACAACAAGAGGGAGGGTCTATAGGCATTGGCGGAGGTAAGCCGAGGGTTAGCCCCAATGCCTGAACGGAAAAAGACTGTGGATGATTCACTGGTCCGCCGTTTGGCGGCAAGTATCCGGGAATACAGGAAAAACACCGTTCTCGCCCCGCTTCTGGTCACACTCGAAGTGGTGATGGATGTCGTCATCCCCTATCTTATGGCCAAGATAATTGATCGCGGCATCGCGGACAGCGACATGGGGATGATCTGGAAAATCGGCGTGGCGCTCGTCCTTTGTGCCGTTCTGTCCCTTACCTTCGGCGTCTTGTCCGGACGCCACGCCGCCGTGGCCTCGGCCGGGTTTGCAAAAAACCTTCGGCATGACATGTACGACAACATCCAAGGTTTCTCTTTCGCCAACATAGACAAATTCTCCACCGCCAGCCTGGTCACCCGTCTTACCACAGACATCACCAATGTCCAAAACGCCTTCCAGATGCTTATCCGGATCCTGGTCCGCAGTCCGCTGATGCTGGTGTTTTCCCTTATCATGGCTTTCAAGGTCAATGCCGTCCTTTCCCTCGTTTTTCTGGCCGTCGTGCCGGTGTTGGGCGTGGGCTTGTACCTTATCGTCACCAGGGCGTTTCCCATCTTCCAACAGGTAATCAAGGTTTATGACCGGCTGAACACCGTCGTCAGGGAAAACCTCAGGGGGATCCGGGTGGTCAAAGCATTTGTCCGCGAGGACTTTGAGACGAAAAAATTCGGCGAGGTATCGGACAGCATGTACGACGGCTATGTCAAGGCGGAGAAAATACTCGCCCTCAATAGCCCGCTTATGCAATTCTCCATTTATTCCTGCACTTTGCTGCTCTCATGGATCGGGGCGAGGATGATCGTCGCCGAGTCCATGACCACCGGGCAACTGATGGGGCTTATTTCCTACGCGTCGCAGATCCTCCAGAGCCTGATGATGCTGTCGATGGTGCTTGTCATGATGACGGTCTCAAGGGCGTCCGCAAAACGCATTGTCGAAGTGCTTGACGAGGAAAGCACCATGCCGCCTGCCGCTAAAGCGGTGACAACGGTCGCGGACGGCTCCGTGGAGTTCAGGGACGTGGCGTTCGGCTACGGCGGCAGCCAGCACGCGATGTGCCTCAGGGATGTGAATATCCGGATCGAACCCGGCATGACCGTCGGCATCATCGGAGGGACAGGCAGCGGCAAAAGCACGCTGGTGCAACTTATCCCACGCCTCTACGAAGCCACCTCCGGTTCCGTCGCCGTCGGCGGCGTCGACGTGCGGCAATACGACCTTGAAGCGCTACGCATGCAGGTTGCCATGGTCTTGCAAAAGAATTCCCTTTTCTCCGGCTCGGTAAAAGACAACCTGCGCTGGGGCAAAAAGGATGCGACCGAGGACGAGATGCGCGCCGCCTGCCGCCTCGCCCAGGCTGACGATTTCGTCAGCGCGCTTCCTGAAGGGTATGACGCCAGGGTCGAACAGGGCGGCGCGAATTTTTCCGGCGGCCAGCGCCAGCGCTTGTGCATAGCCAGGGCTCTCTTGAAAAACCCGAAGATTCTCATCCTGGACGACTCGACCAGCGCGGTGGACGCCAAAACGGATGAAAAAATCCGCGAAGCCTTCAAGAATGACCTGCCGGGCATGACCAAAATCATCATCAGCCAACGCATAGCCTCCATCATTGATTCGGACATGATCATCGTCATCGACGGCGGCAAGATAAACGCGTCGGGCGACCATGCGTCCCTGCTCAGGGACAATGCCATTTACCGTGAAGTATATGAATCGCAATACAAGGCTCCTGAACAGAACAAGGCAGGTGAATGATGGGTCTGATGCCGCGCGGTCCTGCCACTTTCGGAATCAACAACGGTTCGCCGGGAAAAACCTCCTGGCGCTTGATAAAGTACATCTTCACGGACTATCTGGGGCTTTTCCTCTTCGTGCTGCTGTGCATCGTGGCGGGTTCCCTTGCCGGGGTCGCGGGTTCCCTGTTCCTGCGAACGCTCATTGACGGTTATATCACGCCCCTTCTGCACGTTCCGTCCCCGGATTTCTCGCCGTTGCTGCATGCGATCGCCGTCATGGCGGCGATATATTTTACCGGGGTCGTGGCCACCTTTATCCAGAGCCGTTTCATGGTCACCATCGCCGAAGGCGTGCAGAAGAAGATCAGGGACGAAATGTTTTCCCACATGCAACGCCTACCCTTGAACTATTTCGACAGCCACAGCTACGGCGACCTGATGAGCCGTTATACGAACGACATCGACACCCTCCGCCAGATGCTGTCCCAGAGCGTCCCGCAGATGTTCACCTCGGTGATGACCATCATCGTCGTTTTTTTCGCCATGCTGCATGTAAGCGGCATCATGACGGCGCTGGTGATAACCGTGATGGCGATTGCCCTCGCCGTCTCCCGCATCATCAGCATGAAAAGCGGCGTCTATTTCGTCGAGCAGCAAAAGTCTCTCGGGGACATCAACGGCTTTATCGAGGAAATGATCAACGGCCAGAAGGTGGTCAAGGTTTTCTGCTACGAGGAGGAAGCGGAAAAGCGCTTCGACGTCCTGAACGAAAACCTTTGCCAAAACGCCACCGACGCCAACAAATTCGCCAACATCCTCATGCCTTTCATGGTCAACGTCGGCAACCTGCAATTTGTCCTTATCGCCGTTGTCGGCGGCGCGCTGGCGGTCGGCGGACATGCCGCCCTGACCCTTGGCGCAATCGCCGCTTTTTTGCAGCTTGGCCGCTCCTTCAGCATGCCGGTGAACCAGCTTTCCCAGCAGCTGAATTCCATCATCGTCGCCCTCGCCGGCGCTGAACGGATTTTCGCCGTCATGGACGAAACGCCGGAAGCGGACGATGGCTATGTCACCCTTGTCAATGTCAAAAAGGAAGGCGAAGAGCTGATCGAGACGGAGGAGCGCACTGGCCAGTGGGCCTGGCGACATCCCCACCAAGCGGGCGGCATCACCTATACCCCGCTTCTCGGCGACGTCAGGTTTGTCGATGTGGACTTTGCCTATGTGCCGGGCAAAACCGTGCTGCACGACATCAACCTCTATGCCTTGCCTGGCGAAAAAGTCGCCTTCGTCGGGTCGACGGGAGCCGGCAAGACCACGATTACCAACCTGATCAACCGCTTTTACGAGCTCCAGGACGGCAAGATCCGCTACGACGGGATCAATATAGAAAAGATCCGCAAATCGGATCTGCGCCGCTCCCTCGGCATGGTCCTTCAGGAAACCAACCTCTTCACCGGCACGATCAAGGACAATATCCGCTACGGCCGTCTTCGCGCGAAGGACGAGGATATTGTCGCAGCGGCCAAACTGGCGAATGCGGACGGCTTCATAAACCTTCTGCCTGACGGCTACGACACCGTCCTCTCCAATGACGGCGGCGAGTTGTCGCAGGGCCAACGGCAGCTGATCGCCATCGCCAGGGCCGCGGCAGCCAATCCACCGGTGATGATTCTTGACGAAGCGACCTCGTCCATCGACACCCGGACGGAATCGATCATCCAGAAAGGAATGGATTCGCTGATGCACGGAAGGACGGTGTTTGTCATCGCCCACAGGCTGTCGACGGTGAGGAATGCCGACATCATCATGGTTTTGGAGCGGGGAAAGATAGTGGAGCGGGGCAATCACGACCAATTGATGCAGTTGCAGGGAAGGTATTATCAACTATATACCGGAGCGACGGAGTTGCAGTGAGGACAACATGAGTCCAACAGGTTGTTGCACCATTAACCACGAATCACCTTCATACCGGCGTACGCCGGTATGAAGGTACATTGGAATTGACAGTAATGTAGTGATGATGCGAGGAATCAGGAGCAGGTGATGACTTTCCATACGCGGTTGCTCGAAGCGCCCAACCCCTTTTTCCGGATCAAGAAGCGGTTTACCCGCTATCTTGTCATCATGGCCTGCACCGGGATAATCAGTTTCCTCATCGCGCTTGCGCTGTTGCACGCAGACCTGTCGCCCTTCTTGAGCCTGGCGCTGTCTGCCGTGATCTCCGGATTTATCAATTACTTCATGCTGGAATTGTGGGGATTTCCGCATCGCACGGGAAAGTTGTCCGCGAAGCGCCTGGTGAACTCCAGCCTTATCGGCGTAATCGGCTTTGCAGCACGCTACGGGACGCTTATTGCGGGTCTGGGACTATTGCAAAACATCAAACCGTTCGACAATGTCCTCGCCCTCGCCATCGCCTACCTGGTAAGCTTCACTATCGGCTATCTGGTCAGGAGCAAGGTGATATTCAACAAAGACGCGTCACGGCGCATGCATGTAAATAAAAAATGCGATGGCTCCGCAGGAACATCGCGAAACCACCGCAGTATAAGGAGCAAATAGAAGTTGACGCATTAGGCGCTAAGGGTGCCGAACCTGCCGGATGAGCCGGGGTTGTTGAGATTTTCGATCATGATGGACTTGTAGTCGACGCCGAATTCCTCGCAGAACGCGACGATGTCGGCGAGACCCTTGTCATGCAGCGGCACGCCTTCGGCGGCGATGCGCTTTCCCGCCTCGAATTCCGCTTCGCCCTGGGTGTAGACGCGGTCGTGGCCTTCCGCCTTCGCGGAGTCGCGGATTTCCTGGAGATATTTGGAGAAGGCGTCTTCGATTTCCTGCTTGTCGCCGAACATGCCGTAGTCGATGACCTGGAACATGTGGCAGCACTTGTCGACATTGGCGATTTCGCGGATGTGGTTGCTGGTATTGCCGCCGGCGAAAATGCCGGTCATCAATTCAACCATCATGGAAATGGCATAGCCCTTGTGGCCGCCGAACGCCGTTCCGTAGCCGCCGATGGGGAGAAGCCCGCCGTCGGTTTTTTCCTTGCGGATCTTGAGGAAGGTGTCGGGATCGGTGTTGGTCTTGCCGTTGGCGCCGACGGACCAGCCTTCCGGAAGCACCTGCTTGTTCCTGGAATACACTTCGATCTTGCCGGCGGGAACGACGCTTGTGGCGATATCGAAGTGGAACATGACGGGCTGGGCGGGCATGCTGATGGCAATCGGGTTGGTGCCGAGCATGGCGCGCCTGCCGAAGGTGGGGACGACCATCGCTTCGGAATTGGTCATGCAGATGCCCATCAGCTTTTCCTTGGCCGCCATCATCGAGTAGTAGCCGCCGATGCCGAAGTGGTTCGAGTTGCGGACAGTGACGATGCCCATGCCGGTCGCCTTGGCCTTTTCAATGGCCATTTTCATGGCCTTGATGGCGGCGGGCTGACCCATGCCGTCGTGGGCGTCGACGACGGCGGATACGGGCGTTTCCTTGACCACGGTCATCTCGGCCTTTGGATTGATGCGGCCGATTTTCATGCCCTGGATGTAAATGCCCATACGTTGAATCCCGTGGGATTCGATGCCCATGCTGTCCGCCGCAAGCATTACGTCGGCGACATCAGCGCTTTTTTCCGGCGACAGGCCCTGCTTTTCAAAAATGGCCCTTACCAGCTTCTTCAAACTTGCACATTCAAATCGTCTGCGGCTCATGGGAGTTCCTTTGCAAAATATATGATTAAGGAGATGGCGCCTTTATTGCCGAAAGTTATTTCTGCGCGCTCAGGTATTTTTCAACACCGATTTCATATAGGTTGTTCCCTGCTGAATCGATGATGACGGTGGCGGGGAAATCCTGCACTGTGAGGCGGCGGATCGCCTCGCTGCCGAGGTCTTCGTAGCAAACCACTTCAGCCGCGGTGATGCGCTTGGCGATCAGGGCGGCCGCACCGCCGATGGCGCCGAAATAGACGCCGCCGTTCTTTTTCATGCTCTGGATGACTTCGGGAGAGCGTTTGCCCTTGCCGATCATGCCCCTGAGACCGAGATCCAGGAGGCGCGGGGCGTAGGCGTCCATACGGTAGCTGGTCGTCGGCCCCGCCGAACCGATGACCTGACCCGGCTTCGCCGGGGTGGGACCGACATAGTAGATGAACGCGTCCTTGATGTCTATCGGGAGTTTTTCCCCCTTGTCGAGAAGCTCGACCAGTCGTGCGTGCGCTGCGTCGCGGGCGGTGTATATCGTCCCTGAAATAAGGACTGTATCGCCGGCTTTCAGCTTCGCGGCATCTTCTTTCGCAAAGGGAGTGGTGATTTTCATATTGTCCATGCTCGATCCTTATTCTAACGAAGAGCTAAGAGTTAAGAGTTAAAAACTTTTCACTTTTCACTCTTAACTTGGTTAGATGTCCCGCGACACATGCCGGGTGACATGGCAGTTGATGTTGACGGCGACCGGCAGACCGGCGATATGGGTCGGAAATGTTTCGATATTCACGCCAAGCGCGGTGGTCTTGCCGCCAAAACCCTGGGGACCGATGCCGAGGGCGTTGACGCGTTCAAGCAGTTCTTTTTCCATGTCGGCGTAGTAAGGGTCGGGATTCGGCTTGTCGACAGGGCGCATCAGCGCCTTCTTGGCAAGCAAAGCCACCCGGTCGAACGAACCGCCGATGCCGACGCCTATGACGATGGGGGGGCAGGGATTGGGACCGGCGATCTTCGCCGTTTCGACGACGAAATCCTTGACTCCCTTTTCGCCGGCCGAGGGGGCCAGCATGGCGAGGCGGCTCATGTTTTCGGAGCCAAAGCCCTTGGGGGCGACAGTGATGTGCACTTTATCGCCAGGAACGATGTCAACGTGGACGAGGGCCGGGGTGTTGTCGCCGGTGTTCTTACGGCGGAGCGGATCGGCGACGACGGATTTTCTCAGGAAGCCCTGATCATAACCCTGGCGGACGCCTTCATTGACGGCATCAACAAGGTCGCCGCCCGCGATGTGGACATCCTGGCCGATTTCCAGGAAAACGCAGGCCATGCCCGTGTCCTGGCAGATGGGCATTTTTTCGTCGTGGGAAATCCCGAAGTTTTCGACCAGCTTTTCCAGCGTGTCTTTTGCCTGCGGCCAGGGTTCGGATTTGGCCGCCTCGCGGATACGATTGGCAATATCACAAGGCAACTCGATATTGGCTTCAATGCACATTTCGCGAACCGCGTCGATAATTGCTCCAGTCTGAATTTCCCTCATAAAAGACCCCTTGCGTTGTTGCTGTTGGCTTCACCGCATTTTTACCGAGAGCAGGATCGCGTGGAAAAACTGACACACAAACTTGGATTCGATAAAAATATATCTATCACTAATCGATAGTATACCATCTGATCGACGAAAGTCAATGAATAAGTACAAAATTATTGATAAAGATTTATTGATAAAAATAGATGGATATAATAATATCAATGTACTTAAATAGATAAAAAAAT
>DAIOFH010000107.1:0-13508 GCA_036745875.1 Planctomycetota bacterium | reverse complement strand
AAAGTGCCAGGAAAGGAGGATTCCCGCGAGGGCATCCCCGTCCATCACCAGGTCAAAATGGTAGAGAGGATTCCCCATCAGGGCTTTTTGTTTGTCCAGCGGCGCTGTTCGTGGAAAGGAAAGCTGACCTCATACATCGCGTATGCGGCGGTGAAAAGTTTGCCCTTGTCGTCCATAAGCCTGCGGAATTCAATCATATGACAGCCCTTTGGGAAAATTGAACCAAGGGTGCAATCATAATGATTCGGGCATGGGATGAAAGGTAAATTCTCAAGGAAAAGCGCAATAAAAAGAAAACCAAGGCCAGCACCCAATGCCGCCGATGAGGGTATTTTCGGCTTTCCAGTATGCCCACAAGGGAGGTTGCGCACCCAAAGCCCTCTCCCTTGAAGAGAGAGGGGGTCATGCGCAGATTTTTCGCAGCGGACATTTTGCAGGGCTGCAAGCGTGTGACCTATACCTCTTCGGCGCGAAATATCAAAATTCCCGGCGCGAAATAGCGGTGTCGGAGGCGACCAACTGCCTGCTGTGGGCGATCCGTTGATCATGCGAAACCACGGACAAGGTGCTTTTCAAGCGATTGGCAAGGCCGAGGAGCTCCTCTGCAGCGGCGGCATTGGCGGCGGCGTTGTCGACATTGCGCTTGGCAATCATCTCGACCTGCTCGAGCCCGGTGGACATGTCGCCGACAATTTTCAGCTGGTCCGCGGCCTGTTCCAAAACCTGATTCCCGATCACCACGGCCTCCCCGACCGTTTTCTCGATCCCCTGCAGCGTTTCCGACGCCTTCCCGCCGCGCTCCAGCCCTTCACCCACCGACGAGTCAGCTTCGTCGAGGGTTTTATTGGTGTCGACGACCGACCTGGCGCTCGAGGTGGCAAGCCTGCGGACCTCCGCCGCAACAACGCTGAACCCCTTGCCATGGACTCCGGCCCGCGCCGCTTCCACCGAAGCGTTGAGCGCGAGGATGTTGGTCTGGAAGGCAATGCTGTCGATGAACTTCAGCGATTGTCCGATGTTCTTCGTCCGTTCCGAAATCGCCGTTAGGGTGTCGAAAAGAGTCCGCATCTCCTGGCTGCCGGCCACGGCGGTCGAGTCGATCAGGGTCATCTGGCTGTTGGCGGTGCGGGCAAGCTGGGTATTGGATTCGGCGTGTTCGCGCAGCTTCACCATCTGACGCGACAAGTCGGAAAACACCGCGTCCTGCTCCACCGCGCCGGACGACAGGTCCTGGCTGTTCGCGCTCACCGTCCCGGCGACCTGCACCAGCTCGCGCGAGGAAGACGAGACCTCCTGCAACAACTCGTCGAGACGGAGGATGTTCGACTCCATCGCCTGGGAGCGGTCACGGATATCGTCAAGCATCTGGTTGAAGGTATCGGCGAGGACAAGGAACTCGTCAAAGCCGGAAATGGAGACGACCGGGGACATATCGCCTTTGCCGATCCGTTTGGCGACGCGCATGACGTCCCGCATCGGGACGGAAATGAAATGCACGCAGACAAGCAGCACGGCAAGGGTCACCACAGCACCCAACAGCATGACGACGGCGCCCAGAAACAGGTTCTTTTCCATGGGAACAAGGAAATTGTGCTCCGGGAGAAATAGCGCGAGCGCCCAATCAGTCGATCGGATGGGAGCCTGGACCATGTACAGCCATCCCTCCTCCGGCAACGAAGCGGTCTTGACGGCGGAAATGGCGATCTCCCTGTCTTTCAGGGCAGTTTTGATCCGGTTCAGGTCGTCGCCACGATACTGGACAATGTCAGTGTCAAGCATGCTGACCTGCGTGCGTTCGAGATTCACGTCCTTGTGCAGGAGATAGTTGCCGCCAGCATCGATCATGGCGTAAAAGCCGCCGTCGCCAAGCAGTCCTGCTTCATGGTTGAGGGAATTCCGGTAATAATCCAGCATCGAACCGATGCAGATGACGCCGACCGTTTCGCCGTCGACCCTGATGGGGGCGGAATAGGAAAAGCCCCAGGCGTCGATATCGACATAATAACGCGGTTCAAGCCACACCGGCCGCTGCCGTTCGACAGGTAGGCGGTACCACTCCAGAAGCATCTCCTCTTCGTTGGAGATGTCGTATTCCCTAAAACGTTCGACAGCGCCGGGCGCAGCCATGTCCTTCATCGTATAGAGGAAAAGGAACGGCGAATCGCCGCCCAATGCCCCCGGTTTCAGGGCGACACCGACGGCTTCGATCTCTGGAAAATCCTGGTGAAGCTTTTGCAGGTAGCGTGAAATGTCTTCCCTGGTCAGGTTTTCCAACCACTCCCTGCCGAGCGTCCCGCCCATCATGAAGGTGGCGGCGTTGCAGATATTTTTCATCTCGTTGAACAGGGCTTCGATTTTGTTCCGCTGCATGCGTACGTTTTGCGTAAGCAGCATGCGGTATTCTTCAGTGCCGCGCTCCAAGTCGCTGTACCAATTGAGTGCGATGAAAAATACGCAAAAGAGCGTGAAAGGAATGATAAACGATGCGAGCAGGGCTTTTCGGAAGGACATTCTGACGATCCTGTCTTGTGGCCATTTACCCGAATGCGAAATGATAAATGGAGCAAAGTACGATTTGCCTCAAAGGCAATGGTAGCGCCAGATGTGCGATTTGTCAATTCATATAACGCAAGACCCCTTCGCCGGCTATGACGCCGGGAAAAAGGGATAAATATATGGTAACACCGCTACGACAACCACGCCCATCAGGATCTGCATCGGCACGCCGACCTTGAGGTAGTCCGTAAAGGTGTAGCGGCCCGCAGACATCACGAGCGCGTTGGCAGGCGTCGAAAACGGGCTGGCGAAGCACATGGACGCGGCGGTGGCGACAGCCACCAGGAACGGCAGCGGGCTGCACTGGAGGGACTCCGCGACCTGAACGGCGACAGGCGCGATAAGCAGGGTCACCGGGGTCGTGCTGATGACGATGTTCAGGAGCGATGCCACGCCGTACATGACCGCCAGGGTGACATGCGGCCCGTAATCGCCGCCGAAGGAGACCATATGCCTGGAGATGAGGTCGAGGATGCCGGCGTTTTCCATGGCGATGGACATGGGCAAAAGACAGGCCATCATGACCAGGGTCTCCCAGCCCATGGTCGAATAAACGTCGTCCATGTTTTTGAAACAGCCGCCGAGTATAAGGACAAGGGCGGCGAGAAGCACCGCCACCACGATCGGGAGGACATTGAAGGCGGTGACAAGGAGCATGGCGAGGACGACGGCTATGACCAGCGGGATCTTTTGCCGCTGCTGGCCCGTGCCCGCCTGGTCCTTCGGACGGCCGACGACAACCCAGTTGTTGGAGAATTCCTCCAGCCGGGCCAGGTTTTCCCAGGTGCCCTGCACCAGGAGGGAGTCGCCGGACTGGATGGCCATATCCTTGATGTCTTCGATAATGTATTGGCTGCCGCGCTGGACGCCGAGGACGGTAATGCCGAACTGGTTCCGGAGGCCGGATTCGGCGACGGTGCGCTTGACCAGCCTCGACGAGGACATGATGATGAGCTCGCAGATGCCTATGCTGGAATATTCGTCGCCGTCGTCCCTCGCGACGGTATCCGATGCCACCATGTGCAAACCGATCTCACTGGCCATTGTTATGACTCCGGTTATGGAGCCGACGACCTGGAGGACATCGCCACGGCGCAGAAGGGTGTCCGCGTCAGGGAAGTAATGGCGGGGGCGCTGAGCCGCGAACAGGGATTGGCCATGGCGCTTCCGGGGACGGATGATGTCGGCGACGACGACCCCGAACTTTTCCGGTAGGTGCAAGTCGATAAGCCGTTTGTCCGCGACTTCCGAGTCCTTGGTTATTTCCAGATAATACATGTTCTGCACAATCTGGTATTTTTCCGCCAGTTTGCGCATGGAAAAAAGGGCGGAGTCGGGTTCGAGCTTGGCGTTTTTACGCCGCGACAGGTAGCGCGAGGTCACCGGAGCAAGCACCAGGATGCCGAAGAGGAAGCAGACCAGACCGACGGGGAAGAAGGAAAACAAGGTCAGCGACGGATATCCCGCTTTGACATAGGCGTCGTTCGCTACCATGTTGGAGGAGTTGCCGAGCAGGGTGAACATGCCGCCGATGCTGCTCATGAAGGCGAGGGGCATAAGGAAGCGGCTGGGGCTTTCGTCGATGGTGAGCGAGAGGCTGACGACAATGGGCATCATGATGGCGACGGTGCCGGTGTTGCTGACGAGGGAGCCGATGATCGCGGTGAGGATCATAACCATCATGAAGAGGACGTTTGTCCTTTTCCCGGCGATCGAGAGGATTTTGCTGCTTATGATGCTGGCGAGCCCGCACCTGACGATGGCTCCGCCGATGATGAACATGCCGACCATGACGAAGATGACGGAGCTGGAAAAGCCGGACAACCCTTCCTGCGGCGTCAGTATGCTGAACAGCATCATGCACAACACTGCGCCGAAGGCCACCAGGTCACTGCGGATTTTGCCCATCGCCATGAGGACGACGGTGACGGCGAGTATGATGAGGGTCAATGCCATATATTTGATCCATGGTATAAAAACGGGTTTTTTTGCGTATCCCATTCACTTGTCGCCATTGCACATCCTATCATCCGGAATGCGCCGGCGAATGAAAGGAATTTTTGCGAATCGTGCAATTTTCGCCGGAATTACCACATAATTGAATCAGGGACCCTCAATGCCGTTCTATCGAAATGCCATTGGTTTGAATGCTCCCCTTCACCCTATCGCTCCACCTCTTGGGGAGCGGGGGCATCGCGTGGGAACTATTTGATACGATCTATCTGATGCGATGGTAAACGATCCTCTGCACAATGACCGCAGCGACGGATTCGTGCAAAGTGAGGGGAAAAACAACATGCATCGACTGTCAGGTCCTGATCTGGCCGTTCCCTTCGACCAGCCATTTGTAGGTGGTAAGGCCTTCGAGGCCGACGGGGCCGCGCGCGTGGAGCTTGTCAGTCGAAATGCCGATCTCCGCCCCGAGGCCGTATTCGAAACCGTCGGCGAAGCGGGTGCTGGCGTTGACCATCACGGAGGAGGTGTCGACTTCGAGCTTGAAGCGCTCCGCCGCCGCGAGGGTGGAGGTGATGATGGCGTCCGTGTGCTTTGAACCATAAGTATTGATGTGCGCTATCGCCGAGTCCAGGTCGGGGACCACTTTGATCGACAGGACCAGGTCGTTGTATTCAGTGCTCCAATCGTCGTCCACCGCGTCCTTGACGGCGATGCCGATGCCTTCGGCGATTTCCTTGGCGTCCGCGTCGACGCGGAGCTCCACCCCCGCCTTGGCCATCGAGCCGAGGCAGCGCGGCAGGAACAGTTGCGCCGCGTCCTTGTGCACCAGAAGCGTTTCCACCGCGTTACATACCGACGGGCGCTGCACCTTGGCATTGACGACAATCCCTTCCGCCATGTCCATGTCGGCGGTCTGGTCCACATAGATATGGCAGATGCCGTCCAGGTGCTTCAGAACCGGGATGCGGCTGTACTCCATGACCGTTTCCACCAGCCCCTTGCCGCCACGAGGAACGACGAGGTCGATATGTTTGTCCATGGACAGGAGCGGCGGGACCAGTTCGCGGTCGGGGTTGTCCACCACCTGCACGGCGCTTCCGGGAAGGCCCGACCCGTCAAGCGCGTCCGAGATGATTTCCCCCAGCCTCATATTGGTGGCGAGTGCTTCCTTGCCGCCGCGCAATATGCAGGCGTTGCCGGATTTTATGCAGAGGCTTGCCGCATCCACGGTGACGTTGGGACGGGCTTCATAGATCATCAGGATCACGCCGAGGGGAGTGCGGACACGGGAAAGCCGCAGACCGTTCGGGCGTACCCAGCCGTCCAGCACCATTCCGACGGGGTCAGCGAGCGCGGCGACCTGTTTGACGCCGTCGGCCATTTCGCGTATGCGTTTTTCGTCGACGGCGAGCCGGTCGAGCATGGCCTTGGAAAGCCCCGCCTTTTCCGCTTCGGCAAGGTCTTTCTTGTTCGCTTTTATGATATCCTTGGCCTTTTTTTCCAGTAGTTCGGCGATGGCAAGCAGGGCTGCGTTGCGGCGGCCGCCATCCGCCGTGGCCATGAACGGCGCGGCCTCGTCGGCGGCGAGGGATAGGGTCAAGGCGACGTCGTGGAATTCACTCATTTGCATTTTACTCCTGTTTGGGGATATTATTGAACCGTTTTCATTTTCAATATCTTACTAGTCTTTGTCGAGGATAATATCGTATTCATTCCCTTGCGGCCGCTTCCGGTTTACGCCGCCTCGCCCTAATCCCTCCTCCTTTGGGGGCGAGGGTGAAGATGAGGCAGTGCAAACGATAAACAGCATTCCATGCTTGATTGACGGGATTTGCCGCCGGCCATACAATACACTTTCGGAATTTCGCATCGTGGAGATCGATATGACCAAAGTCGTCACCGTCACCCTCAACCCCGCAGTCGACATGATTGTCGAACTGCCCTCCCTCGCCCCGGAGGCGGTCAACAAGGCGCGAGGCTCCGTCACCTACTGCGGCGGCAAAGGACTTAACGTTTCCCTCGTCCTGGCGCTCCTGGGCGTCGAAACGACGGCCTGCGGCTTCCTCGGCACGGACAACGCCGCCATGTTCGAAAACTTCTGCCGCAACCGCGCCATCGGCTTCGGCTTCGACCTGCTCCCCGGCTCGACCCGCACCAACGTCAAACTGGCGGTCGACAACAAAGGCGCGACAGACATCAACCTGCCCGGACTCTCCCCCTCCCCGGACGACCTGGAAAAACTGAAAAACAAAATACTCGGCCTCGCGAAGCCAGGCGATTATGTCCTGCTCTCCGGCAGCCTGCCGCCAAAAGTTCCGGACGCCGTCTACGGCGACCTGATAACGGCGATCCGCGGGAACGGCTCCTTCGCCTGCCTGGACGCAAGCGGGAGCGCCCTCGCCAAAGGCCTCGCCGCCCTCCCAGACCTGGCAAAACCCAACCACGAAGAATTGTCGGCAATCGACCCGTCCGGCGGCGGCGATGTCCTGGCGCTGGCCGATGCATGGGTGGAAAAAGGCGTTGGCTGCATGGCCGTTTCCATGGGAGCACAAGGCGCGATGCTCGTCAATAAATCAACCCGGCTCAAGGTCGACCGATCGAGAGTCAATGCCGTCAACATGGTGGGGGCGGGCGACTCTTTCCTCGCCGCCCTGACCTACAGCCGCATCCAAGGCTGGGATGAACGGGAAAGCCTGGCCTTCGCCACAGCGCTGTCTGGGCACTGGGTGGAAAAAATGGACCGTGAACGGCTGGATATCGCCCGGGTGAGGGAACTGGCCGCATCCCTACGCGTTACGACTCTTCAACACAGGGAGCACAGAGGCACATAATGGCAAAAAAAGGCGGCACCGGTTTTTTTGAAAAAGTCTATGGCGTCGTGGCGGCGATACCGAAAGGCAAGGTCATGACCTACGGCCAGATCGCACAGAGACTTGGCGGCTTTTATTCCGGGCGGACGGTCGGCTTCGCCATGCGCGCCGCGCCGGAAGGCCGCAAGCTGCCGTGCCACCGCGTGGTGAACAAACAGGGTTCGATGGCTCCCGGCTTCTGTTTCGGCGGCGAAGACAGGCAACGCTCCCTTTTGAAAAAGGAGGGCGTCCGCTTCCTTGAAAACGGCAAGATCGATATGAAACGGTCCCAATTACAATAAAAAACACCCCCTCCCGAACAGGAAGAGGGTGTTTTACTTTCCTTTGAAAACACTCCAAACTCAGGAACCTGCGGCCTGGCAGGCGGTGACGGCGACGGTGTCGACGATGTCCTCGGCCTTGCAGCCGCGGGAAAGGTCGTTCACCGGCTTCGCCATGCCGGACATGACCGGGCCGATGGCCGTCGCGCCGGCGAGGCGTTCCACCAGCTTGTAGCCGATGTTCGCGGCGTCGAGGTCGGGGAAGACAAGGACATTGGCGCGGCCGGGGATCTTGCTGCCGGGAGCCTTCTTCGCGCCGATTTCGGGGATAAGGGCGGCGTCCGCCTGGAGTTCGCCGTCGATTTCGAGGTTCGGGTCAAGCTGCTTCGCGATGGCGAGGCCTTCGACGACCTTGTCGATAAGAGCATGCTTGGCCGATCCCTTGGTGGAATGGGAAAGCATGGCGACCACAGGCTTCGTGCCCATCAAGGCCTGCCAGGAGCGGGCCGTGTTGATGGCGATGTCGGCGAGTTGCGCCGCATCCGGGTCCTGGACCAAGGCGGTGTCGGCGAAGAACATGACTTCCTGGGTTTTGTAATAAGGGCTCGTTTCCGGCAGCACCATCATGAAGAAAGCGGAAATCGTCTTGATGCCCTTCGCCGCCTTCACGACCTGCAGCGCGGGACGCAGGGTGTCGGCGGTCGAATGCACGGCGCCCGAGACATAGCCGTCCACTTCCCCCATGTTCACCAGCATCGCGGCGTACATTATTTCGTCCTTGAGGGCCTCCCTGGCTTTTTCCTCGGTCATGCCCTTGGCGGAGCGGAGCTCGACAAGCTTGGCGACGATCTTGCCATAGGCGGGATCCGTCGCGGGGTCGCGGATGACTGCCTTGGAGATGTCTGCGCCGATTTCCTTGGCCTTGGCCTGGATTTGCGCGGTATCGCCGATGAGAACGATGGGACCGAATCCCATTTTGCAGCACGTCTCGGTCGCATGCAGGGTGCGCTCGTCCATGGCTTCCGGCAGGCATATGGTTTTCTTCAGTTCAACAGCTTTGGCGTGAATTTGGTTGATAATGCTCATTCTTTCCCCTTGGCAAAATACAAAAAAAAAACAACCGGAAATAAATTCGGTCGATCTCAGTGTGAATTTTGCAAAGAGTAATTGTAACCCGACCGCAAATAAACACAAGGGGAAACACTTTGTTTATCGGCGAGAGATTCGTTAAAGGTCTTTATAGCTTGCCAAGCGTCAACGGTTTGACCCAGACATTCTCCGATGTGCCGGACGACAATGCCATCCTGCCGCCGCCGATCTTGACGACCGTCATGTTCTCGGAAGGACTGGCGATGACGGAAATGGTCGAGCCGATGATCAACCTCATCTCACTCAGGCGATGGCGGTGCTGCTCGTCCCCGGTGATATTGGTGATAATGTACTCGCCTTGCGAATTGATGGTGGACAAGGCACGGGAACGCCTGGACCCGCCGTTTGCGCCTGGATTCGGCCCGCGATTGATAATCATGACTGACCCCCTCAATCTACCACATTAACGCATTAAACTATAAAAACGAGACAAGCACAAACTGTAGCAAGCGGGCATTTATTTTATAGCTAAAACTAACCTATATATATTATTACCACAAAAATGCAGGATTGTCAAGTGAGTAGGACTGTTATATTTTCGCCATTTGATACAGATGTATCAAGTGGCCGAGAGGCCCGTTGCCATGGCCGATGTCCAGGGAATCCCGGATCGCCCGGGTGATGTACTCCTTGGAGCTGGCGGCGGCCTGGCGGAGGTCCTGGCCCTTGGCGAGGAAGCAGGCAATGGCGGTGGAGAGGGAGCAGCCGGTGCCGTTGGTGTTTTTCGTGTCGATGCGTGGACAGTTCAGCCAGATCTCGTCACTGCAGATGAGCAGGAAATCGTCGGCGTCGCCTTCGAGGCGGCCGCCCTTGATGATGATGTCCCCGGCGCCCTTTTCCCGGATTTTCCAGGCGGCGGCGCGCATATCGTCGCGGCTGCGGATGGGGAGCCCCGACAAAAGCTCCGCCTCGAACAGGTTCGGCGTGGCGATGGTGCTCATGGAAACGAGGTGCATAATTTCGCGTACCGCTTCGTCGGAAAACAGGCGGCTGCCGTTCTTCGACACCATCACCGGGTCGACCACGAGGTTGTTCACTTTCCTCGCCGCCAGCGCTTCGCGGATGGCGCGGGCGATGTTGGCGTTGGCGACCATCCCCACCTTGACGGCGTCGACATCGATGTCGTCGAATATCGCCTCGATCTGGCCGGACACGATTTCGGGGTCTATTTCCTGCACGGCGCGGACGCCCTGGGTGTTTTGCACCGTGATGGCGGTTATGGCGGTCATGCCATATACCCCAAGGGCGCACATGGTCTTGAGATCGGCCTGGATGCCGGCGCAGCCTCCGGAATCGGAGCCGGCGATGGAAAGAACATGTTTCATCGGTATGGATATCCTTGTACGACAAATCGACAGACAAAAAGAAGAATCGAATATCCATGTTGTCCCGACTTCCGGCAAGAGTTTTTTGCTTTACGCGCCGGATTCATAAAAAAAGCCGCAACAAGCGTTGCGGCCAATTACTCGTGACGATGGCGGGTTCCGTATTACAGGTAACCGCCATACCAGCGACCGGCGCCGTAATTGTTCTCGCGAGCGTAGGTGTGATAGTAGTTGTCGACGGGGTTGTTGAACACCTGCGCAGGGTCGCGCGTTTCGACAAGGCCGTGCGTAGTGGGAATAAGGAAGTCGGGGGAAGACTGGCTCATCACCGCGCGCGTTTCATACATCGACACGGAAGGAAGGGTGGTCGTTGTGTAGGTGACAACGGGCGAAGTCTGGTAGCTGACCAGGCGCGCGTTGCAAGGCGAACAATAATCCATCGCGGAAACCAATCCGGTAAGGGCGAAAACCGCCACCGCAGCCGCGAAGGCGGCTCTGCGTATTGTATTTTTCTGCGTAAACATTGCATATCTCCAGTATTTTCATTTAGGTATTTAACGTAAAAAAAGCCATCGCGTTTTCGCAAACCGCCATCTATCGGTTTGTTGTCCCGGACACATCGAAGTGTACACCGGCACATGACCCGACAAGACGAAACGCCGCGGAAACGCGATGGCGAATTGGTGAGCTGATTCCTCCAACATCTTTCTAAACCCTCTTGCCGCTCATTCGTCCTTGTCGCAGGACTCTTTGAAAGGTATGGCCCGGCATTCGTTCGGATCCTGATTTTTTGGGTTGTCCAAGATCTCCGCTTCCTTCTGCCGGGATTCCTGTCTTTCGTAATGTTTTGCGGCTGCCAGGTTTTTCTGCACATCGAGGATGTTGTCTTTATGCTGCTGCTTCAACCTCGGCGTTTTGTCAGCCATGATTATCTCCTTGCGTCGCTACAACAGATGCGGATGACGAAATGCGCGTGAAGTTTTCAGGCTTTACTTAATTATGAGCGCATCCCGTCATATATTTTCTGTGTCGTTAATTTTTAACAATACCCGCCATTCTTTAATTTTTTTGCTGATAATCGCGATAAAAACGCATTATCCCGAGAATTGCCTCATACGAGAGGAACTTCCACAACAGAATAATCAACAATATTCGCATAAAATGTGAAATTACCGTTTTTGAAAGCGCTGGACGATCCGGAGCCTCATGACAAGACTTTACTAGACAACTTAAGTAAACGCACTTGCGATTGCATGTTCCTGTGCTGTTTTTACCCTCTGCACACGGAGCAAGAGACGTACGGACAAACAAGATCATGAAAGGATTACGAATGAAGACCTTCTATTTTATGCTGGTAATGCTGTTTATGGGATTGGTTGCAAGCATGCCCGCCGCATCAACCATGGAGACTGTCGCGAATCCCCCGCGGATAGAGCCTTACGACAGTTCGAGCGCGGAAGCTTCCGGGTATTCGACTGACGCAGTTTATCTCGGCGACCGCGCAGCGCAGGTCGCGGCAGTGATGATAGGGCTTGTCGCCGTTTTGGCCGTGGCCTACCTGCTGACGAAAAGGACGCGTGCCTCCACCCGTATCTCCGACGCATTTACGAGGGGCAAGACCCGCATAAAAGAGTCGCTCAGTTCAGCGCGCAGGAAAGACGTCACCGCGCGCATGTCCTAAGAATACGACGCTGCTTTTTCTGTTGATGACGACGAACGGCATGGTGCAAACGGCGTATCGTCCAATTCTGCTTGGCGACGATCTCACCTACTACGAAACGGACGGCGTTACCGGGTATCAGGTGGCGGACCCCGTCTACTGGTAAACCAGGTTTCGAGAAAATGCCATCCCACCGTCGCATTTCGTTCCGCATCGCGCGGAGGGATGAGCCGACCCTTTCATACCAAAGGGGTACAACCATTACATCAGTGCAATTGATATTAATGGTCCAGCGGAACGCTGGTCGCGGGTTTGGGGCGCGACCAGCCCCAAAATGCTTAAATCAATAAAAATGCCGCGCGGACGTAGCAGCTCAGAAACTCCCTCCACCCGTAACGGAAGGTATTTCCGCGCGGCATCAACCTTATCGAGGCGGCAGTACGCGAAGCGCACGCACACGCAGGGCAAAACGTAACGCAGGAGCATCGCTTCCTAAGTCAGGTATACCCGGAGCCCGAAAGCATCGCCCCTGCTACTTCCCAACCCAATAAGGCCGGCGCGCGGATTTTCTTCTCCATCGTAAAAGCGATACGAGACCGCATTTTTTTTCCACGCGGCATTGACCGTGGTTTTGGGGCCGGTCGCGTCCCAAGCCCGCAGCCGGCTTCGCTGGACCGTTATATTGACGACGGTGTATGGTTTATTCATCTTCGACATGAATGTCCGTGTTGCCACGGTGGAAAACGCGGTTATAATGAAGCATCCTATTTTTTGTTTTTAACAGAGTCAAAAACGAATATGAAAGGAATACATGATGGAAATACCGGCCGGCACAAAACACGAAGAAAGCGTTATCGTCGACAAATCAAATATCGCCAGCGCCGTCGGAAGCGGCCTTGTCGATGTTTTTGCAACACCAATGATGATCGCCCTCCTGGAGCTGGCTGCCGCGCGCGCGGTGGAACCCTACCTTGATCCTGGCATGGTCACCGTCGGCACCCACGTAGATGTCGAACACAGCGGGGCAACACCCATCGGCATGAAAGTCACAGCCACAGCGACAGTCGCCGCCGTCGATAGAAAACGCATCGACTTCGATATCGTGATTGCGGATGAAGTCGCCGAGGTAGGACGCGGCAAACACACCCGCTTCGCCGTCGACAAAGCCAAGTTCACCGAAAAAGCCCAGTCCAAAGGAAAATAAACCCTTCACGAAGGAACGCCATGCACAGGAATCGCCTCTTTCTTAGCGTCGCACTCGTACTGCTGGCATTGCCGTCCGGCCAACTGTCCGCCATGGAAATACCGTTCCTCCACCTTAATTTCGACATCGGCACCCAAGTCATGGTCATCCCCGCCGCCGACGACAGGTCCCGGCAAATGGGCCTTGTCTTCATTACCGAAAAAGTCAAAACGGACTACCGGACCGGTCTATCCATCAAGGGCATGGTCGTGAACAACGGCGTGACCAGCTATGATTCCATCACCGTGACCTTCAAAGTAGAGAGCCTGGAAAACGATCATATCGTCAATGGAAAATTCGGGGTCGAGCCGTCGTCGCTCGCCCCCGGATCGGCCGCCGATTTCGAATATCATATGTCCATGCATGGAAAACGCCCGCGTGTGGTGCGATACAAAATCACCGCCATCCCAGCCGGAAACCCGGCCATTACCCACCAGTGAAGATTTTCATTAACAATTTTATTGTTTTAACCAAAACAAGTAGTATAAA